>NZ_CP025572.1:2620738-2711010 GCF_018336975.1 Marinomonas sp. CT5 | reverse complement strand
CGCTTCATAAACAAAATGGAGTGTGGCAGAGGGATACTTAGCTTGAAATTGGCGGGCAAACTTTTTGATAGCCACCTTAGAGCTTGATATACGCCCGAAATGAATAGGTGTCGCTCCGCGCTGATCCTCGATATAGGCAATTTCAATAAACTCTTTATGAGTGTCCAACCCAATAAAAACTATGCTATGTTCAATCATGCTAGCCTCCATGATTTAGTTGTTGACACACTAATTATGGCTCTGGTTTTACACTAACCCACGGAATTGGAGGCTAGCATCGTGGGGAGTCATTATGTCTAGGCACTTAAAAGGAGAGTTTTAAGTGAAAGGTATTTATCGAATTTTTATTGCTCTAGTTCTTATAGTCGCAGCAATTGCATCTTACGGTATGGGAATTCATTCAGGTGTGTTTCTATTCATCATCTTAGGTATTGTTCTAGAAGGTGCATTTTGGTTCGGCTTGTTTCCAATCAAAAGGCAAAAAATAAGCTTAGCTTTTAGGTGCAGGGAGAGTAATACGTAAAAACCAAATACGCTTTGTAGAAAATAGGCTTTTTTGTTTTTCGTTTTACTACGGCGCTAAGGTTTTAAGTTTGAGATCAAAAACACAATTATTCGCTTCAAAGTCAAAAAGCGAACATGAGCGGAAGTTTATGAACGTGCCTAACAAAACACTGTTGGCACTCCCTTCGGTCGTTGGGACGCTTAGCGTTACACGCTGCAAAGGTACACGAAATGATTACGGAAGAAATAAAACAATCGGTTAAAGAAAATGTTCTTTGTTGGTTGGCTACTTCAGACAGGGAGGGTTATCCAACTTGCTCTCCAAAAGAAGCCTTTACCACCTACGGTGAAAATGAAATCGTCATTGCCAATATTGCCTCTCCGGGTAGTGTTAAAAATATAGAATCCAATCCAAATGTTTGCGTAAGCTTCATTAACATCTTTAAACAAAAAGGGTTTAAATTAAAAGGCACCGCATCTTATCTTTCTTTGGACGACATTGGTTATCAAAAGTATGCGGAGATATTGACCCCAATTATTGGAGATGCCTTCCCAATTAAGGGGGTTATAGTGGTGGTAGTAAATAAATCTGAACCTATCATTGCCCCGAGTTACTATTTGGTTCCAGGTACAACAGTAGAGAGCCAAGTCAGTCAGGCCAAAAAAAACTATGGCGTATAACAAGGTGCTTCACACGGATAAATTAGTCGCTGCGCGTCTAATTTTCCGATGAGCGCGGCGTCATTTTCAAAGGAAGTATATGAATAAATATGTGGCAATTTTGTCTAAGAAAAATAGACAGTTATTTAGCGATGGACTTTTAAATAAGCATGTAAGCTATCTTAAGTCCCTAAAGAGGTCTGGAGTTTTGCTGCTATGCGGTCCGTTTTCGGATAATGATTCAGCAATTCAAATAATAATGTCAGATAGTTTAAAGTCAGCTAAGGAAACTATTCAGTCAGATCCATTTGTAAGTCAGGGCTATTACAGTGAGTTGTTGGTAAAAGAATTAATAGAAGCAAACTCCGCGAATAACTGGCTAGTAACAGACCCGCAAACTGAGGCTAATCGAGCTAGCTCACAAGTATAACAAGGCCTTAAAGTCGGATTCGTAGTAGTTGGCTCGGTCCTGCTTCGCTACACATTTTAGCCAACTTTTACTAACCGCTTAAGGCAGCGTTAGCTGTTCATCGGATAAAACCTTCCAAATATTCGTCAACTTTGGTTGACGAATGAAAAATATAGAAACTCTACCTTCAGCTGATAACCCCGAAGAAGCTCTCGCTGCTGTAGTTGCTCTGCGCCATTTAGCGGAACTATTGGAGCGGCAAGCGGTTAAAGAAGCCATAAAGCAGGGATGGAGTTGGTCTGAAATCGCTGGGGCACTAGGCGTCTCTAAGCAAGCTGCACATAAGCGTCATGCCACTGATATTCACAGCTCTAAGAAAGATCGTTAAGGAGATTGGAATGTTTAAAAGAATCATGCTTCGTTTCCGAGATATGAAAACCATTAGTAAGTTGATTTCCGGTGCAGAAGAACAAGCACATATCAATGGAAAGGAAGAGCCAGGGGCAGAACACTTCGTACTTTCAGCTTTAAATTTAGATGATGGCAGCGCTAAACGTGTGTTTGAGAGAATGGATGCAAATGCTGAAAAATTCAAAAGCGCTATAAGTCAGCAATACACCGATGCATTGTCCTCTATCGGTTTTGATAATGTGAATGAAATTAGTTCAGAGGCGATACAATCAAATAAAATATTTCACAATTCGCAGCCATCGGGTCAAACGTTGGTTAAATCGCTATATACTCTCAAACAAAGAGATAAGCATCGACCTTTGTTGAGCGCTCATGTAATTAGTGTTGCGTCTGAAATGGAGTACGGCGTTGTAGCGAGAGCTTTTAGAGCTATGGGCGTAGACTCAAAACAGTTGGCTCGTTTAATTAAAGAAGAGCTTGAGTCACAGCATTGATACACCTAACAAATCAATTAACTACGCGCCTTCTGCGCCAGTCATTGAGGTGTTAACTAGCTAGCATAGGTCTAGGAATATGATTTTAGTTTCGGATGTATTTGGTAAAACTCCTGCTTTAATAAAGTTAAGTGAAGAGCTAAACGCTAGGATTATCGTAGATCCTTATAATGGGGTGAATATGAACTTTAAAAATGAAGCTGAGGCATATTCATACTTTATGGAACAAGTAGGACTTGAAACGTATTTATCAAAACTACTAGAAGTGATTGAGTCAATAGACACAATTAGCACCTTAATCGGTTTTAGTATTGGAGCTTCTATTATTTGGAAGTTATCTGAAAAATCATCAGTTAAGAATATAGAGCGTGGAATTTGTTACTATGGTTCCCAAATTAGAAATTTTAAAGAAGTAAACCCATCATTTGAAGTGGAGTTGATCTTTCCTAAGAAAGAATCTCACTTCGATGTTTTGGAATTACAATCTGAATTGTCTAGAAAACAGAATGTAAAAATTATAAAAACACCTTACTTGCATGGTTTTATGAATTTATATTCAACTAATTACAGTCAGACAGGTTATGTTGAACATTTGAATTGGTTACGGTTAAATTCCAGTTATTAAGGCGTTAAGCCTTATTTAACATGGAGGTATATTTGAAAAGTCACGTTAAGGTTTTGGTAACATTGATTTTGTACGTATCTTTATTAGGATGAGCATATTTTCGTCCATTAGATGGAGAGTCGCCTGTAGAATCTGATTTTTGATATACCAAGATTCCAGAGTCCTATTTAAGCCGAGCATGGAAGCACAGGCAAAATTAGTATCATCTTTTCTTGATGATGCCATCAGGAAAATTGAGTTTGCACACGGCAAGCCATTTACAAAGAATGTAATTGTTCATATTTGTAATACTACGAAATGCTTTTCTCATTACACGGACTCTAATGAAAGAATCAAAGCCGCTGTTAATATTAACGGTTTATTTTTGTCGCCTCTTGCCTTTGAAAACAATCGCGAGAAGTGATTTCTAACACACGAACTGTCTCATTTACACTTGTTCCAACAAATTTCAATATACCAAGCTATTCAAATACCCCAATGGTTTCATGAAGGTCTAGTTGTGTATGCATCAAACGGCGGTGGTGCCGACTTGGTAAATGAGAAAGCGGCAATTTCATATTTGAAAGAAAATAAACATATCGAACCTATTGATGTCGGTGGTCTCTTTGGTAAAGGGGGCGTATGGGGTGAGCGATGGCCTACAAATTACCCGCGTTTAAAAGATGGGGCATTTCAACAGCATATGAATTACCGTCAAAGTGAGATGTTTTATGCGTTTTTGAACAAAGGATATAAGGCCACTAGCCTTCTTAGAAATCTCGAAAAAGGTAATAATTTCAAAGAATCATTCAAGAATTTCTTTGGTAAAACCACCTATGAAATGTGGTCTGAATATATCAGTGAGCAGGCCTTAACAAGTCAAAGCACGCGGACCTCGCTACGCTACGCCGGTATTTGACGCGCCAGAAGACAACCTGTCTAAAGAAATCACAACCCTGCAACAAGGAAACTTGGCTAAGTATCCTTGTTGTTTCTCTATCCTAATCACATTCACTTCCACAGCGGTTTGTTTACTTCGTGATCCACATCCGCCGCGGTGATGCCGAGGTCTTTTAATTGAGCATCGTTTAGTTGGCTGAGTCTGCTTCTGGTACGCCAGTTATGCGCTATTTTAGCGAGACGCTGTTTCCATGTATTTTCTTTTAGTTTAGCTAATGTCTGTTTGCAGTCATTTGCTATGTCTACCTGGCTGCTTTTGATGTTGCTCATTGCTTCTGGAGTGCAAGTTTTCATGGTGTTTCTCCTTTATCTTAAGTCGGGTCAGACCCCTTTGCATATATAAATAATCGGTTATTAATTGCACTGAGACAAACGAGAAAAAGTGTTTTATAGTTAAGAAAAACTTACTTATAAACGAGGCTGATAATGTCTTCTCATCGAGTTTTGCCACCACTTAAATCATTACAAGCATTTCGTTATGCGGCGCAGTTGTTGAGTTTTAAAAAGGCAGCGGAGTCGCTTTTTGTGACGCAGGCAGCGGTGAGTCAACAGATTAAAACTTTGGAACAGGCGTTGAATGTGGAGCTGTTTGAACGACACACTCGCCAAGTGGTACTGACGTCGGAAGGGCAGTATTTGTTTGATTACGTTGAGAAAGCGTTCGGTTTATTGGAGGAAGGTGTAAAAGGCATTATGGAAGACCCTAAGCCTAATACTTTGGTGATCAGTTCTGTGCCGTCTTTTTCGAGTCGTTGGTTGGTATCGCGCTTAGGGCGGTTTCAAACAGAGGAACCTAAGATAAATCTTCGTTTGAGTCCAAGTATTGATTTATCGACTTTTGCAGATAACGATTTGGATTTGTGTATTCGCTTAGGTCGAGGTGAGTATGCAGGGCTAAAATCGCAATTATTATTAAGGGAGCATCTGGTACTGGTTTGTCATCCTTCGATGATTAATATGGATGAGCCGATCAAAGAACAATTAATCGATATCCCTATCATTACTGATACAGGGCCAGATGTTCGGCACGTATGGCCTATATTGCAGCGATTTTTGGATCTTTATGATATGCCGATGAAGTCGAATTTGCATGTGGCAGATTCAACTTCCTTGGTGGAGGCGTTGTTGTCGCAGCAAGGGCTAGCGATGATGCGTTATGGTTTGGTGTATGAGTTGATTGAGAAGGGGCAGTTGATTTGCCCTTTGCCCATTTATATGAAGTCTCAATACGACTTTTATCTTGTTGCACCTGCGCCGCATTTTAAATATCAGAAAGTGATGAAGTTTAAGCATTGGATTGAAAATGAGGTGAAGGTAATCGATTCATCTTGGAAGACGTATTTAAAGAACAATCCTGATATGGAAGAGGTTAGGGTTTAGCTTTCTTAAACCTTTTTCTAAGACAAAAAAAGAGCGCTCAAAATAGGATTGAGCGCTCTTTTTGTTTTTTAGCTAAAGGTAAATTGAATCTTATTTCAATCTATTTAACCTTTAATAAAGACAAGATAGCGGTGAGCTTTTCAACGGCTTGTGAGCTGTTTTTATTGCTACTTTCTAGTTCGCTGACGATGTCTTTTAGTTGCAATGATGAGTTGTTGATATCAATTAAGTTGCGGTTGATGTCTTCTGCTACGTTGGATTGTTCGCCGGCAGCGGACGCAACTTGAATGGTATTGTCGGAGATACCAGAAACACGCTGATTTACAATGCCTAGTTTTTCTGCACTTTCAATAGAAGATGTCACAGTTTGGCTGGCATTTTCTTGGCTGTCTTTGATTAAAGATACAGCGGATTGTACATCACCTTGCAAGCCTTTGATCAGTTCATCTACTTCTTCAGTCGATTCTTGGGTTCTGGCTGCTAAGCTACGAACTTCATCGGCAACGACGGCGAATCCTCGGCCTTGTTCACCAGCTCGTGCTGCCTCAATGGCTGCGTTCAAAGCCAGTAAGTTGGTTTGCTCAGCAATGGCCCGAATGGTATCTAGAATACTGTAAATTGAATCACTGCGTTGAGACACTTGGCCGACTTGTTCGCTGGCTTTGTCCAGTTGGTTGGCTAAGTTTTCCACCATTGTTTTATTGGCCTGAACCAATTCGAATGACTCACTTAAGTAGTTACTGATCTCTGTTGCCGCTTGCCCGTTTTCATTGGCTAGACTGGCAACGTCGGTTGCCGAGCTTGACATCTCGGTGACCGCTGTTACTACGGAGTGAATTTGTTCGGCCTGGTGCATAGTGGATTGGTGCGCAGTGGCGGTGGCTTTTACAAAATCATCGTTGGCGTTGGCAACGACATCACGCTGTTGAATCAGCTGCGTAATCATTGTTTGGAGTTTGCCAGTAAACTGGTTGAAGCCATTTGCCAAGAGAATGAGCTCAAGGTGTTTTTGAGGTTCTAGGCGTTGTGTCAAATCTCCATCTTCGGAGGCGAGGGCTTCCATTCGTAGGGCAATATTACGCAATGGCGCTGTAATAGTGCTGACGATTAGGAAAATAAACACCAAACCAACGGCTAAGAGAGTAATCGCAACAACAGCGAAAAGAACGATGGATTCTTGTGTTTTATTATCCAACTGATTGGTTAAAGCGTGAACTGGCGCTAACAAGACAGAAGTTGGTACTGAGACGAATACTTTCCATTTTTGTGGGGCATTGCCTATGGTAATTGAATCGCTAAATGTCCATTGTTCTTCTGTTTGTACTAAGCCCGTTTTTTGCGTGTCTAATGTTAGTTTGCTCTTGGTGATGTTTTGACCAACATCCTCTGGGTATTTGGTTGAGCCAACGATGAGGTTTTTTTCACTTAGGATGGTGATTTGACCTTTTCCATCAAAAAGCTTAGTTGCCATATCAACGATGCTTTTTTGGATTTCAGGTAGATTTACGTCTGCACCCACCATTCCCATGAATTTGCCATTTGCGAGCACGGGTTCTGAATACGTGGTCATTAGTACTTTTTCATTATTGGGTAGTTCATATAGATAAGGGTCGAGTAAACAGGCCTTTTTTGAATCTAATGAACATAAGTACCATTCAGATAGGCGGACGCCATTCTCATCGGTTTCTTTAAGGTATTTGATTTCAGTTTCACCTGGGCTAAAGGTGAAATTATTATCGTCTTCTTTTACCCAATAGGCATCTAACGTCCCAGTGTCTGAGGTGTGGTCACCCTTGCCCATGGATTCTTTATCTTTGCCGTCGTATCCGTTTGGCTCAAATTGAGAATACAAGGAGCTCATATTTGGCGCGCTTTTTAGCATGAATAAAGTCAGGTCTTTTACCTGCTGTCGGGTATAAGGTGTTCCGCCATTCGCTAAGTTCGTATCCGTAAGTACTTTTGCTAAGCTGGTGACAACTGTTGCGGTTCCTCCAAGGTAATTCGTTACTCCGGAACGAGCTTGATTCGCTGCGGATTTTAATAAGCTTTCGGCTTGTTCTTTTTCGAATTTTGTTAGTTCTTCGGCGGAGAAACGGCTTACTGAGCTAATAGAGTTAGCGGATAAATAAATAAGGATGGCGATAAGAATGGAGAAGAAAAGTCCGGTTATAGCAACTAATTTTAATCTTATGCTTAAGTTTGACATAGGGTTCCTTTTATTTTTCAGGTTAGTGCTGCTGTCAAAATCACTGTTTTTTTATAGCTATTAGGGGGGTGATTTTCTGTCGTATTTGGCTATAAATATCATCATAGCTCTTTTTATAACCACAAGACTACAGTCTTTTTGTATCGATTTTTGAGCAGTTTTGTATCTGTTAAGTATCATTATAGGTTGAAATCTTGAGGGTAGAGTGGCGGTCAAAGAAAGATGATATAGATAAATGTTTTGTAATTATGGGGAAAGGTGTTGGCTTATTGCATAAGTTGATGAAGAGAGAAATCTTATGTTTTTGTATTCTTTTTTAGGATAAAAGCGGCGAATTTGCTACAGTCTATGGTTAGTAAAAAAACAAGGTAGCACTTCTGTATTATGCCCATTAGAAACTTATTCGGTTCATTACCTACTTTTGCCGTTGAACCTGACCATTTCCAAGTTCTGCAATCAGCCCTTAGTTTTCGAGAACATTTGTTAAACGCAATTCATAATGCGACATCAAGAATCTATCTCGTTGCGCTTTATCTTGAGAATGATGAAGCCGGTAGGGAAGTTCTGACTGCGGCTTACGAGGCGAAACAGCGTAATCCTGAGTTAGATATTGTCATCTGTGTGGATTGGCACCGTGCTCAGCGAGGGTTAATCGGTGCTGAAAAGGCACAAGGCAATGCGGCTATGTATCAGGCCTTTGCTGAAAAATATGAACACGCTATTCCCGTCTATGGAATACCAGTTCGTAATCGTGAAGTGTTTGGGGTGTTGCATCTAAAAGGTTTTGTTATCGACGATACGGTGATTTATAGCGGGGCGAGTTTAAATAACGTGTATTTGCATTTTCAAGATCGTTATCGCTTTGATCGTTATCATGTTGTCGAGAATCGGGCTTTGGCAAACAGTATGGTGAATTTTATAAGTACTAAGATGATTCAACATGCTGCGGTGAATAACCTTGCTGAAACTGCTCTGCCTTCGACAAAAGAACTTAAATCAGCGATTCGAAAATTTAGAATTTCACTTGCTAAGGCATCTTACAGTGGAGACAAAGAAGTCGTTGGGGATCAGCATATAGCGGTGACGCCTTTAGTTGGTGTGGGTAAGCGATATAATGCGTTGAACCAAAAAATTATTTCATTGTTAGCAGGGGCAAAACAAGAGATTGTTCTTTGTACGCCGTATTTCAATCTACCTAAATCTGTCTTGAGAGAAGTAAAGCGTGCGATTAAACGTGGAGTGAAGGTTCATGTTGTAGTGGGTGATAAAACCGCTAATGATTTTTATATTGCTCCGGATCAGCCGTTCAAAGCAATTGGTGGTTTGCCGTATTTGTACGAGATGAATTTGCGTAAATTCGCTCGTGCTAATGAGAGTCATATCGCATCAGGTGGACTGTCGATTCATTTATGGAAGCACGACACGAATAGCTATCATTTGAAAGGATTATGGGTAGATGGTCGTACTATGTTGTTGACAGGAAATAATGTTAATCCGAGAGCTTGGGCACTGGATTTGGAAAATGGTTTACTGATTGATGACCCACATCAGCATTTGCTCGCTAAGTTTTCTGCTGAATTTGATAACATTTATCTTCATACACAACGAATCACTTCATTCGAACAGATTGAGGTAATGGCGGATTATCCAGTTAAAATCCAACGATTACTAAAAAAAGTTATTCGTACGCGAGCGGATAGGTTGCTAAAGCGGATTTTGTAAAAATTTTGCTTGGCTTGTTTGCAATGTGAAAGGCATGTTTTGTAAGTAAAGGCATTAGTTTTGATTCGATAAATAGAAAGTGTTGATTGTATTTACAATAAATGAGGTAGGACCGTGGCACAAATTATGGAAAGCAATGATTTTTTTGAATTCGATTTTGGTGAATCTGCTAAGGGCAAAGCGCCTAAAGCAGATGGCTACTACAAAATTTCTGAATATATATCATTTATGCAGTCGGTAGAGAGCGATAATGAGGCAGACTCGACAAACACTGAGCTGATGCTGACAAAATTTCGCAAAATGTTTTATAACTCTCTTGCTTGGAATGATCTGTTAATTCCCGAAACAAAAGGTATCCCCGCCTTTTCTTCAAGCCCTAATATTGACAAACTCTCCGCGAACCATGAGGTAATACTCTCTAATAATGAGCTTTATGATATTGCTCATATATTCGCTATTTTAGATGCCAGTAATCATAATGGACCCTTCGCTCCTGTTTCTGAATCTATCATTAAATCCCGTATTTGGCCTTATTTGAAGCATATTATGCCTGTTGTTCATGATAGAAAAATGGCGGCAGGATGGCTTGGTGATTTATCAGAAATTGCAGGTGAGTTTTTCATAAGCAAGTCTGAAACACATGCGCAAAAGCAAGAAGTGGTTAATCAGTATGGCGCGTATTATAAAACGTTAGCGAACGTTGATGGGATGATCATTTCTGGTTCAAAAAGCTATGATATTAGCGCTAAGTCGGGGCTGAAAGTATCTGATATTTTTAATGATTATTTTGGCTCGGCAACAACGGAAGGGCAAAGAGAAAAGCGACATGGTTCGATGTATTTGGACTATGCAAGCTCTATTGGCTTGACGGGCTGGAATGGTAGCTCTTTTAGTAATCAAGCTGTTTGGCTAGAAGACCAAAAGAAAAATTTACGCACCTGTACCGCTTTTTTTATCATCAAAGCAAGAGGGGTTGATACAAAAGCATTTGATTTAGAGGCTTTAAAGAAGGATTTGGCTTTTTTGGCGGGTCATTCATTGTGTAGTGATTTGGAGCGTGTGTTTGCTAAATTTTTGCTCGATGAGATATCAGATAAGGCAACGCCGTTAGACAATGATATTTTGACAATATCCATCTGCTTTTTAACTTGGATTGGCTTTTATGACAAAAAGTTGTCTATAGAAAAATTATTGTCTTCTTATGTGCGAGGGTTAATTCAAGCAATTGTTAACACCACAGATACCAAATAAATTATTCATAATCATTTATGTATATTTTGAATAAAAAAGCGAATCCGAAGATTCGCTTTTTGCGTTTTTGGCTGTGTTATTTCGCTTTTAGGTTCTTTTGAACGGTGTTTGAGTACCATTCTAAGAAGTTAATCACACCAAACTCGAAGGTTTCTGAGTAAGGACCTGGTTGGTAGCCAATGGAGTTGATACCAAGCTGGTTGCGCTCACCGAGAAGTCGGTCTTGTTCGTTGGTGGCGTCCCATACTTTGCGCAGGTTTTCTGGATCATAATCCACGCCTTCTACGGCGTCTTTATGAACAAACCATTTGGTGGTCACAATGCTTTCTTGCGCGGAAATAGGCAATACACGGAACACAATAAAGTGGTCGGATTGCATATGGTTCCATGAGTTAGGAAGGTGCAAAATACGCATAGAGCCAAGTTGACGGTTTTTAATGCGGCCAAGTGTTTTAGTGCAGGCCGCAGCACCATCTATGGTCATGACTTCTGTGCCCTTTTTCAGAGGCATACGCACGATGCGGTTACGCTGTACTTCACCAAAGCTCTTGTGCTTGTGAGGAATGCCTTCTTTGTCCCACTGTGCTGATTGTTCGTTGTAATGGTTTAAGAAGTCTTGTGATGCTCGTGGGTCTTCTGTGTCGTCCCATTCGAGCAATGTGTGTAGAAGTTCTGGGTGGCTGCCTGAGCAGTGGTAGCACTCACGGTTGTTTTCGAGAACCAGCTTCCAGTTAGCACGTTCGTGCATGGTGGATTCGACCGCCAGTTTGGTGTTTTCAACGTCGTAAGGTTCCATGTATTCATCGAGGGTCGACAAAAAGTCATCAAAACCATCATCTGGTGCGGTTTTGCCTAGACAGACGAAGATAAAGCCGCCGCCTGTTTTACAAAGTGCTGGTTTTAGGCCGTGTTGCTTCAGGTCGAAGTCTTTGCTCATTTCTGTGCCAGCAAATAAAAGGTTGCCTTTAAGGTCGTAAGTCCATTGGTGATAAGGGCACACTAGGTTAGCCACTTTACCACGATGCTCTGTGCAAATGACGGAACCGCGGTGTCTACAAGTGTTATGGAACGCATTTACGTTTCCTTCACCATCACGTAGGACAAGCACTGGATTTTGCCCAATTTCGACAGTTATATAGTCGCCTTTTTTTGGGATTTCACTTGTCATACCCACAAATAGCCACTCTTTTTGGAAGACTTCTTCCATGTCAATTCTGAACATGTTTGGGTCATTATAAAGCTGAGCGTCAAGTGAGTAATTGCTAGGACGTTTTGCTAGCAATTCTGACATGGCAGTTTTGGCTTCATCTAACGAAGCATGGCGCATATTTAGTTGGTCGTTTAGGTTCATCTTTCTGGGCCTTAAATGACAAAAAGATTAATGGACTGTGTTACAGCGTCGTTTTATTACGAGGCTATATTGGCTTAATAAAGCATGAAAGAAATGACTATTCACGACACGAGAAAGCACCTAAATCGACTCGCAATGTCTTGTGGCTTCTAGCGTTGACTGCTATGAGCAAGTTATTGTCGCGCAGAGTTAACTTGCGTTGCTCAACAGGATCCAAAATGGCTCGAAATGGTGTCACACAACTTTAAGCAATTGAATTTAATTAAGAGATTTCAATATGAGCAATTCTTCTTCTGTAAATACGATGAATGCTGATTATTTAGCGCCGGTAAATACTCAGACTTGGGTGAATGGACGTCATAATGTTCGTTGTGTGAAGGTGATTCATGAAACATGGGATGTGAAGACATTCTGTTTTATGGCTCAGCAGCCAGTGATGTTCTTCTTCAAACCGGGGCAATTTGTTACTTTGGAGCTAGAAATTGAAGGTAAGCAGGTCATGCGTTCCTACACCATTTCAAGTTCTCCTTCTGTACCTTACAGTTTTTCTATCACGGTGAAGCGTGTGCCTGGTGGTGAGGTATCGAATTGGTTACACGACAATATGTCGGTTGGTTCTGAATTGGCTGTACATGGTCCTGTCGGCCAGTTTAACTGTATTGATTTCCCAGCGGACAAAGTCTTGTTGTTGTCAGGTGGTGTGGGGATTACGCCAGTGATGTCTATGGCGCGCTGGTGGTTTGATACTAATGCTGATGTGGACATGACCTTTATACACAGTGCTCGGTCACCAAGAGATGTGATTTATTCCCGTGAGCTTGATCATTTGGCGGCGCGATTGGATAACTTTGGTTTGTATTTGATCGTAGAGCGCATGGAGAATGGTTTGCCTTGGCAAGGTTACCGTGGTTACTTGGATGAAGCGAAGTTGGATATGATTTCGCCAGACTTCATGGAGCGCGAGATCTTTTGTTGTGGTCCTGCGCCTTATATGAAAGCAGTGAAAAACCTTCTTCAATCCCGTGGTTTTGATATGAGTCGCTACCATGAAGAATCGTTTGGCGCGACACCGGCCAGCGTGGTGGAAGATGCTCTAGAACAAGCCGAAGTGGCTCAGGCTGAAGCGGATTTGGTAAATCATGAAGATTTGTTGAGAGTGGAATTTGCTAACAGCGGAAAGAGTATTCAAATAATGGCTGGTGAAACCTTGCATAATGCGGCGGCAAGGTTGGATTTGATGATACCAAAAGCCTGTGGTATGGGGATTTGTGGGACATGTAAAGTGCTGGTGAAAGAGGGGGAGACCAAGATGGAACATAACGGCGGGATTACCGATGATGATGTCGAAGCCGGTTACGTTTTGTCATGCTGTACGATACCTCAGTCAGATGTCGTTATTGAATACTAAATTTAATGAAATTAGGTGTTCCTAAAAAGGGCGATCATGGTCTATATTAGTGCAAGATGGAGCATTGATTTGACCGAAAAGTAAAGGGCTAAGTGCTTATTGTCTTGGCCCTTATGTTTTTGCTTTTTAATTGTATAAATTAATAACTTTTTGTTTCCTTAAAAGAATAAAAAAGTGCTTCTTACTGTGGTTTTGCAAACTAATCTAGAAATATGGTCTAGATCTTGCGTAGTGGTAAAGAAGTACAAATATGAGGACATAGATATGGAAAAATCCCACCTGGCTTTTGGCGCAAAAAACACTACTAAAGTTGGTTTTCTATTGCTTGATCATTTTACGATGATTGCATTAGCTTCCTCAATTGAGCCACTTCGCATGGCGAACCAATTGTCAGCTGAAGAATTATATAGCTGGCATTTGATTTCTGAAAATGGTCAATCTGTTACTGCTAGTGATGGTTTGAGCTTGACACCTGATTCGTCAATGGAAAACTGTGGTAACTTTGATTTGATTATCGTTGTGGGCGGCGTCGATATTACTCGAACCTTTACGGTAAAACAGATTTCTTGGTTAACTAAGCAATCTCGTAAGGGTGTTAAGTTGGGCGGTATTTGTACTGGGGCTTATGTGCTTGCTCATGCTGGTCTTTTGAATGGCTATCAATGTAGTGTTCACTGGGAGTGCATGACAGCATTGCAGGAAGCTTTTCCGAAAGTTAATTGTAATAATAAACTCTTTTCTATCGATAGAGATCGTTTGACATCCTCTGGTGGTAGTGCGCCTATGGACATGTTTTTAAATATGATGTCTAAGCAGCATGGCCCTAAATTATCTAATGCTATTTCAGATATGTTTATTTGCGATCGTATTCGTAATGAGTCAGATCAACAGCGTATGCCAATGCGCCAGTTTAATAGTGCGGGCGTTTGTACTCCTAAGTTGGTGGATGTTATTGAGTTAATGGAAAATAACTTAGAAGAGCCTATTGAGTTAGATGAATTGGCTTCTTTTGTTGATGTGTCTCGTCGTCAGATTGAGCGTATGTTCCATCGTCATTTAGATTGCTCGCCTTCGCGCTTTTATTTGCGTTTGCGGTTAGAAAGGGCGCGGAAGCTGTTGAAGCAGTCTAATATGTCAATTGTAGAAATTTCTATGGCCTGCGGTTTTATATCAACACCACACTTTAGTCGTTGCTATCGTAAGCATATTGGGGTTTCTCCTCGTGATGAACGTAAAATTGCTTGGAAAGGTGGAGTGCCTGAAGATGCTTCTATTAAAGTTGAAACGGGTGAAGCTATTGTCTATATCCCTCATGCTCATGATGCGTTGAATCATTCCCATGCTGAACCGAGTTATGGATCGGTGGTGGTGTAGTTAACATTTAACAAGATTTACGAAAGAGCCTAATTGCCGTGATACCAATAGTTGTACATTGGACGTCATGGCAATTAGGCTCTTTTTTTGTATACAGCATATGAGTTTTGTTTACTTTTACCCATTTAGCTGATGTCAGAAATAAATTCAGTTGCTATTCCGATCAGTTTTTCCCTTTAAACTTATGTCTGTCGATGTCACTTTTACTTGTCATAAAAGATTAGGCTTATTCTAATGTTGATGAAGTTGGGAAAAATGATTCTCTTTTATGTGATAATTTGACCGTATTTTGCTTGGCTCTTTGGAAAGATTGAGAGAATTATGAAATTGCTATTGGTTGAAGATCATAAAGATATTGCTGGGGTGATCTTTGATTACTTCGAGATCAAAGGGTACGTCTTAGATTACGCTAATAATGGCTTGCAAGGTTATGAGCTGGCTAAGTCTGAGAATTATGATGCCATTATTTTGGATATTATGTTGCCTAAGATGGATGGTTTGCTTGTGTCGAAATCTTTGCGTGAAGCAGGTATTGATACGCCTATTTTAATGTTAACGGCAAGAGATTCCAAAGAAGATATTCTGGCGGGCTTTGCTCATTATACCGATGACTATTTAGTAAAACCTTTTGACCTGGATATTCTTGATTCTCGGCTGCAGGCTTTGGTAAGAAGACGAAAAGGAGGTGTGGCCGTTCGGCTACTGACTTTTGACCGTATGTCATTGGATATGAATACAAGGATTTTGCAACGTGAAGGCCATCGTTACCCGTTAAACCCATCGCAATATACTATTTTAAAATGTTTGATGCAGAAGGCTCCGGATGTGGTATCGAAAGATGAAATATGCGATGCATTGTGGGGGGATGATGAGCCAGATAGCAAAGTCTTAAGAAGTCATATTTATCAGCTGCGCAGTTTGATAGATCGACCATTTGAACACGCATATTTAAGGACAGTGTCAAAAGTGGGTTATCGTCTAGTTGCTGAAGGTGATGAATGAAGCGAATAAAAACGGCTAAGCAGCTTACTTTTACTTATTTTTCTATCATGGCTTTTGCCATCATTGCTTTCCATTTTTCAATGTTTATTTCGATGATCGAAAATATCGAAATGGTTTATGCTGAAAATCGCATGTTGAAAGATAAAAATACTGCCGTTGAGTTGTTAGAAGGGACGCAACTGACACACGTTTCAGTTCCGCCTTTCTCGGACGTTTACATTGGCAAAGATCATCTACCGAAAAATATCATTTTGGCGCCCAACCTTTCCGATGATAAGCCTTATGTGTTGGATAACGCCTTAGATAAGATGCATGGTAAGTTTTTAATGCGCTCACAGGCCATGCTTAATGGTGAAATGAAAGACGTATACGTAGTTCATCATGATGACATTTATGAAATATCGGAAGAGGAGATGTTTGAAACGCAGAGTACTCAGCTGATTTTATCTTTACTATTATTGGTTGTTAGCTTGTGGGTGGTCATGCGAATCTCTGATCGTTTGAGTAAACCTCTTGCCAAGCTTTCTGCAAATCTTGGTGAAAGAACCTCCGCTAACCTTACTGCGATTGAATTACCGGAAGGAGAGGCAATAAAAGAGATTCATCATCTAGTGAGCCAATTAAACAGTTATCAAAACCAAATTCGAGAGTTGATCGAGCGGGAGCGAGCATTCAACCGTTATGCAAGTCATGAGTTGCGAACGCCTCTAATGGTGATGAAGGGAGCAACGACGCTACTTGGTAAATCGGATTCTAAAGAGTTTTTAGAGCGTCAGAGAGCTCGTATGACTCAAGCATGCCAAGAAATGGAAGACTATATTACGACCTTATTGTCTTTAACTCGAGATGAAGATTTATCAGAGGTTGCTTCGCGTATTGTGCAGATGAGTGAATATCAAGAGATAAGACAAACGCATTTAGCTTATCTTTCTGGAAAGTCTGTGGTAGTCAACATCGTAGGGGAAGGTCAAATTAAGACGAAATTGCCTACCCCGACTTTTCATATTTTGGTAGGGAACCTATTAAAAAATGCCATGGCATCCACAGAAGAAGGACACATTAATATTGTTATCGCTGAAAATATGCTATCAATTTCTGATACGGGTTGCGGTTTGGGTGGGAAGCCAGGTGGCGAAAGTTATGGCTTAGGTTTAATGATAGTGCGTGATATTTGTACTAAATATCATTGTTCATTTTCATTGGAAGATAATACAGATTTGGTCGGCTGTACTGCTAAGGTGGTTTTTCCTGATTAAGGATAATGCCAGTGGCATGTACGATGTTTGAACTAGATATATTTAAAAAATAGATAGATTGAAACGAATATCAGCATAAAACAATCAAGTTTATAGATGTTATTATATATGTATTAGATAGAAACACTATTTCTTGATGGAGAAACATAATGAGCTCTTCAATTTTAAAACGAATTCCTTTGCAAATGTTCTGGCCAACATTTGATCCTTTCTTATTCTGTGCTTTTCATAATGATACTTACCCTAAAGCTAACGGTTCAATGGGGCCTGCTGCTTCTTTGAGTAATCGTCCTTTAGGACAGGATTTTGGCGGTATTGATGGTTGGCGTATGTATCACGGTAAAAATATTCCAGGCTTCCCTGCACATCCGCATCGCGGCTTTGAGACGGTAACCATAGTCAATAAAGGTTTTGTCGATCATGCAGACTCAATTGGTGCCGCAGGTCGCTACGGTGAAGGTGACACACAATGGATGACCGCAGGTTCTGGTGTTCAGCACTCGGAAATGTTTCCTTTGTTGAACGACGATGACGCGAATCCATTAGAGCTTTTTCAGATTTGGTTGAACTTGCCAAGCAAAAATAAAATGGTGCCGCCACATTTTGCAATGCTTTGGAATGAAGACACGCCAGTGGTCAAAGTAGCTGACAGCAAGGGGCTTGAAACTCATGTTAAAGTGGTTGCAGGATCGTATCAAAATGTCGACCCATCTCCTTGTCCGCCAGATTCTTGGGCAGCGGATAATAATAACGATGTGGCAATTTGGTTGATCGATTTGCCAGAGAATGGTGAGTGGGTCTTACCGTCTGCGTCAGCAAACTTAAGCCGTACCCTGTATTTTTTTGAGGGTGAAAAAGTGAGTTTGGATGAGACAAATGCGGTTATTAATGAGGCGTTCATCTTGAAAAGTGATTCGGAGTTAGCTTTCCGAAATCAGGGTAAAAAAGCCAGATTTTTATTATTGCAAGGTCGTCCAATCGGTGAGCATGTAGAACAACATGGCCCATTTGTAATGAATACAAGAGCCGAGTTACAGCAAGCATTCCAAGACTATCAACGTACGCAATTTGGTGGTTGGCCTTGGCCGAACCATGAACAGGTGCATGATAAGTCTAAAGGTCGCTTTGCAGAACATGCAGGTGAGAAAGTCTAGGCCGTTACATTACTGACTTGCCAGTCAGATAGATTAAAAATAACTATTTAGAAAACCGCTTTATTGCCTAGATGCAATAAAGCGGTTTTTTATGGAAAAAATTTTGGTGTTCTTGTGACAGAAAATGGTCACAGGTGAGAGAGAAAATCAGTGTATTAAAGTGACTAATGATGGCATTCTAAATATCGATACAGCAAAAAAACAAGTTTTGTGTTTTTTCTAATATTTATCAATCTAAAGGATTAAAAATGAAAGTACTCGCATTTGGCGCTAGCTCTAGTAAACAGTCTATTAATAAAGCATTAGCGGGTTACACCGCTAATTTAGTTGAAGGTGCTGACGTCACGCTTCTTGATCTGAATGATTTTGAAATGCCGCTTTTTAGTGAAGATTTTGAGAAAGAGTATGGTGTTCCTTCTCAAGCGCAAGCGTTTGTTGATGCGATAGCACAGTCTGACGCTGTTGTTGCTTCATTTGCTGAGCACAATGGTTCTTATTCTTCTGCGTATAAAAATATCTTCGACTGGGCGTCCCGTATCGAAAAAGCTGTTTATCAAGACAAGCCTGTTGCGGTACTTTCAACGTCACCAGGGCCGGGTGGTGCAAGCAGTGTTTTGGCTCAAACGGTTAACAGCATGCCGTTCTTTAAAGGCAATGTAGTGGGAAGTCTGAGTGTGCCTAACTTTTATGATGTGATGAAAGATGGCGAGATTGTAGATGATTCTGTTAAGCAGTCTTTAAAAGCGATTGTTGCAAAATTCTAAGGAGGTGCTGTGTGCCTTACGTCAATATTAGGATTACGGATGAAGGTGTAACCAAGGAGCAAAAGCAAGCACTTATAAAAGGTGCGACAGATTTGCTGGTGGACGTACTTGGGAAGAATCCAGCCACGACAGTGGTGGTAATTGATGAAGTAAATACAGACAACTGGGGAATTGCAGGAGAGTCGGTTACTGAGTTGAGAAAAAAATAAGTGCTTTTGGATTCCTTTGAGGAATCCAAAACATAATATTTATTCCTTTTACAAATACATCTCTTCGCCTCATGCTAATTGCTCTTCACTATCAAGGTTGGGTGTTAGCATGTGGGTCTTTATTACTCTGTTTGCGGCAGGGTGTCAGTCGGTTCGAACGGCGTATCAAAATACGTTAGCTCGTGAAACAGGTTTTTTGCACGCCACCATGTCGCGTTCTTTGTATGGGTTGCCATTAGTCAGTGTGTATCTTGTCGTTTGTTGGCAAATATTTGGCTGGGTGTCTATTGAAAAACATTTAGACTTTTTTATTCCGGCCAGTATTTGTGCGATTGCTCAAGTTATGGCGACTTACTTTATGTTGCGGGCGTTTCAGACTGGAAGTTTTGCATTAGGCACTTTGTTAGCGAAGACAGAGGCGGTTTTAGTGGCGCTTATTGGTTTACCATTGTTGCATCATACCTTGTCGATAGGGAGTTGGATTGGTATTGCTTTGGGAGTGATAGGAGCAATAGTGATGAGCATTAAATGGAGTAATATTAGGCAGTCTTATAAGGACATTTCTCTTCTGCTTGGGCTTGGTAGTGGTCTATGTTTTGCTATTGCCTCTGTTACGTCGTCGATGGCCACTCATTCGTTGTCTGGCTCTCTTATTACCAGTGCGGGAGTGACACTTTGGTATGTTTTGGCGTTGCAGTCTATTATTTTGTGTGGCATTCAAATTTATAAAAGCAAAGATATGTTAGCGCCTTTTAAACAGGAGTTTTCCCTTAGTTGTAAAGTGGGTGTGCTGAGTTCATTGGGGTCAATTGGTTGGTTTACTGGTTTTGCTTTGGTCAATCCTGCCTTGGTAAAAACGTTAGGTCAGATTGAAATCATTGGCACACTTTACTATTCAAAAGTACGCTTTGCTGAAAAGCTGACGAAACAACAGTGGCTTGGTGGTGTTATGATTCTTGTGAGCGTCATTTTAGTAGTGACATCAACGATAAAGTGAGGAAGTATGGAATCCAATAAAATTAATTATGTTGAGTTACCTGCTCGTGATTTAGCGTTAAACAAAGCCTTTTTTAGTCAAGTGTTTGGCTGGGGGTTTAAGGATTATGGGCCTCAATATTCAGCGTTTGAAAATGCGGGTCTTGATGGTGGTTTTTTTCAGGCTGATTTTTGCTCGCGGCCAAAAAATGGCGCAGCTTTGGTTATTTTGTATAGTAACGAAATAGAAGTTGTGCTTGAAAAAGTAAAGGCGGCTGGTGGTGTCATAGAGCAAGAAATTTTTGATTTCCCAGGTGGTCGTCGTTTTCACTTCCTAGACCCATGCGGTAACGAATGGGCGGTTTGGAGTGAGCCTGCTTAACGTTTTTACTATGGTAAGGTAAAAAAACGGGCGTGGATTCGCGGTGAATTCACGCCTTTTTTTGTGGAGAGATAGATTATTGATGTGTGTATTCACCGCAATAATTGATGTTCCATTTTTCTAGAATACTGTAGTAGCTTTCGCCAGTAGCAATGAGCCAGTGCAGCTTGCAGAATGCGGCTTCTAGGGTCATGTCTCTGCCGCTTAGGGCGTTCATCGACGACAAAATCGATCCAGCTGCATAGGCGCCTTGCGAGACGCCACCGTGTAGGCATTGAGTTAAATTAACGATATTTTTCTTACGAAGCATAGCTTCCGTTAAGAAAGATAAAAACGCTGGGTTTTGGTCGGGCACATTGCCAGCGCCATAGGTCATTAGCACAATGGCTTTGCAATCCTCGTCATCGAGCAGGCTTTGGTATATCGAACTTGGCTGACTTGGGTGTAATGTCAGCACTCCAACAGCACCGGCTTTAAAGCACACAAGGCGATGTTCAAGAGACGTGGTTGTTTCATCATGGCTTTTGATCATGCGATCTGGGTAAAGCTGTGTCTCTATGGCCAGTTCCCCTAACAAATCGTCATTAGGGGTATGGAAGGCTTCGAATCGGCCACTACTGACTTTTTGAATGCGATTGCCGCGCATCAACTTGCCATCAAAAACTAGGCTAATGTCCGCTATTCTATGAGATACCGCTAGCGACAATGCGGCTTGTAAATTGGACGTCGCATCGCTGCGGTTCATTCCTAATGGGATTTGTGACCCAGTAAGAATGACGTTCTTTGAACAAGCGCCAAGCATGAAAGACAAGGCTGAAGCGGTGTACGCCATGGTATCTGTGCCGTGAAGAATCACGAAACCATCGTAATCTTGCCAATGGGTAGCAAGAATCGACACCAATTTCGTCCAGTGCTTTGGTGTGATATTGGCGCTGTCAATTAAAGGTGAAATTTCCAGCACTTCAAAGGTGGGAAGCGTGCTTAGACTCATTCCTAGTGCCATTTCTATGCGTTCTTGCAAGCCAGAAGCAGGGGCTAAGCCCTGCTCTGTTTGCACCATTCCTATGGTGCCTCCGGTATATAAAACGAGTACTTGTGCTGTCATAGGGTAACCTTGCTAGGAGAAAGCATGGATTGTGGGCTCAACAAAATATTGACTTGTTCTTCAGTCAATAGCCCTTCTTCAATAACCAGTGCTTTCACTGTGCTGCCTGTGTTCAACGCGGTATTGGCAATACGTGATGCATTGGCATAACCAATGTGTGGAACCAGCGCTGTGATGATGCCTATGCTGTTTTCAACATGACCAGCACAAACCGCTTCGTTGGCTGTAATCCCGCGAATACAGCGAGTTTCTAGCATTTGGCAGGCTTCTTTTAGCATTTTCAACGAATTAAGTAAGTTATAAATGATCATGGGTTCCATGGCATTTAGCTGTAGTTGGCCTGCTTCTGCCGCCAAGGTGACCGCCAAATCAGAAGCAATTACTTGGTAAGCCGTCTGATTCATTGCTTCTGGAATAACTGGGTTTACTTTGCCTGGCATAATGGATGAGCCGGGCTGCATAGGGGGCAAGTTGATCTCGCCTAGACCAGTACGTGGACCACTTGATAATAAGCGTAAATCATTGCTCATCTTGCTGAGTTTTATGGCAAGACGCTTCAATATTCCTGAGAAGAAGACAAACGCACCCATGTCTGATGTGGCTTCTACTAAGTTGCAGGCAGGCACAAGTGGCTTGGTTGAAATAGTGGCCAGTTTTTCTACTACTTTTTTGGCATAGCCTTCTGGTGTGTTGATGCCCGTGCCGATCGCGGTGCCGCCAAGGTTGACTTCACACAGCAGGGCACAGGCCTCGCTAATACGATCAATGTCTTCGCCAAGGGTGACCGCAAACGCATCAAACTCTTGCCCCAGTGTCATGGGTACGGCGTCTTGAAGCTGGGTTCGACCCATTTTTACAATGTGAGCAAACTCTCGCCCTTTAGCTTCGAGTGCTTCTTTGAGTGATGCTAGGCTAGGAACAAAATTATCCGCCGCGAATTGAATACCTAAGCAAGCGGCGGTTGGGTAGGCGTCGTTAGTGGATTGCGAACGGTTTACGTCGTCATTGGGGTGTAGATATTTGTAGTCACCTTTCTCTCGGCCTAATTTGGTTAAGGCAATGTTGGCAATCACCTCGTTGGCGTTCATGTTGGTTGAAGTGCCTGCGCCGCCTTGAATAACATCGACAATGAATTGATCGTGATATTGGCCTTGAATCAGATCTTGGCAGGCAAAGACAATGGCATCGGCTTTTTCGGTCGATAACAGTTTCATTTCTTGGTTAGTGCGAGCGGCTGCCGCTTTAACCATGGCTAACGCTTTCACCAGTTCAGGGAAATGAGAAATCGGAACACCAGTAATGGAAAAATTTTGTGCCGCGCGTAATGTCTGGATGCCGTATAACGCATCAGCGGGAACGTCCATATTGCCAAGTAAATCGTATTCTGAGCGAGTATTCATTATGTGCTTCCTGACACCTCGCCGGATCACGGCGAGGTGTAATCTAAGTGAGGTTATTGGTGGTTTTTTTCGTTAGTCGGCCAAGATTCTTGGTCTAGGTCCAAATCGGCGAAACGGTTTGCTTCAAAGGTTGGTACTTTGTTGCCTTGTTTGCGCTGATCGTCAAAGTCTTTCATTACGCGTTTAGCGACTTTAAACAACAGAGCAAGGGCGAATAAGTTAACCAGAGCTAATAGGCCCATTGTTAAATCAGCAAAAGCAAATACAGTACCTAAGTCAAGAATGGCGCCTGTGCAGCAAAGGCAAATGATGATTACGCGGAAAGCGTTCATGAAGAAGCTGTGGTTGTCAGACTTGGTTAGGTAGCTAACGCTGTTTTCGCCTAGGTAGTAGTTGTACAAAATCGTACTAAAACCGAAAAGTAATAGGGCAATACTGACGAACATGCGGCCATAATCACCCATGTGAGTGGCCAATGAGGCCTGTGTTAGCGCGACACCTTGGACCGTGTCTGTGCTGCTCGGATCATAGGCGCTGCCTAAAAGAATGATCAAAGCAGTACAAGTACACAGTACGATGGTATCGATAAAGACAGAGAAGGCCTGAACAATACCTTGGTTTGCTGGGTGAGGAATGTAAGCAACGGCCGCAACGTTTGGTGCGCTACCAAGACCGGCTTCGTTAGAGAAAAGGCCACGCTTAACACCCATCAAGATAGCGGCACCGATACCACCACCAAATGCTGGTTCTAGGCCGAAGGCGCTTTTCACAATCATCACCAAGGTGTCTGGGATAACACTTAGGTTCATCGCAAGAACGATAAGGGCAATTAATAAATAACCACCAGCCATGACAGGAACTAAGATTTCTGCGACTTGAGCAATACGCTTCACGCCACCAAAAATAATCAAGCCGACAATAAGCGCCATACCGATGCCGCTGTAATATGGCTGAATGCCAAATGCGTCTTCTAGAGACGTAGCAACAGAGTAAGACTGTAAGGTTGTAAAGGCGATACCAAAGGTTGCCAATAACAGGATTGAATATAGGACAGAGAGCCATTTCCAGTTTTTACCGAGGCCACGTTCAATATAAAACGCTGGACCACCACGATAAGTACCGTCTTTTTCTGCTGCTTTATAGGTTTGTGCCAGCATACATTCTACGAAACTGGTTGCCATGCCCATTAGGCCAACAACCCACATCCAGAAAATCGCGCCTGGTCCACCAATGGTAATGGCAACAGCGACACCAGCAATGTTACCACCGCCTACGCGGCCAGCGACAGATAGAATTAACGCTTGGAAAGAGCTTAGATGTTTACCATCAGCTTCATGGTGTTTTGCCGTCAGGATACCGAACATATTGCCAAAATAGCGAAACTGCACAAAGCGTGTCGCTACGGTAAACCAGATGCCGATGCCGATTAGTACAGCGATAAGAACCTTACTCCAGAGCAGGTCGGTAAGAAGGGATAGCATGAGTTGTAACTCCTAATTCTTTTTAGATTTATTAAGGGGAATTTAGAAGCTCATTGGAACGAAAAAAAACGAGGAAAGGGAGTTCGTAAAAAAGCGCTTTATGATGCTAGTTGATGCTTTGATAGTATCAACTAGCATCACATTTTGGGTGTTATCGTGGTCGGAATTGATTACACTGCGGGTGTTTACCTTTGGCTTGTTTGATGAGGATGGTTTGTGGCTCAGGATCTTGCGGATAATTTGCAGTTATTATGCAGTTACTACAAATCGGTAGCGGATGTGTGTCGTCGGCTTAATATTAATCGTGCTCAGTTTAATCGGTATTTGAATGGGACAACGCTTCCTAGTAAGAGTACTCAGCGGCGAATTGGTGAGTTTTTTGGTGTTGAACCAAGTGAAATGGCACTGCCGCATGCGCAATTTGTTAAGTTGGTACAGGCTCGTCCGATTCGCCAGAACGAGGATGTTAAAAACTTAACGCCTGAGCAGGTGCAATTTAATCAGCTGAATCAAGCTGGCCAGAATGGTTTGGCAAAATATGCTGGTTATTATTTTGAGTATTATCTTTCTATGGCGTGCCCCGGAAAGATTTTGCGTACTTTGGTTCATATCGAATCCCAAGGTGATAAAACCTATTATCAGCGCACTGAGCGCTTGAACCCTCGTCATTCTAAGAAGTCTTTTCATGGTGTTTATAATGGTGTAGTGCAGTTGTTGTCGGACAGGTTGTTTTTGATTGACTATGAAAGCCAAACTCACGTAGAAATGACGCAAACGATTCTTTATCCTTCCTTTCAAAATCGCGTAGAACGTCTAACAGGGCTGCGCTTGGGGGTATCTGGTAGTGGTGAGAGGGCACCATGTTGCGCGCGAGTGGTGTACGAGTATTTAGGAGAAAGCATCAACAAAAAACACGTTGTATCCCAGTGTGGTTTGTATGATGTGGCTAGTGAACAGATAGATGAAGATATTCGCCAGTCAGTCAAAAATGATATGAAAGAGGGTGACTGGCATTTCAGAGCGCGCTTTTAGTTATCTTGTTCTTCGTTTTCAGCGGGTGCTTCGGTCGTGCTGTCAGTCGTTGCGTTGGCAGCCGCTTCCGCTTCCATTTTGGCTCGTTCTGCTTTGGAAATGTACTTGGGTTTCGCTTTTTTGGGGTTGGCTTTTAAGTTAGCTTGTTTGTTGCGCTTAGTTAAAATGTCTTTGATTTTTTTACGGCGATTCATGCTGTGTTCCTAAAATGATCGGTTGGTTTTAATAAATAACCTAAGAATGACATTCAAGGAACGAAAAAAAAGCCCTGATCATCGATCAGGGCTTTTTTATGTTGGTACCAGTAGGCGGACTCGAACCGCCACACCCGAAGGCAACGGATTTTGAATCCGTCGTGTCTACCAATTCCACCACACTGGCCTTGAAAAAGGTGAGGCGTATTTTAGGGGATTAATAATATAAGTCAACGGCTATAGTTATTATTTTTTATCTTTTTCACATCTGATGGCTTGGAAGTACCTTTTTGGGTGGATTTTCGCTAGAATGCTGGGTCGTTTTTTTTAGGTAGCTTTCTTTTCATGCTCGTTTCCGATTATCACTTTGATTTACCCGATTCTTTGATCGCCAATTACCCTATGCCTGATCGAACTGCTAGTCGGTTGCTGCATCTTGATGGGCCCAGTGGCGAGGTGGTGCATCGTCAATTTCCAGATGTATTGGATTTGGTTCAGCCCGGTGACCTCATGGTGTTTAACAACACAAGAGTGATTCCAGCCCGTGTCTTTGGTCAAAAGGAGTCTGGTGGAAAAGTAGAGATATTGGTAGAACGAGTTATTAACACCAATGAAGCACTGGCTCACGTTCGTGCGAGCAAGTCTCCCAAAGAAAACACTAAGCTGATTTTAGGGCAAGACAAAGGCGAGGCGATTGAAGCGACGATGATTGGTCGCTCTGGTGCTCTGTTTCACCTTGCTTTTAATGAACCTGTTTTGGACGTGTTAACTCGAGCAGGTCACATGCCGTTGCCGCCTTATATTGAACGCCCAGATGAAGACAGCGATCAGGAGCGATATCAAACGGTTTATAATCAAAAGCCTGGTGCGGTTGCCGCGCCTACGGCTGGTCTGCATTTTGATGAAGTGTTGCTTGAAAAAATAAAGGCCAAAGGCGTTGATATCGCATTTGTTACTTTGCATGTTGGAGCGGGAACATTTCAACCCATGAAGGTTGAGAATGTGCAAGACCACATTATGCACGCTGAGTATGTGGAAGTTGAGCCAAGTGTTGTAGAAAAGGTCAAAGCCACTAAGGCGGCGGGTGGTCGTGTTATTGCGGTGGGAACAACCAGTGTTCGTAGTTTGGAGTCGGCCAGTCAGTCTGGCGAGATTGCTCCGATGCAAGACGATACGAGTATTTTTATCTACCCAGGTTATGAATTCAAAACGGTGGATGCTTTGGTGACGAATTTTCATTTGCCAGAGTCTACATTGATTATGCTGATTAGTGCTTTTGCAGGCTATGACCAAGTCATGGCGGCTTATAAAGAAGCTGTTGCGCAAAAGTACCGATTTTTTAGTTATGGTGATGCCATGTTTGTTACACGAAATGCGCAGGCGAAAGGCCCGCAAGGTGAGGAATAAGACGTATGTCTGATAAACGTCCAGAATGTTTTATGGATTTTGAACTTCACACTACGTCAGGAAAAGCGCGTCGTGCGACTCTGACGTTTCCACGTGGGAAAGTTGAAACGCCTGCTTTTATGCCAGTTGGTACTTACGGTACTGTGAAAGGTATGTTGACCAAAGATATTGAAGAAATTGGTGCTGATATCATATTGGGTAACACTTTCCATTTGTGGCTACGTCCTGGAACGGATGTTGTGAAAGCGCATGGCGATTTGCATGACTTCACACAATGGAAAAAGCCGATTTTAACCGATTCCGGTGGCTTTCAGGTATTTTCTCTAGGGGAGATGCGTAAGATCACCGAAGAGGGCGTGAGTTTCCGTTCACCCATTAATGGGTCTAAGGTTTTTTTAAGCCCAGAAATTTCCATGCAGGTTCAGCGAGACCTTGGTTCGGATATTGTAATGATCTTCGACGAATGTACGCCTTATCCTGCGACGCCTGAAGTGGCGGCTAAATCTATGCGTATGAGTCTGCGTTGGGCTAAACGCTCAAAGGATGAGCATGGTGACAGTCCGTCGGCGTTATTTGGTATCATCCAAGGCAGTATGTACGAAAACCTTCGTGACGAGTCTTTAGAAGGGTTGGTGGATATTGGCTTTGACGGTTACGCTATTGGCGGTTTGTCAGTCGGTGAGCCGAAAGAAGAAATGATGAAGGTATTGGATTACACTACGCCAAAAATGCCGGAAGACAAACCACGTTATTTGATGGGGGTTGGTAAGCCGGAAGATTTGGTTGAAGGTGTCCGTCGTGGTGTAGACATGTTTGATTGCGTTATGCCAACACGTAATGCGCGTAACGGTCATTTGTTTACATCAGAAGGCGTTGTTCGTATTCGAAATGCGAAATATCGCCATGATGTCGATCCATTAGATAAAGAATGTGATTGTTACACTTGTAAAAACTTTTCTCGGTCTTATTTACATCACTTGGATAAGTGTCAAGAAATGGTCGGTGCACAATTAAACACGATTCATAACCTACGATATTACCAAACGCTCATGGCGGGATTGCGTAAGGCGCTCGATGAAGGTAGATTTGACGCCTTTGTTGATGAATTTTATGCGAAGCGAGGCCTAGAAACGCCAGCTTTGAGTGAATAATAAACAAAATTATGTAAGTTCCTGTGTAAAGGAGCTTACAACAGTTTCATAAACCATTGGAGAGTTAACACCATGATCGCATTGATCTCACCAGCTTACGCTGAAGGTGGCGCACCAGCAGATGCAGGTATTTTTAACCTAGTACTTCTTGCTGGCTTCGTCGTTATTTTTTACTTCCTTATGTGGCGCCCACAAGCTAAACGTGCAAAAGAGCATAAAAACTTGATTGCATCTCTAGCAAAAGGCACTGAGGTAGTAACTGGCGGTGGTGTACTAGGTAAAGTGTCTAAAGTAGACGATAACTATGTAGTACTTGAAGTGTCTGAAGGCATTGAAATGAAATTTCAGAAATCTTCAGTTGCTGCTGTTTTACCTAAGGGAACGTTGAAGTCAATTTAACCTTCTTTGAAAAGCGCCTGCCTAGGCGCTTTTCTTCTTTATCGATCCATTCAATTTTTTAGGTGTAAAGGAATTTTCATGCTTAACAAGTATCCCTTGTGGAAGTATTTGCTAATTCTTCTTGTTTTGGCTTTGGGGCTACTTTATGCATTCCCAAATCTTTATCCGGATGATCCAGCGCTACAAATATCTACCCAAAAAGCAACGGCTGTTGTTGATGAGCAAACTTTGCAAAAAGCAAAAGATGCGCTTTCTAAAGCGAATATAGATTTAAAAGAAGCAGAGGTTACCTCTGCTGGCGGTACCTTGCGTTTTAATAACGGTGAGGACCAACTTGCTGCTAAGCCTGTTGTGGCGGCGGCTTTGGGTGATAATTATGTAACAGCGCTTAATCTCGTGCCGACGACGCCAGAATGGCTGTCTTCAATAGGAGCGGGTCCGGCTAAGTTGGGGTTAGATTTACGTGGTGGTGTGCATTTCCTTTTGGAAGTGGATACGCCAGCGGCGCTAAAACAAAAGCTTGAAGTTAGCGCAAGTGAAATGAAGGCGGCGTTGCGTAAAGAACGTGTTCGTTATCGCAGTGTGGATATTGAAGACGGCGTGCTGTCTATCCGTTTCTTGAAGGAATCAGATCTGGCTTCAGCAGAAACTCTGCTAAAGAAAGACTTTGCTGAGTACCGTTATGCGACTCGCCAAGATGGTAGCGACTTCTATTTGGATGTCAGTTTCACTGAGGCCGAAACTAAGTCGATTGAATCTTACGCTTTACAGCAAAACTTAACGACGTTACGTAATCGTGTAAACGAGTTGGGTGTTGCGGAGCCATTGGTGCAACGTCAAGGCAGTAACCGTATTGTGGTGGAGCTGCCAGGTGTCCAAGATACGGCGGCAGCAAAACGTATTATCGGTGCCACGGCAAACCTAGAGTTCCATTTAGAAGCGGGTTTGGATGATAAAGGGGCAGATGTTGAAACTTTGTCTTTCCGTGATGGTAGTGGGCGTACGGCGCGATTAGAGCGAGATATCATTATCACTGGTGATAGTGTTTCAGATGCGAGTTCCTCTTTTGACGAAAATGGTCGTCCACAGGTGAACATAAGTCTGGATGCCAAAGGTGGTAAACAGATGAGTAAAGTCACTCGCTCTGCTGTTGGTCGTAACATGGCGGTTGTTTTCATTGAGCATAAGTCGCGTAGCCGTTTTGTTGAAAAAGATGGCAAAATGCAAGAAGTGCGAAGAAGTTACAGTGAGAAAGGGATTATTTCTCTGGCAACCATTCAGACTACTTTGGGTAATTCGTTCCGTATCACAGGCTTAGACAGTCCTCGTGAATCTTCTGAGTTGGCTCTTTTGCTTCGTGCTGGTGCATTGGCCGCGCCAATTTATTTTGTTGAAGAGCGTACTATCGGTCCTAGCCTAGGTGCTGAAAATATCAAGCTTGGTGTGAACTCTGCGCAAATTGGCTTGTTAGTTGTTATGTTGTTTATGCTGGTTTACTACAAGGTATTCGGTATATTTGCCAATATCTCCTTGGCTTTGAATATTGTGCTTCTAATGGCTTGTATGTCTTTGTTGTCTGCAACGCTTACCTTACCCGGTATTGCGGGTATTGTTTTGACAATGGGGATGGCGGTGGATGCCAACGTGCTTATTTTCTCGCGAATAAAAGAGGAATTGGCGAGTGGCGTACCCAGTCAGCAGGCCATACATTCTGGTTTTAACCGCGCCTTTACCACTATTTTTGATGCCAATATCACGACATTACTGGTGGCTGTGATTTTGTTTGCGGTAGGAACTGGCCCTGTGAAAGGTTTCGCAGTGACATTGTCGCTGGGTATTCTGACTTCTATGTTTACGGCCATCGTGGTAACCCGTGCACAGGTGAACCTTGTGTATGGTGGTCGTAAAAATAAGAAACTGTACATTTAGGAGAATGCCATGAAAGTGACAAATATTCCGTTTATGGCAATGCGTAAAATCGTAGCTGTCTTTTCACTTACGCTGATACTGATCTCTCTTGTTTCTTTAGCAACAAAGGGATTGCAGTTTGGGCTGGATTTTACTGGGGGGACATTGATTGAGGTGGCTTATGAAGAAGCTCCTAATCTGGATAATGTTCGTGCCTTATTGGGTGAGAATGGTTATGACGATGTTGTCGTGCAAAACTTTGGTTCGCCCACTGATGTTGTGGTCCGTATGGCGAATGCCTACACGGCGACATTGGGTGATGAGGTATTAGCAACGCTTCAAAATCATGGTAAGACAGCCGTTTCCCTTCAGCGTTCAGAATTCGTTGGTGCGCAAGTGGGTGAAGAATTACGTGAGCAGGGCGGCTTGGGTATGTTGCTGGCTTTAGCGATCGTCATGATTTATGTGGCGGTGCGCTTCCAGTTCAAGTTCTCTGTCGCTTCTGTTGCGGCTTTGATTCACGACGTTATCATTACGTTGGGTTTCTTTTCTATCTTTGAAGTGGAGTTTGACCTTACTGTGTTGGCGGCATTGCTTGCGGTAGTGGGGTACTCTTTGAATGATACGATCGTAGTGTGTGACCGAATTCGTGAGAATTTTCGTATTATGCGCGATACCACGCCTTACGATTTGGTGAATGAGTCGATCAACCAGACCCTTGGTCGTACATTGATTACATCATTAACCACCTTGTTTGTGTTGGTAGTGTTATTTGTTGCCGGCGGTGAGGCGATTCATAATTTCTCTATGGCATTATTAGTAGGGATTATTATAGGTACATACTCGTCTATTTTCGTGGCAGCAAATTTATTGCTTGCAATGAATGTGACGAGAGAAGATTTGGTGCCGACGCCAAAAGAAGAATTAGAAGACGATTTGCCTTAGTTATTGAGTGCGTTTAACTTTTTAAAAAGCCTGCTAAATTGCAGGCTTTTTTGTGAGTTTTTGTTGTGCTGTTATCTTATTTATTGGTTTGTTGCGTTTAAGTGTTTCTTTGAAGATAAGGCGATTATTGGGATATGTACTTTTTATTGCTTAGTTCATTGCTGTTGTTGGTTAGTGCTCCTGTTTTGGCTCTAGATTTGAGTGAGATGGATAAAACGGCACAAAGTTTTCCTAATATTAAGACGGTGCAAGTTGCTCATAAAGGGGAGATTGTTTGGTCTAAGGCGTATAACAAGGCAGACATTCATGCTGTCGCCAATATCAAATCGGCCTCTAAATCTATCATGTCTAGCATTGTTGGGATGGCGATAGATAAAGAGATTATTAAAGGGGTTGATCAGCCTATTGCGCCTATTTTATCTGATCAGTTACCTGATGATCCTGACTCTCAATTGAATGATATTACTATCGGTCATTTGTTGTCCATGCAGGCGGGCCTTGAGCGTACTTCCGGCGAGTATTATGGTCGTTGGGTAGCAAGTTCTAATTGGGTGAAGGACGCTTTATCAAGACCTTTTGTGGAAGAGGTTGGTGGAGATATGGAATATTCAACGGGCAGTACGCATCTGCTGTCTGCCATCATCATGCGTCAGAGTGGAAAGCATACTTATAAACTAGCTAATCGTTGGTTTAGAGGTTCTGGTATTCGCATAGAAAGCTGGGAAACAGATCCTCAAGGAATTCCGATGGGCGGAAATCAAGTGGGTATGACGCCAGCTTCCTTATTGGCTTTTGGTGAGTTGTATCGACGTGGCGGAGTAACTAAGAGCGGTCGTCGTATACTTTCTGAAAAATGGATTGCAGAAAGTTGGCAGCCGAGAACGCATTCGCGTTTTCATCGTGGTTTGTATGGTTACGGGTGGTTTATTCAGACTTTTGCTGGGGTGCAGGGTTACTTTGGCTGGGGGTATGGTGGTCAGATGATTTATGTTTTTCCAGAGCTGGAATTAACCATAGCTATTACTTCTGATGAGTTTTTGCCGTCAGGTAAAACAGGCTACCGTGATTTACTTCATGATATGGTCAGCCAAGATATTATTCCGGTGATTCAAGCGGGTATTTAGTGTAGACATTGCTTGGGTTAGAAGGGAAAAGCCTGCTGGTTGCAGGCTTTTTTGTGGAACTGGGTTATGTGGCTATTTATTAATCTTGCCGAAGTGCATGCCCATTTTGGTTGGAGTGTCCGCTTGGATGGACTCTTCCCAGTTAATCGCATCTTTGCCAAATAAAACGATAGCTGTTGAGCCTAATTTGAAGCGGCCCATTTCCTCGCCTTTTTTGATCTTTATGTCGTTCAGTTCTTTGTAGTCCCAAGTAACAACATTTTTGTTGAATGGTGTTACTTGTCCTGCCCAAACGGTTTCGATGCTGGCTACGATCATGGCGCCAACCAAAATAACAGCCATTGGGCCTGCTTCTGTGTCAAATAAACAAACGGTACGTTCGTTGCGGGCGAAGACGTTAGGGATCTGCTCCGCTGTCACTTTGTTAACGGAAAAAAGCTTTCCAGGAATGTGGATCATCTTTGTGAGTTTGCCGGTTAATGGCATGTGTACTCGATGATAGTCTTTTGGTGATAAGTAAACTGTAGCGAATGAGCCACCAAGAAATTGGTTGGACAATGATGCGTCGCCGCCTAGTAGCGTTGTTAGGCTGTAGTGATGGCCTTTTGCTTGAAAAAGTGTGCCGTGTTCAATTTTACCTAACTGGCTTACTGCGCCGTCAGCAGGGCAGGCAATGCTATTCTCTTTATTGCAAATAGGGCGCAGTTCAGGGCGAATGGCGCGAGTAAAAAAATCATTGAAATTGCGGTAAGAAGTGGCATCGCTGTTGATGGCTTCCGACATATCAACTTGGTACTTTTTAACAAATTGACTGATAAAGGTGTTTTTTACCCATTTGTTTTCGCATTCTGCAACTCTTCCTATTAGTCGAGAAAGTGTTTTTTGTGGTGTTAAGTGTTGTGCAAATGCAAATAGTTGGTCTTTATTCACGTTGTGTATCCTGATAAAGCTGAATTTATATTGGTTTGTGGCTGATTAAAGACACAATGCGTTTGAGGTTTTTGTAATCTGATTCGCTAAATTCTTTCCTTGTTTCTAGCCAAAATATCATTACTTCCGCATCAGATGATGGTGTTGATGCAAGCATTAGATGGCTGTTTGGGTCGATGATTTTATCTGAGGTATCGGGAAAGTCTTTTAATAGTTTATCAAGCTTTGTTCCAAATAAATGTATAGCAGAGCGTGTGTTGGATAGTTTTTTAAAGACGTTTGATGGTGAGTTCCATTTAATGCTTTTGATGGTTTCAATTTTATAGCCTGACTGAAATATTGGGCCTGTTCTATTATTTGAGTGTTTGAAAATAATGTTGTGTTGCGCGTTTGGGATTGCTTGATTAATGGTTTTTAAAGCTAGGTTTGCTTTTTGTTTGGTGTCCATATCTGGTGTTTGATTGAGTGCGGCTTTTAGGGCATCAATTGGTGGTAATTTGGTTTTGATGGCTTGCTTCGTTTTTTTGGTAAATAAGTTAGGGTCAAGCAATTGTTGTGCTAGAGGAATTTTACCACCCGTATTGTAAAGCTTGGCGGCTTCTGTGCTGGCTAAGTGTGCAGTCTTAATTACTTCACCTACACGTCTATGCATTACCGTTGCTACTACGCGATAAAAGAAAGGTAGATTTTTAGAATCCCATCTCATGAGAGTGGCTTCATGGGCAACCTTGCTAGCACAGTATGAAAAAATTAACGGACTGTTAACCAAAATATTTAGTCTTTTGTCTTCCGTAAAGCCAGGTAGTTCATCTGGATGGTGTGCTAGGTGAGCGAGCGACTGCATCTCTTTTGTATTGGGTATGAATTTTGTTAAGAAGGAGTCTGTGACCTTGTCTGGAGCGTTCCAGAAAGTGCAAAGGTGAACGGTAAGCTCATCTATTCGACACCCTAAAACAGCAAGCTCAGCTTGGTTGGCTTTTTCTCCAAGTGAAATTCTTTTATTAAGCTCTGTCATGGTCGGATAGGCATAAAACCACAAAAGCCATCTAGCCGAGTCTCGAAAGAGTGTTATCCAAAAAATATCATCTTCGTGACTGGTCAGCTTTTCAATTGCCCAATGCCTGGCAATGGTTGCAGCTTCGTAGCTAGTTTGTAATTGGCTTAAAAATTCGGTGAGGTGAGGAGAATTTTTTTTGTTTTTGGTTTCGTAAGAAACGAAGTGAGGTAATAGTTTTTCTATGCCATTCATTCCCACCATTGAAGCTGCATGAAATGGTGTTTTTATTTCGCTGTTTTTATTTGGGACGGTACGATTAGCTTCGTTTAGAATAGCAAAGGCTAGCAGAGGATCTGAAGCGATATTGGCTTGCATATCATCAAGGGTGTCTTCTGCTCTTTTTATTTGGGTTTTTAGACGAGCCAAATTAACTGCTCTAACAGGAAATTTTTTATTTTTTAGAAAATGTAGCCATTCATTTAGGCCAGAAGGTGACTTGTCTTTCATAGCTGGTTACATTAGTGGCTCTGTTGAAGTTAGTGTTTAAATGACGTTCTTATATTTTGATCTCATTAATCATACTGTATATTGAGGTGAGAGCATACTTTGTCAGTATTAAGGAAGAAAATATGTTTGCATTAGCTGGTTTGCTAGTGGTTGTTGTTAGTGTTGTAACTGGCTATTTAGCATCTCACGGGAATTTGTTGGCGTTATGGCAGCCTTTTGAGGTGGTCATTATTTGTGGTGCGGCATTAGGGGCTTTTATGGTCGCTAATCCATTTGTTGTACAGAAAAAAGTATTCACCATGCTGCCTCAGGTTTTTGTAGGTAGTCGCCATAACAAAAAATTCTATTTACAGTTATTAGGGGTGATGTACTGCTTGTTTCAAAAAAGCCGTCAAGAAGGTTTTCTGTCTATTGAGGACGATATTGAAGAGCCTTTTACTAGTGAGTTATTTAACCGTTTCCCTGATGTCGTTCGTGATCATGAGGTGGTTAACTTTTTAACAGATAACTATCGTATTTTTACTTTAACTGGCCTGCCTGCATATGAAATCGAAGCTATTATGGATAATGAGATTGAGCAGATACAAGAGGAGCTGGTTGAGCCAAGTCATGCGTTGAACCGCGTCGCAGAAGCGTTGCCTGGTTTTGGTATCGTCGCGGCGGTACTGGGGATTGTGATTACCATGGGGTCAATTGGTGGGCCGTTAGAAGAAATCGGCACTCATGTTGCGGCAGCCTTGGTCGGTACTTTCTTGGGGATCTTTTTAGGCTATGGCTTCGTCGGTCCTGCGGCATCGCATTTAGAGACTTTGGCAAGTCATGAATTAAAGGCTTATCTATGCGTTAAAGCGTGCTTAAACTCAATTGTGTCTGGTTATGCTCCTCCTGTTGCGGTGGAAACGGGTCGTAAGCTGTTGCCACCTGATATGCGTCCAAGCTTTATTGAATTATCAAATGAACTTAAACAGTACCGTTAAATGAGTGTATTCGAGAATAGGGGGATAATAGGATGGCTCTAGGATCTAACGGGCTGGTAATTCGTCGCGTTAAAAAGGTTAAAAAGGGTGGTCATCACGGTGGGGCATGGAAAATCGCTTTGGCTGATTTTGCTCTGGCAATGATGGCCTTTTTCCTCGTCTTGTGGATCATTAGTGTTGCATCTCCAGCAGAGCTAAAAAGTATTGAAGGTTATTTTCAAGATCCAATGGGGCCTTCAGATGCAGGTTATAGTGCCAATCCTATTGATTTAGGAGGGAGTCCGGCTAAGAGTGATGAAAGAAAGCTGGATTTAAAGTTGCCAGACCCCGGTAGTGTTGTGACTGAGTCAAAAGATGAGTTGCGTGGTAAGGGACCGGGATCAAGTGAGTCGAAAGGGATTAATCAGGCCATACGTAAAGAAATGGAGAAGATGAATATTGTTGTTTCTAAGCAGAAGAATTTGCGTATTGAAATTACACCTCTCGGAGTGCGAATCACCTTACTAGATGACCCAGATAAGCCAATGTTTGAGCGTGGTAGTGCGCGTATGATGCCAGACATTGAAAATACGTTGCTAACAATGTCTCCCATTTTTAACAAGGTTACCAATCCGATCGTTATTACAGGGCATACTGATTCATCTAAATTTAGCGGTTCTGGTGGTATTGATAATTGGGATCTTTCAGCGTTAAGAGCCAATGCAGCTCGACGAATTCTAGAAGAGGGAGGTGTGAAAGATAAGCGTTTTGCTCAAGTGATAGGTTTGTCAGATACTATCCCTTATAACAGATTTGATTTGAATAGCCCTGAGAATAGACGTATCAGCATTACGTTATTGACCGATGATGCTTATAAAAAGCTGCTTGACCAGAATCGTCGCTATTTTGGTAATCCTGGCCTGCAATCAGATATAAAGCTTACTCCTGAAAAAGTTTTTTAGAAGGCTTGGTTTTCTCGTATTGATTGCTTGATTCTGAGGAAGCTTTGGAAGCGGTGTTCGGTTATTTCTCCTTTATCTAATGCTTCAAGAATGGCGCAGCCGGGTTCTTTTTCATGGGCACAGTCACGGAATCGGCAATAACCAATGTGTGGGCGAAATTCGATAAAGCCGTTTAGTAGCTCATCTTCAGAAATGTGCCATAGGCCAAATTCTCGAATTCCTGGAGAATCAATTAAATCGCCACCTTTCGGCATGTGGAATAGCCGTGCTGTCGTGGTTGTGTGCACGCCTTTTTTACGTTTCTGGGAAAGTTCACCCACGCTAATGTCTATGTTTGGGAGTAGGGTGCCAATCAGAGACGACTTGCCTACCCCAGATTGACCTACAAATACGCTTGTTTTGTCCTGCAAGAAATCATAGAGAGCTTCCATACCTGCTTGGTTTTTAATGGAGGTTCTGATGATTTTATAGTTTAGGTCTTCGTAAGTTTTAAGAAGCTTATCTAGATCTTCTTTGTTGCTATCGTCTATCAAGTCACACTTGTTAAGTAGTATGACGGGAGGAATCCCCACTGTTTCAGCGGCAACTAAATAGCGATCTATTAGGTTGGCATGAGCGACGGGTTCGGCTGCTATGACGACAATAATATGGTCTATGTTGGCAGCAACAGGTTTTATTCTGCCGTGCATGTCGGGGCGAGACAGGGAGGTGTGTCTCGGTGTGGTGGCAACAACAACGCCGCCCTCGTTTTGTTTGGGGCGCCAGGCTACTTTGTCACCGGTTACTAATTGACCGAGATTGGCGCGTAAGTTACAGCGTGTCGATATGCCAATAAAAGGTTCTTGGGTGCCTTCGACTTCCACTTGGGTTCCGAAGTGAGAAATAATGATACCTTCCGTCTCTGGTCCGAGGTCGGATGATTGGAGTAATTCTTCGGCAACTTCACCACGTTTTTGAGTGCGTTCAACGCGCTCTTTTTGAATTCTTTCGATTCGCCAAGTTTGTTGTTTAGTAAGTTTTCGCTTCGACATTAGTTTCGTCTGGTCATAAAGTAAGGCGCATAGAGTATAATGCTTGGCAATGATAATAAAGGACTTGGAAGGTTATGAGCTTAAATGAAGAGAATTTAGTGTGGATCGATCTTGAAATGACAGGATTGGACCCGGAAACAGATACTATTATTGAGATTGCGACTGTCGTAACAGATAAGCATTTAAATGTACTTGCGAAAGGCCCGAGTCTTGCTATTCATCAAGAAAAAGCAGTGATGGATGCGATGGATGAATGGTGTACTCAGCATCACGGTGATTCTGGATTAACGGCGAGAGTGCTGTCTTCCTCTATTAGTATGGAGCAAGCAGAGGAAGAAACTATTCAATTCTTGGCTCAGTATGTTCCTGCAGGAAAATCGCCAATATGCGGAAATAGTGTGGGGCAAGATCGTCGGTTTTTGTATCGTTACATGCCGAAGCTTGAGTCTTTCTTTCATTATCGTTATTTGGATGTGAGTACGGTAAAAGAATTGGCAAGACGCTGGAAACCAGAAGCGTTGGAGGGATTCTCTAAGTCTGGGTCACATTTGGCAATGGATGATATTTTGGAGTCTATTGGTGAATTGAAGCATTATCGTAAATCCATGTTCGGTATGGAAGAGTAGTTTTCGGTTGATCGTTATCTGGTGGCGGCGTTGTATGTTTTAAGCCTGTCACCAGATTTTATTGTCCGGTTGTTAATTTAGTCCGGATACACCGTCCCATATTAGTTTTAACCCAGTTAGGAAGAGAAAACTGTACATGGCTTTGAAAAACAAAGCGGTTGATAATCGGTAGTGTAGCCATGCTCCTAATTGCACGCCTAGGAAGGCGATTGGGGTAAAGTAAAGAGAAAGCTGTACGTTTGATGTGTTCAGTTGTCCAAGCATTCCGTAAGGGATGAGTTTGACATAGTTGATGGCGGTGAAGATGACCGCAGCGGTTGCAACATATTGGGTTTTTTCAAGGTTGGCTCTAAGTAGATAAACGCTCATCGGAGGTCCTCCAGCGTGAGCGATAAAACTGGTGAAACCTCCAATGGCGCACCAAACTTTTCCTATAAAAGGGCTAAGTGGCTTTTGTAATCTTGTTCGGCTTTTTCTGGGCCATGAATTCAAAGTGAAACCAACGGCAATAACTCCTACCATTATTTTTAACCATTCTGCAGAAAACCATGAAGCAGTAAGGCCGCCGATGGCGACACCAGCTATTGCGGCAGGAATGCATTTCAAAAGTTGCTCTGAATTCCATTTTTTCCAAAACTTTTGCACGGTGAATAAATCCATGATGCAAAGGATTGGCAGCATAATAGCTGCGGCTAATGTTGGAGAGGTCTGAAGGGTAATGAGGGGGACGGCGATGATCCCAAATGCTCCAGAAAAGCCACCTTTAGAAATGCCTGTTATGAAAACGGCAATGGCAATTGTTGATAGGAAAAGCCAGTCCATAGGAATCCTTTGCTGTGTGATTGCTTTTGAGAGTGTCAGTTTTTTATTATGAGGTATTGATGCTTGTTTCAAAAGGCTTCTGTATTAGAATTGTCAGAAATAAACAGCAGTAAGATTTGTGTGCTCTATTTGAAGAGGCAAAGAGGAAAAAATTAATGCGATTAGAGAAAGATGTATTTGGGGAAGGGGCTATGGAGGCTTTGGGGGTAGCTTTTTCATCTGCACTAAAGGCTGGCATGGTGGTGTATTTAGAGGGTGACCTCGGCATGGGGAAGACTACCATGGTGCGTGGAATACTGCGTGGATTGGGTTACCAAGGGCCTGTTAAGAGTCCAACTTATACCATTGTAGAGCCATATGAGTTATCTACTATGGAAGCTTACCACTTTGATTTGTATCGAGTGTCAGACCCTGAAGAATTAGAATTTATGGGTGTTAGAGATTATTTTTCTGAGGGTAGTGTTTGTCTAATTGAGTGGGCTGAAATGGGACGGGGGATTCTTCCTGAGGCGGATGTAATGATTTCATTAGGGCTTATTAAGCAAGGTCGTAATGTCTTATTGGAGTCTCAAACTGAAAAGGGAAATGAAGCATTAAATGTTTTGCGCGACATCATAACTTCTTGATGTATAGAAGACTTTACTATAAGTAAGATTGAGATCCATTTAATCAGCAGTTATAGTGTGTCAGATATACTAGCTAGCTGTCTGATATGCATACTAAATTTCGTACTTATCTTTTTATTTTAATTAATTTGTTTTTATCTTTAGCGGCATTGAATGTTTATGCTGCAGAGGTTCGCGATATTCGTGTTGCTCAGCAAGAAGGAGTGACACGTCTGGTTTTTGAGCTGTCTAAAGCATCGGAACATCGTATCTTTCCTCTTTCTAATCCTGATCGAATTGTTTTAGACATTAGCGGTGTGGATTTAAGTGCATCCGTTGTAAATGATATTTCTGCGCTATCTTCGGATGTTTTGCTGAGGGTGCGTTATGCAAAACGAGATGATGGGGTTCGTTTTGTATTAGACCTTGGTCAGTCTGCTAAAGCCAAAAGTACGGTGTTAGCGGCCAATGGAACTTATGGGCCGCGCATTTTAGTTGAGCTTGAATATGGTGTTAAAAAGCCTGCCACTATTGTCAAAAGTTTAGCAAATCTATCAAAAGAGAAACGTGACATTGTTATTGCAATTGATCCCGGCCATGGTGGTAAAGATCCTGGTGCATTAGGGCAATATAAAGTTAGAGAAAAAGATGTTGTGTTGTCCATAGGTAAAGAGTTGGCTAGACGTATCAATGCTGTGGATGGTTTTAAAGCTGTTATGACACGTTCAACAGATACTTTCTTGAAGTTGCGAGATCGTTCTCGGGTGGCGCGTGAGGCTAATGCGGACTTGATGATTTCTATTCATGCCGATGCATTTACTAAATCTAGCGCTCGAGGTGCTTCTGTTTGGGCGCTGTCATTAAGTGGTAAAAGTTCTGAAATGGGACGTTGGTTAGCTCAGCAAGAAAATTCAGCCGATTTGGTGGGTGGTATTTCATTGGATGATAAAGATCAATTGCTTGCTGAAGTCTTATTAGATATGTCGATGAATTCTACGATTCAAATGAGCTTAAATATAGGTAAGAGTGTTTTAGGGGAAATGAAGCGTGTTGCTGTGTTGCATAAAAACAGTGTTCAGCAGGCCGGTTTTGTTGTGTTGAAGTCTCCTGATATTCCATCGATTCTGATTGAAACGGGGTTTGTTTCCAATAAAACCGAAGCTAAAAATCTTTCTAGTCGTAATTATAGGGTGAAATTAGCCGCCTCTATTGCTAAAGGGGTGGTTGAATATTTTACGAAGAATGCTCCTGATGGCACTTTGGTGGCTTGGAAGCAGAAAAAGCATTCAGATTATGTTTATACCGTTAGTAAGGGGGATACCTTATCTGAAATAGCTCGCCGTAATCAGGTGTCATTGCCTTTGTTGAGAAAAGCGAACAACTTAAATAATGATGTTATCTGGATTGGTCAGAAACTTGTTATTCCTGCAGGATAAAGTCACATTGAAGCCTTTGTTGATTATAAAGGTTGTTTCACATTTAAAAGGTCGTTCATGAAAAGAATTAATCTTTTGTCTCCGCGTTTAGCCAACCAAATTGCAGCCGGAGAGGTGGTTGAGCGACCAGCTTCCGTTGTAAAAGAATTATTAGAAAATAGCCTTGATGCGGGCGCGTCTCAGCTTGATATTGATGTCGAGCAAGGAGGAGTGCGACGAATCAAAATTCGTGATAATGGCACGGGGATCATGAAAGATGATTTGCCTTTGGCATTAAGTCGTCATGCGACAAGTAAAATTATCACTTTAGATGATTTGGAGGCTGTTCGTACGCTAGGCTTTCGTGGAGAGGCTTTGGCTAGTATTAGCTCCGTTTCTCGAATGCACTTAACTTCTCAGGCTGAAAATGAAGAAGAAGCATGGCGTGTTGAGGCAGAAGGTAAGGATATGGCGACTGCAGTTCGTCCTGCTTCTCACCCGCAAGGAACGACTATTGATGTTCGGGATTTATTTTTTAATACGCCCGCTCGTCGTAAGTTTCTACGTACAGAAAAAACAGAATTTACCCACCTTGAAGAAGTGGTGAAGCGTTTGGCGCTCAGTCGTTATGAAACTGGCTTCCGATTAAGTCATAACGGTAAGCAGGTTTACGATTTGCGACCTGTCACAGACCAGCTTCACGCTGAGCACAGATTGGCGACTCTATTAGGTAAAAAATTTATTGAGAATTCTTTAACTCTGGATGTGGAAGCCGCTGGTCTGCGTTTGTGGGGGTGGATTGGTTTGCCAACATTCTCTCGTTCTCAGGCGGATTTGCAATACTTCTTTGTTAATGGTCGTGTGGTGAAAGATAAGTTGGTCGCTCACGCTGTGCGACAAGCTTATCGGGATGTTTTGTATAATGGTCGTCACCCCACTTTTGTTTTGTATCTAGAACTTGATCCATCGACAGTGGATGTCAATGTTCACCCCACTAAGCATGAAGTGCGTTTTCGCGATGGCCGTTTGGTTCATGACTTTTTGTTTAGCCGAATTCACAAGGCGATTGCCGATGTTCGACCTGAGTCGGACGCTGCGCCAACGGGTGTGAGTGACCCTAATAGTGGTGGTAGTGAGTCGGTTGAATATAGTTCGAATATTGCGGAACAATCTGCTTTGCCTTTGTCTAATAGATCAACATCGAATTCGATGGATTGGATGCGTGGCTCGCCAAGTTCATTGGGCGGTGCTGAGGTGCGTAGTCAGCTTGATGGTATGAATCGACTTTCTGGTTATGCGCAAGAGTATGTGTCTAAGGCGGAAGAAGTTGACCTTGAGACGGGTGAAATAAGAGAGATTGCTCCCCTTAGTAGTTTGGGGCAAGGCGCTGACCCTTTTGTAAGATTTGAAGGTGACTATCAAGCTGTACCTCCTCTTGGCTATGCTGTTGCACAGTTGCATGGTGTTTATATTCTTTCGGAGAGCGAGCAGGGCTTGATTCTAGTCGATATGCATGCGGCTCATGAGAGAATTGTATACGAGCGCATGAAAACGGCGTTTTACCAGAAAAATATTTCGACTCAACCTTTATTGGTGCCAATTAATATTTCTGTTTCACAAAGTGAGGCGGATTTGGTTGAGGAAAATGGTTCTGCCTTTGAGGCGTTCGGTTTTCGTGTTGATAGAACTGGATTGGAAAGTGTTATGGTTCGCGAAGTTCCCGTTATACTGATTCGTGGTGATGTAGAAAGTTTAGTGCGTGATGTGATTAGTGACTTGGCTGCAAATGGTGTTTCAGATCTTATTGAATCAAGGGCAAATGAGTTAATGGCTTCGATGGCCTGCCATGGCGCTGTTAGGGCGAATCGTAAGTTGACTATTGCAGAGATGAATAGTCTTCTTCGTGATATGGAAGTAACCGAGCGTAGTGGTCAATGTAATCATGGTCGACCGACTTGGGCGCATTTGAGTATGTCTGATTTGGATAAACTCTTTTTGAGAGGGCGTTGATATGACGAAACCACAAGTTGTTTGTTTGATGGGGCCGACTGCCTCGGGGAAAACGGGTCTGGCGGTTGAGTTAGCTGAAAATCATAATTTTGAAATTATCAGTGTTGATTCTGCCTTGGTCTATAAAGGTATGGATATTGGTACAGCGAAGCCAGATGCGGCATTGTTGGCCAGAGCGCCTCATCGCTTGATTGATATTATTGATCCATTGGAGTCTTATTCTGCGGCTGACTTTGTGATTGATGCGGTAGCCCATGCTCAAGAAATTATTGCCAAAGGCAAAACGCCACTCTTGGTAGGCGGTACCATGATGTATTTCAATGCGCTTCAGAAAGGGTTGGCTGAAATGCCGAATGCGGATGCGGCGTTAAGGGCGAAAATCGAAGATGAAGCGGCAGAAAAAGGTTGGCCAGCTTTACACGAAGAGTTGCAAACTTTTGATCCAGAGGCGGCATCTCGTATTCATCCGAATGACCCTCAGCGTTTACAGAGAGCAATTGAGGTGTATCGATTAACTGGAAAGACGATGACGCAGTGGTGGGCTGAGCAGGAAAGTGTCTCTTTGCCATTTGATATGATCAATATGGCTGTTATGCCTAAAGAGAGAAGTGTCTTGCATGAAAGAATAGAGCAGCGCTTCTATGAGATGATGGACCAAGGTTTTTTAGCGGAAGTGGAGGCTTTATACAATCGTGGTGATTTAACGATTGAAATGCCATCAATGCGTTGCGTGGGGTATCGTCAACTTTGGCAGTATTTAGATGGTGATGATTTGTTAGATGATGCTATCTTTAAAGGGGTGGTTGCTTCTCGTCAGTTGGCTAAAAGGCAGCTTACTTGGCTAAGGGGGTGGGAAGATTTGATGATTTTTGACAGTTTGTCTAAAGAACTTGTACCCCAGGCCTTGAATTACATAGAAAGCAGGATTATATAGGGGAAATAGTTAAAGATTTGGTGTAGTATCTACAGTATTGTTTTATCAATATTTAATTTAATATTTTTTGCTTGTTTAAGGAGATCACAATGTCAAAAGGGCAATCATTACAAGACCCTTATCTAAATATTCTACGTAAAGAAAGAGTGCCAGTATCTATCTTTCTTGTAAATGGAATTAAGCTTCAAGGTCAAATCGAATCATTCGATCAGTTTGTGATTCTTTTGAAAAATACCGTAAGTCAGATGGTTTATAAACATGCCATTTCTACGGTTGTTCCATCCCGCACAATTCGCATCCCGTCTCCTGATCAGCCGGAAGATGACGCTGAATAGTTTGTCTGATCTTAGGCAAGCAGAGGAATACTAGATTGTTTTTTGAACGTCCAGATAGTGGTGATATAGCTGTATTGGTTCATATAGATTTTCATGATCAAAATGAGTCTTATGGTCCAGAAGAGTTTGTTGAACTTGCTATTTCTGCCGGCGCCGATCCTGTGGCCGTTATCACAGGATCTCGTCAGCGCCCTGATGCTAGATACTTTATTGGTTCTGGTAAGCTAGCAGAAATTAAAGAAATTGTTGATCGCGAAGAAGCAGAGGTGGTTCTTTTCGATCATGCATTGTCTCCTTCCCAAGAGCGTAATTTAGAAGGTATTTTGAAGTGTCGAGTGCTTGATCGTACTGGGCTGATACTTGATATATTTGCTCAACGTGCACGTACCCATGAAGGTAAGTTGCAGGTTGAGTTGGCTCAACTCCAACATATGTCAACTCGTCTTATTCGTGGTTGGACGCACTTAGAGCGTCAGAAGGGCGGTATAGGTATGCGTGGGCCGGGTGAAACTCAGCTTGAAACAGACCGCCGGTTGCTTCGTGAGCGCATTAAATCCATTCAAAAAAGACTTGAAAAAGTTGGGTCTCAGCGTGATCAAAGTCGCCGTTCTCGTGGTCGTTCCTCTGTTCCGACAGTCTCCTTAGTTGGTTATACGAATGCGGGAAAATCGACATTATTTAATCGTGTCACTGGTTCTGAGGTTTATGCGGCAGATCAACTTTTTGCAACATTAGACCCGACATTAAGGCGATTGGATATTGAGCAGATAGGCTCTGTTGTTCTAGCTGATACAGTGGGCTTTATTCGCCAGTTGCCACACAGATTGATTAAAGCGTTTCAGGCGACACTTAAAGAGTCGTCTGAAGCGGATTTGTTGTTGCATGTGGTTGATGCAGCGGATATTTCTCGCGATGAGAATATGAAGCATGTTGATTCTGTATTGGAAGAAATAGGTGCTAATGAAGTGCCTACATTGACAGTGTTTAACAAAATAGATGCATTGCCAACGGCAGAACCTAGAATAGATAGGGATGCTGACGGGAACCCTTTGCGAGTTTGGTTGTCTGCTCGTGATGGTCAAGGTATTGATCTGTTAAAACAAGCTATTGCTGAGTTGCTTGCAGTAGATGTTTTGGATGAGACGCTTTATTTGTCAAGCAAGTATGGGCGTTTAAGGGCGATGTTGTTTGAGCATGGAGCGGTTAAATCGGAGCGCTTTGATGAAGCGGGTCGTTTTGTTTTGGATGTCAAACTGCCTAAAAAAGATTATTTACAGATTTTAGCTCGCGCTGGCATGTCTGAGGATCAGATAGAAGCCGCGTAAGTTACACAGGATTATCATTAAAATAAAGTGGAGATGTAGTATGGCCTGGAATGAACCGGGTAATAACGACAATGACCCATGGAATCCAGATAAAAACCGAAATAATGGTGCTGGACGCCCTGATGGAGATCGTGAGAAGGAGCCTGATAATGACCCTTGGGGTCGTAAGCCAGGCGGCAAGGATCAAGGTCCACCTGACTTGGATGAAGCTTTTCGTAAGTTGATGGATATGTTGGGAGTGAAAAAATCCCGCAAATCCGGCGGCTCTAATGGTGGTGGTTCTGGTATGTCAGGTAAATTCGGTGGTGGTCTGATTGCGATAATCTTGTTGGCTGTGCTTGCTTTGTGGGCAGCAACAGGTATTTATCAGGTAGACCAGCAGGAGAGAGGTGTTGTTCTACGTTTGGGCAAATATCATTCTACTGTAATGCCTGGTCTTCATTGGAATCCGCCGATGATTGACTCTGTGAGTAAAGTGAATGTGACGAAAGTACGTTCTCATGATCACAAGGCGTTAATGCTGACGGTTGATGATGCCATTGTTGAGGTTGGGGTTTCTGTCCAATATTCAGTTCAGAATCCGAAAGACTTTTTGCTTAATGTTCGTAATCCAGAAGAGTCTCTTGCTCAGGTGACGGAAAGTGCGCTTCGTCATGTGGTTGGTAGTTCTGAAATGGATCAGATTTTGACTGAGGGGCGTGAGTTATTGGCGACAGAGGTTAAATCACGTATCCAGGATTATAGTAACGCATATGGTACAGGGCTATTGATTTCAAAAGTTAACGTGGAAAATACTCAAGCACCAACACAAGTGCAGGAAGCGTTTGATGATGTTATCAAAGCGAAAGAGGATGAGTTGAGAGTGCGTAATGAGGCAGAGTCATATGCAAATGGCATCATCCCAGAAGCTCGTGGTCGTGCTCAGCGTATTAGAGAGGAAGCCGAAGCTTATCGATCTGAAATAGTGGCGCGGGCTAGTGGTCAAGCCGATCGTTTTGATCGTTTGTATCGTGAGTATACCAAGGCGCCAGATGTTACGCGTCGTCGTTTGTATATTGAAACGATGGAGTCGGTTTATAAAGATGCTAATAAAGTCGTTGTCGACACGAAAGGTGGAAACAACATGATGTATTTGCCTTTGGATCAAATGATGAAGCAGCGAGCTGAATCATCAAAAGGAACTGGTAGTGCAAGTTCTGCAAATATTGGAGCGTTGACTGATCAGGTTCTTGAAGAGCTTCGTAAGCGCCAAAGTACAACTATTCGTAGGGAGGGCAGAAACTAATGAAAGGTTTTTCTTTTGCGGTTTTATTTGTTGTTCTTCTTGGTATTTTAGTGGCTTCTCAAACGCTTTTTGTTGTTAAAGAAACTGAGCGTGCAGTTGTGCTTAAGTTTGGTGAAATTGTTCAGTCTGATGTTAAGCCTGGCATCCATTTTAAGCTGCCAATCATGAATGAGGTTAAGAAATTTGATGCTCGAATTTTAACCATGGATTCTCGTCCTCAGCGTTATTTGACGTTGGAAAAAAAGGCGGTTGTGGTTGATTCGTATGTTAAATGGAAAATTGATTCTGTTGCTAAATATTATCAAGCGACCTCTGGTGATGAGTTTGTTGCCAACCGCGTACTGTCTTCGCGTGTTGATACTGGGCTTCGAAATAAGTTTGGTGAGCGCACGATGCATGAAGTGGTTTCTGGAGAGCGTGACCAGTTAATGACGGAGTTACGTGATGACCTAAATAAGGTGGCTCAGAATGAGTTGGGTATTTCGATTGTGGATATCCGAGTTAAGCGAATTGACTTGCCGCCTGATGTTAGTGAGTCTGTTTATCAGCGTATGAGAACAGAGCGTGAGCGTGAAGCTCGTGAGCACAGATCGAAAGGTTTGGAGTTGGCGGAAGGTATTCGCGCGGATGCGGATCGTCAGCAAGTGGTTTTAGAGGCTGAAGCGCAACGTGATGCGGAAATGATTCGTGGTGACGGTGACGCAAAGGCGGCGGCTATTTACTCTAAAGTATACAAGCAAGATCCTGAGTTTTATGAGTTTTATCGTAGTCTTCAGGCGTATCGTGAAAGCTTTAAAGATAAGAATGACTTGTTTGTACTTGAGCCTGATGGCGAATTTTTCAAGTATCTGAATAGCTCTACTAGCACGGGTGCTAAATAGAGTGGATATTCGTCAATATTCATGCTTGAAGCCTATTTGTTAAAATAGGAAACATGTTACTATTACACAAACCGGGCTAGGCCCGGTTTTTTAATGGTCAAAATAAAGAGAATCTATGCAGGAATTGTTGCAGTCGCTGCTGGTTGGCGTCAGCCTTTTATTGATTGCCGAGGGTGTTTTACCGTTTCTCGCTCCAAATATCTGGCGAGAAATAATGGTAAAGGCTATCGCGAGTTCAGATTGGAATTTGCGGATTTTGGGTGCGGTTAGTATGTTTCTTGGATTAATGCTTCTTTTGCTGACCCGAAGCTAAGAGGATAATTTAATGACTTTAGCAGATCGCTGGTTGCTTCCAGAGGGCGTTGACGAGGCGTTGCCTGAACAGGCCGCTAAGATTGAGCATCTCCGGAGAACTCTGCTTAATCTCCATGAAAGTTGGGGATACCAATTAGTAATACCTCCTCTTTTAGAGTATTTGGATTCCCTTCTTACGGGTGCCGGTTCAGACTTAGAAATTGAAACTTTTAAAGTGATCGACCAATTATCAGGCCGACTTCTGGGTATTCGAGCTGATTTTACATCTCAAGTTGCTCGTATAGATGCTCATTGCCTTAAAGATGATGGTGTGCAACGTTTGAGTTATTGTGGCAGTGTGTTGAGAACCATGCCGGCTGGCTTAGATGGTACTCGCAGCCCTATTCAGTTGGGGGCAGAAATTTATGGTCATGGTGGCGTAGAAAGTGATGTTGAAGTGTTGTCTTTGATGTTAAAAACCTTATCTACTGCCGGTTTGCCTAATCTTGTTCTTGATCTCGGGCATGTTGACGTTGTAAGTGGTGTGCTTGCTGCTTGTGATTTGAGTGCGGATCAGCAAGGTAAATTAATTGAGCTTTACAAGGCAAAAGATTTGCCAGAGCTTGATCGCTATGTTGAGGGGCTCGACTGTCTACATGAGAAGCAAAAGCAATGGCTAGTTGGTTTGCCTCGCTTGTGTGGTGGTAAAGAGGTGTTAAAGCATGCGGCTGATTTACTAGGTACTGTAAGTAAGTCAATCCATGATGCGATTGTTTTATTACAGGAAGTGAGCGATTCAATTTGTCAGCGTTTTCCTAATGTTGGCCTGCATTTCGATCTCAGTGATTTGGTTTCTTACAGTTATCATACCGGTGTGGTTTTTGCTGCTTATGTTCCTGGTCATGGTAATGCGATTGCTCGAGGTGGGCGTTATAACAATATTGGGCAGGTATTCGGCCGGTCTCGCCCAGCTACAGGTTTTAGTACGGATGTGAAGGCTTTGGTTGCTTTGGCGGATATTGTGGTTTCAAAACCAAAGACTGTTCTGTCGCCAATTTGTGCTAGCGATGAGCTTTGGCAGAAAGTGAACGCCTTGCGTACTGAAGGATATCGTGTGGTAGAGGTCTTGGATGATGTTTGCCCTGAAAATGCAGATTTTAAGCTTGAATTTGTTGATGAAGCTTGGCAGTTGATGCCAGTTCAAAACTAGACTTTTCTTTAAGAACTATCTAAATGAGACCTGAAGTTATGGGTAAAAATGTTGTTATTCTAGGCACTCAATGGGGTGATGAGGGTAAAGGTAAGGTTGTAGACTTGCTTACTGAAGACGTTGCTGCTGTTGTGCGTTTTCAAGGTGGTCATAATGCAGGTCATACCTTGGTTATCGATGGCAAGAAAACAGTCTTGCACTTGATCCCTTCTGGCATTTTGCGCGAAGGCGTTCAATGTATTATTGGTAATGGTGTTGTGTTGTCTCCTGAGGCTTTGAAAAAAGAAGTGCAGGAGTTGTTGGAGCAAGGTGTTCCAGCGGTTGATCGTTTGAAAATTAGTGCCGCTTGTCCATTAATTCTTCCTTATCACATTGCCATTGATCAGGCTCGAGAGCTTGCTAAGGGTGAGAAAAAAATTGGTACTACAGGGCGCGGAATTGGCCCTGCATATGAAGACAAGGTTGCTCGCCGTGCTATTCGTGTAGGTGATTTGTTGGATTCGGAGCGCTTTGCCTCTAAGTTAAAAGAAGTGCTTGAGTACTATAACTTTGTTCTTACTCAATACCATAAAGTTGAGCCAATTTCTTTTGATGAAGTCTACGCTGCTGGTTTGGAAATGGCAGAGTTTCTTCGTCCAATGGTGGCTGACACTATCACTTTGTTGCATGACTTGCGCAAAGCGGGTGCGAACATCATGTTTGAAGGTGCTCAAGGGTCGTTGTTGGACGTTGATCACGGTACTTACCCCTATGTGACTTCATCAAACACAACGGCAGGTGGTGCGCCAGCTGGTACGGGTTTTGGTCCTTTGTATTTGGATTATGTGTTGGGTATTACAAAAGCCTACACGACGCGTGTCGGTTCAGGTCCTTTCCCTACAGAGTTGTTCGACGAAGATGGTGAGCGCTTGGGGCGTCGTGGTCATGAGTTTGGTGCGACTACGGGACGTTCTCGCCGCTGTGGTTGGTTTGACTCGGTTGCTTTACGTCATGCGGTTCAGATCAACTCTGTTTCAGGTATCTGTTTGACTAAGTTGGACGTTCTTGATGGCTCTTCTGTAATCAAAGTTTGTGTTTCTTATGCTGATGAGAATGGCAATCCTGTGGATGGTTCTTTGGTTGATAGTGAAGGTTATGAGCAAGCCAAGCCTGTTTATGTTGAATTGCCTGGCTGGTCTGAATCAACAGTAGGCGCTGAAAGTTTTGAGGCGCTTCCTAAAAATGCTCAAGATTATATTCGCTTTTTAGAAGAGCAGGTTGGAGTTCCCGTTGATATTATTTCAACAGGTCCAGATAGAAATGAAACTATTGTTATTCGTGACCCATTTAAAGGGTAAGTTTGTTCTATTTGCTAAATAATTTGTGATTTAGAAAAGGCCGCATTTTGCGGTCTTTTTTGTGTTTTATTGGTAGCTAAGTTCATCATATTAGTATTCTTTGTAAATAGATTGAAAAGAGGGGAAGGAGTTTGTAGGTCCCTAAGGTAATATTTACAATTGAATTTATGGCGATGTAACTGCCTGCTAAATAATGAAAAAATGAGAGGGAATATTTATGGTTAAGTTGTTGCTTGCTGATGATGATGCTCGTTTATCTGATCTAATTAAAGAATACTTTGACGGAGAGGGTTATCAGGTTGCTCATGCTTGGAATGGTCGTGAGGCACTTGACCTTATGTCTGAAGACATGCCAGATATTGTTATTCTTGATGTGATGATGCCCGAGCTAGATGGTTTTGAAACCTTGAAGCAGATTCGTAATAAAAGCGCTGTCCCCGTTATTATGCTTACAGCGAAAGGTGACGATATTGATCGAATTCTTGGCTTGGAGATGGGGGCTGATGATTATTTGTCGAAGCCGTTTAATCCTCGGGAGTTGCTTGCTCGTATTAAGGCTATTTTGCGTCGGGCGGGGCAAGAGCGTGAAGATGATCCAACGGCTGATATAGAACTTTCTGGTGTTTTATTGCGTCGTAAAGATCGCACTGTTTATTTGGAAGGTGAGTTGGTTGAGCTGACGACATCTGAATATACGTTGCTAGAGTGTATGTTGATGGCTCCAGGTCAAGTGCTTACTAAGCAAGAACTTTCTGAGAAAGCGTTAGGTCGTAAGTTAACCATGTATGACCGGAGTTTGGATATGCATATTAGTAATCTACGTAAGAAGATTGGTAATTTAGAGTGTGGCGATCCTAGGATTAAAACCGTACGCGGTGTTGGTTATATTTTTGTATCAAATGAGCAGGGTGCTTAGTCGTTTATGAAAAATACTTTTCTGCGTGTGTTTCTGGTGGTGTTACTGTCCAATATTGTTGTTGTGAGTATTGGTTTGGGGATGGTGCAATTTATACAGAAACGCAACCAGGTGTCGGCTGATTTATTGGGGGATGTTGGTGTTCAGTTGGTCGCTGGGTATGAAAAGTTTGGTATTACCTCTTTGCAAGAAGAAACAAAAAAAGCAGAAAAGCGTTTGTCAGGGACCATTTATCTTTACCAGGAAAATGGTCGTCCGCTTTTAAAGCCACTGCCTCGTAATTTTAGGGAGCAAAATGCACCGAGTGTTTCAACTAAGCCGGCGGCAGATTTTTTGCACAGTCAGTTTATTCAGGTAATTGGCGGGAATAATGTTCAATATCTGTTGATTTTTAAACCTAATCCAGAAATCGATTCTCTTGCCCCAGAGGTTGTGGTTGGTTTTTCATTGTTGGGTCTTTTGGTTTCTAGTGGTGTGTTGGCTTATTGGCTTTTAGGGCCTTTGCTAAAATTGCAGCGTGTCACTCGCTCTTTTGGGCGAGGTGATATGACAGCAAGGGTCGAGAATAAATTGACACGACGAAGTGATGCCGTCGGTAAATTGGCGCGTGAGTTCAATGAAATGGCGGTCAGGATAGATACCTTGCTTTCCTCTAAGGAGCGGTTAATGCGTGATGTGTCTCACGAGCTAAGAACGCCATTAGCAAGGATCGAGGTGGCTTTGACTATAGCGGAAGATAAGTATGCAATGGAGGTGCAAAAAGGCTATTTGTCGCGCATTCGTACGGAGCTTCATGAGCTTGATGAGTTGATAGGTCAGGTGCTTACTTTAAGTCGCTTAGAAGCTGCCTCGTTAATGAAACAAGAAATGGATCTTCAGGAGTGGTTGGGTGAGATTGTTGAGGATGTCAGTTTTGAAAGCCAATTGAAGGGGATTTCTGTAACTAAGACAGGTCGACTTCCCAAAACAATTCTAGGGGATCCTTTGCAGCTACGCCATGCTATTGAAAATGTGCTTCGTAATGCCTGTTTTTATGCAGGTGCTGGAGGTGTGATTGAGGTTGAGACGCAAGAAAAGGCCGGTACTGCTTTCATTTATGTTCGTGATAATGGCCCGGGTGTGTCAGATGATAAGTTAGAGAAAATTTTTCATGCTTTTTATCGTTCTTCAGAGGCGCGTGAGGCCAACAGTGGTGGCTTTGGGGTCGGGTTGACTATTTCTCAGCGTATTATTCGTGCCCATAAGGGGAAAATAACAGCGCGTAATCGTGAGTGTGGTGGCTTAGAAGTGTGCTTTGAGTTGCCTTTATCTTAAGTGTCTTTGTCTTTTTAGAAAATCACTTGTTATTGTTTCTATAGATAAGTACTATGCCCCTCGCAAGTTGGCCAGACAGTCGCCGCTCAATTTATTGAGGGGAGGAAAGTCCGGGCTTCGCAGGGTAAAGTGCCAGGTAACGCCTGGGGGGCGTGAGCCTACGGAAAGTGCAGCAGAAAATATACCGCCTAAGCAGTTTACTGCCGGTAAGGTTGAAATGGTGCGGTAAGAGCGCACCGCGCGACTGGCAACAGTTCGTGGCATGGTAAACCCCACTTGAAGCAAGACCAAATAGGAACTCTTTGGCGTGACCCGCGCTGAGTTCGGGTAGGTTGCTAAAGACGTGCAGTGATGTACGTATTAGATGAATGACTGTCCACGACAGAACCCGGCTTATCGGCCAGCTTGCACACTCTTTTCTTCATATAATCCCCGCTTGTTTATTTTCTAGTGCCAAAGGCATTTCTCTTGGTTTATTTTCTAGCGCCAAAGGCATTTCTCTTGGTGTGTTTTTGCTTTGTCAGCTTTCTCCTTTGTTTGTTCTTCTCACTTTTTGCAGGGCTCTCTGGATTTATTCACGGAAGTGGGATTGTTTTCAAGATTTTCTGTTTTAACTCGCCAATTCCACTCTTTTTTTACGTCTTTACAGAATCCTTGCATCTAATTGGGGCTATTTACTTCGTTTTTTTTTACTCTTTTTCATAAATAGTGTTAAATTGTGGGATAAAGTGTCGATAAGTGGGATATGGCAATGTTTCGTGGGATTCATCAGGTAAGCGTTGATGCTAAGGGGCGTATGTCTCTTCCGGCACGGTTACGCGATGATCTTTCGCAATATGATGACGATGGTGTGGTTGTCACTATTGATCCTGTATCTCGATGCTTGTTGCTCTATCCCTTGTCTGAGTGGGAATTGATTCAGCAGAAATTAGACAAGCTGCCAACCTTTCAGCCTCAAGCTAGGCGTTTGCAACGTCTTTTGGTGGGGCACGCGACTGATTTGGAGGTAGATAAAGCTGGGCGAATTTTATTGCCTGCGCCGCTGCGTGAATTTGCGCGCTTAGATAAAAAGTTAACGATTCTTGGCCAAGGTAAAAAACTAGAGATTTGGAGCCAAGAAGAGTGGGAAGCACAACGCGAAGATTATTTATCTCAAGATGCTCTTGAGGACTTACAAACTGAAACCATGATGGATATTTCTTTATGACAAAGACGATGGCAGAACACATAAGCGTCATGCTTAATGAGTCCGTCGATATGCTAGTAACTGATACCAATGGCCTGTATGTCGATGGGACCTTTGGCCGCGGTGGGCATACTCGTTTGGTTTTAGATCGATTAGATAAAGGTCGATTGCTTGGTTTTGATAAAGACCCTGTGGCAATTGGTCATGGCAAGGTGTTGGAGCAAGAGGATTCACGGTTCTCTATTGTTCAAGATAGTTTCGCCAACATGGCTGAGCATATTCATGATGTGTTTGGTGTTAATAAAGTGGATGGCGTGATGATGGATCTTGGGGTGTCATCTCCTCAGCTTGATGATGCTGAACGAGGTTTCAGCTTCATGAATGATGGTCCATTAGATATGCGCATGAACCCAGACAAAGGGCAAAGTGCAGCAGAATGGATTGCTACTGTCAGTGAAAAGGATATGGCGGATGTCATGTATCAGTATGGCGAAGAAAGATTCTCTCGCCGTATAGCAAAAGCCATTTGTGAATATCGCTCTCATACGCCGATTTTAACCACATTGCAGCTTTCTAAAATTGTTGCAGAAGCCAATCCAGCTTGGGAAAAAGGTAAGAACCCAGCAACTAGAGCGTTTCAGGGAATTCGAATTCATATCAATAATGAGCTTGGTGATTTGGAAGTTGGACTTGAAGCCGCTACAGAGGCCTTGAAGGTCGGTGGCCGATTGGCGGTTATTAGCTTCCATTCCTTAGAAGATCGAATCGTAAAACGTTTTATGAAGCTGAAAGCGAAAGGTCCTGAGTTACCAAGACATTTACCCATTCAGAATGCACACCTTGATATTAAGTTTAAAACAGTGGGGAAAGCAATTAAGCCTTCTCAATCTGAGGTGAGTGAAAACGTTCGTTCTCGCAGTGCGGTTTTGCGTGTTTTGGAGCGAGTCAGTGATTAGCGCTCGTTTTACGCCGCTTATTTTTGCAATAGGCGTTGTGTTGTTAGCAATAATTTCTATTGCTGTGGTTATTCAGGTTTACGATTTCAGGAAAGACTTCTCTTACCTTCAGGCTTTGAAACAAGACGAAGTGGATTATGAAGTGAAATGGGGGCAGTTGTTACTCGAGCAGAGTGCGCTGACTCAGCCTAGTCGCTTGGAACAAGCGGCTATTAAAGATTTAAACATGCATGCACCTTCCCAGGATGAATTGATAATAGTGAAACCATGAGTATTGATAATAGTGTTCACACCCCAGGAAAATGGCGCTTTAGGTTTGTCTACGGCGTTGCCTTACTGCTGTTCCTTGTGGCTGGCGGTCGTTTGTTTTATTTGACGGTCGTTGATAAGGATTTTCTACAAAACCAGGGTGAAATTCGTGCCGTGAGAACAGAAGCCATCCCAGCGACTCGAGGGATGATTTTGGATCGTCGTGGCGAGCCTTTGGCAGTAAGTACGCCAACTTGGACAATCATTGCCAATCCAAAAGCGTTGTGGAAAATGCCTAGAGATCCATCTTCTAATGTTGGTCCAGAGCAAGAAATTAAGCGATTGGCTGAAGCTATGGGGGTTGGTCGTGCTTGGTTGCAAGAGAAGTTTGAATCAAATAAAAATCGCTCTTTCATGTACTTGAGAAGACAAATTCCTCCTCATGAAGCTGATGCTATCATGGCGGCTCGCGTGGTTGGTGTTAGCAAGACAAGAGAGTACAAGCGTTTTTATCCTGCTGGAGAAGTGGCAGCTCATGTTGTTGGTTTTACCAATATTGATGATAAAGGTCAGGAAGGAATTGAGCTTGCCTATGATAAGGCGCTAGAAGGTCAGCCAGGGCGCCGTAGTTACGTGAAAGACCTTTCTGGCAATATTATTCGTGGTGTTGGCATAGAAAAAACAGAACACCCAGGTGAAAATATTGAGCTTAGTATTGATCTAAGATTGCAATACTTGGCTTACAGAGAATTAAAGGCGGCTGTAACAGAGCATCGGGCGACATCTGCGTCAGCGGTGATTTTAGATGTGAAAACAGGTGAAATTTTGGCAATGGTAAATCAGCCATCTTATAACCCGAATGATCGATCTAAATTAGAATACGAAGAGCTACGCAACCGTGCTGTTATTGATTTATTTGAACCTGGCTCAACAATGAAGCCATTTACTATTTCGGCGGCATTAATGTCGGGGCAATACTCAACCGAGAGTACAATCAATACGTCGCCAGGTTATTTAAGGTTTGGTCGTTTTACAATTCGAGATGCGGCTAATTATGGTGTAATTGATTTTGAAAAATTACTTATTAAATCAAGTAACGTGGGAGCATCCAAAATTGCTTTATCACTCCCTCAAGATGCTGTTTGGAATATAGACTATGAGTTGGGGATTGGTTCTCCTGTTGGGATTGGCTTTCCTGGAGAGGCTTCGGGTGTTCTTCCTTCCCATCCTAAGTGGCATCCGTCAGAAATTGCTACTTTATCCTATGGCTATGGTTTATCGGTGTCGACTTTGCAGCTGGCCCAAGCGTATATGACGTTAGCGAATGGTGGTTATCGGGTACCTGTTACTATTTTTAAGCAAGATGTACCGGCAGAGGGTAAGCAGGTTATTCCTCCTAAGATAGCGCATAGTGTTGTTAAAATGTTAGAAGCGGTTGTGCAGCGTGGTTCTGGTAAAGCCGCGAAAATTCCAGGTTATCGGGTTGCTGGTAAAACAGGGACAGTCCACAAGGTGGGGTCCAAAGGTTATGAATACGATCAATATATTGCAATGTTTGCAGGCGTGGCACCTGCATCTAACCCTCGACTAGCAATGGTTGTAATGGTTAACGACCCAAAAGGTCGAGAGTATTATGGTGGTGAGGTTGCTGCACCAGTGTTTTCTCGTGTGATGGAGGGGGCGCTTACGACTCTGAATATTTATCCAGATTTGCCTGAGGGGCTCAGGGAAGTTCGTTTGGAGCCTAAGAAAGTCCCTTATCAAGTTGTACAGGGTGGTTAGATGGGGCAATTAACACATGCTCAACTGCTTACTTTGGCGGATTGCTCTTTAGAGGGTAATCCGCATTCTGCTTTATATAGCCATGTAGAAACGGATAGCCGAAAAGTAGACCAAGATTCGGTATTTTTTGCTTTGCCAGGCGTTTCCTCAAATGGATGGGATTATTTAGATAAGGTGGTTGATTTAGGTTGCAAAGTAGCCGTTGTACCATCTCATCTAAATTTGCAGCGTGACGATATTGAGCTTATTGGTGTTGCTAACCCGGCTAAGTTGCTGGTTTCTTGCTTGCATAAGTTTTTTGGGCGTATGCCTAGGCAGATGGTGGCGGTAACAGGAACAAACGGGAAGTCTTCTATTTGTTTTTATGTGGCTCAACTGGCTAAATTTATTGGCTTTTCAAGTGGGTTGGTTGGCACATTTGGTATTGGCCCTTTGGACTCTTTGACTGAAGCTAAGCAGACAACACCGGACCTTTTGTCCTTACACCTAACTTTGATGGAAATGGCAAATCAAGGTGTGGATTTTGTGGCGTTCGAAGCCTCATCACATGCCCTTGATCAAGGTCGTATTGAAGGGGTGCCTTTTCAGACTGCGGTGTTTTCAAATCTTTCTCGCGATCATCTTGATTATCATGGTGATATGCAATCTTATGCCCAAGCAAAACGACGTTTGTTTGGTTTTGATACTTTGTCGCACTCCATATTTTGCTTGGATGACAGTTACGCTGCTTTTATGGCAGAAGGTGCTGGTCAATCAGAGTGTCTTTATTACAGTGAGCAAAATTCACAAGCTGATTTTTATGTGAAGCATCTATCGCTTGAACCAACTGGGAGTCAATTCGTTTTATGTCATCCCGAAGGTGAAACGCCTGTTTTTTTGCCGCTGTTAGGTCGTTTTAATATTCAAAACGCTTTGGCTGCGCTCGCTAGTTTATGGCACCAAGTGGAGGATAAGATCACGCTAATTAGTGGCTTGTCTACCTTGAGTGGGGCTCCTGGCCGTATGGATAAAGTTCAGTGGTCAAATGCGCCATTGGTTGTTGTTGATTTTGCACATACATCCGATGCGTTAGAAGTGGCCTTGCAAGCGGTGAAAGAGCATACAAGCGGTCGGTTGATTTGTGTTTTTGGCTGTGGTGGTGATAGAGATCGCGGTAAGCGCCCCCTCATGATGGCGGCGGCTATGAAGAATGCGGATTATGTTTGGGTGACGTCAGATAATCCTAGGACAGAGTCTGTTGAGCAAATTTTTTCGGATATTTTGGCTGAGACGGGTGATGAAGAACCATTTAGTTTTGAGCCTGATCGTCGAGTGGCTATACGAAAGGCTATTTTGTCGGCACAGGCTGGTGATGTGGTCGTAATTGCTGGAAAAGGACATGAGACTTATCAGGATGTTCAAGGTGTTAAGTCTCATTTTGATGATAAAGAAGAGGCCTTAAAGGCCTTGGAGGCTTATGTTAGTTAACCTCACTTTTGCAGATATTGCCAACGCTTGTGGTGGTGTGCTGGTTGGAGAAAACCGTCCGGTCGGTGCCATTGTAACAGACACGAGAAAGGTTGTGTCTGGCTGTGTGTTTGTCGCTTTAAAAGGTGAGCGTTTTGATGGTCATGATTACATTGGTCAGGCGATTCAAGAAGGTGCAGTCGGTGTGGTAGTCAATCGAGAGGTTAACGCTCCGAGTTATATCAAAGTGCCGGATACGACATTGGCTTATGGGGCTATCGCTCGCTTAATTCGAGATGCATTTAATGGTCCTGTTGTCTGTATTACAGGCAGTAATGGTAAAACAACTGTAAAAGATTGGTTGGCACAGTCTCTTGTAGAGAAAAATGTGTTAAAAACACGCGCCAATTTAAACAATCAGATTGGTGTCCCACAAACGCTTCTTGAGTTAGATGAATCTCATGATGTTGCGATAATAGAAGCGGGCACGAGTTTTACGGGTGAAATCCCCTTGCTTGTTCAGATTGCCTATCCCGATATAGTTATTCTAACGAATGCTAGTGGAAGTCATTTTGAAGGTTTGGGCGGGCTTGAAGGGATAGCAAAAGAAAAAGGCGCACTGGTTTCTGGTTCCTCTCCTGACGCTTCTATTATTCTTAATGCAGATGACACTTATTTTGATTATTGGTGCGGTCTAGCTGGAAATCGTCAAGTTTATTCTTTTGGTTTTACTGACTCGGCTGTTTTGTTTGCTTCAGACATCGAGCTAGGAGCAGAGTTGAGTAAAGCGGTATTTCATTATAATGGACAGGTTCAGTCGGTTGTCGTGGCGGGGGCAGGTAAGCATCAGATTGCGAATGGCATGGCGGTTGTTTTGGCTATGTTGATCTTGGGTGTCGATTTTAAACAGGCGACTGCCCGATTAGCTACTCCCGTGCATGTTTCGGGAAGATTAGAACGTCTTAAAACAAAAAATGGCGCGTTATTAATTAATGATTGTTACAATGCCAGCCCCAAATCCGTTGAGGCGGCAATTGATGTGTTGGCGATGCAATCTGTTGAGGATACTTGGCTGGTTTTAGGTGCTTTGGGGGAGTTGGGTGATCAGCAAGATCAGATTCATTACGAATTAGGTATATATGCTAAAAATAAAGGGATTTCGAGTTTGATTTGTGTTGGTCCCGTAGCGGGTATCGCAGGTGCTGCTTTTGAAGAGAAAGGCGGTAAGGCTATTTTTTGCAATACTCATAAAGAGGCGGCGGCGTTTGTTCGTTTGCTAGATAAAAAACACGCCATATTAGTGAAAGGCTCTCGCTCAGCTAAAATGGAAAATGTTATTGAAGCATTAATTAATTAGGATAATCCTTAGCAATGTTACTTCTGTTAACAACATATTTAAGTAAGTATCACACCTTTTTTTCGGTATTTAACTACCTTTCTCTGCGTGCAATTTTAGGCGTACTCACTGCATTATTTATTTCTCTATTAATAGGTAATAAGGTGATTGTTTTTTTGCAGCGTTTGCAGATAGGGCAGTCCGTCCGTGATGATGGGCCACAAACACATTTGGTGAAGGCTGGTACCCCAACAATGGGAGGGGCGCTGATTATTTTTTCGATTAGTGTTAGTACGCTTCTATGGGGAGATCTTAGTAACCAATATGTGTGGCTGGTTTTGTTGGTGATGCTCGCTTTTGGTTTGGTCGGTTGGGTTGATGATTATCGAAAAGTTGTTGAGAAAAACTCTCGTGGGCTACCAGGTCGTTGGAAATACTTTTGGCAGAGTGTGATTGGCTTAGCAGCGGCTTTTTACTTGTATTACACCGCGTCAACTCCTGTGGAAACGGCTTTAATAGTGCCTCTATTTAAAGATGTGGCTGTTCCGCTGGGGGCATTTTTTATTGTGCTGACCTATTTTGTCATTGTCGGAACAAGCAATGCGGTGAATTTGACTGATGGCCTAGATGGTTTGGCTATTTTGCCTACAGTATTAGTGGGCGGTGCGTTAGGTGTGTTTGCCTATCTAACGGGTAATGTTCGTTTTGCAGATTATTTATTAATTCCTTATGTCTATGGCTCTGGTGAGCTGTTGGTGTTCTGTGCTGCCCTTGCTGGTGCCGGTTTAGGTTTTCTATGGTTTAACACGTATCCTGCTCAAATTTTTATGGGCGATGTGGGCTCTTTGGCTTTGGGAGCGGCGCTAGGAACCATTGCCGTTATTGTTCGTCAAGAGTTGGTTTTGTTTATCATGGGCGGTGTTTTTGTAATGGAAACCGTGTCCGTCATATTGCAAGTGGCTTCTTATAAGTTAACTAAGCGAAGAATATTCAGAATGGCGCCGATCCACCATCACTTTGAGTTGAAGGGGTGGGCTGAACCGAAAGTGATTGTACGCTTTTGGATTATTACTGTTTGCCTTGTTTTGGTGGGTTTTGCCACGTTAAAAGTACGTTAGGAGTTCTGCATGTCGTTGATCGGGTCAGATCGGGTAAGAGCCGTTGTCGGCTTGGGTGCGACAGGCTTGTCTTGCGTACGTTTTTTAGCTAGCAAGGGAATTGAGTTTTATGTGGTGGACTCTCGTGAGAATCCACCAGGTCTAGAAGAAGCCAAGACGTTTTGTTCCGAAGACCGTATTTTTACCGGTGGTCTGGAGGCACTTGAAACGCTTGGCGTTACGGAGTTGTTCGTTAGTCCAGGAATTGCATTACGAACGCCCGTTTTAGCTCGGTTGGCTGAACGTGGTGTTGTTATGCGTGGCGATATTGACTTGTTCTGTGATTATGTCGATGCACCTTTCGTGGCAATAACGGGTTCTAATGCGAAAAGTACGGTTACGACCTTAGTGGCTATGCTACTGCAGGCTAGCGGTAAAAATGCTAAAGCCGGTGGAAACCTAGGTTTGCCTGCTTTGGATCTATTGGCGCCCAATACTGATTTTTATGTATTGGAATTATCAAGCTTTCAGCTTGAAACGACCCATGCACTTCAGGCCGATTTGGCCTGCCTTCTTAATGTCTCTGAAGATCATATGGATCGTTATAAAGATCTTTATGAATATCAACGTGCAAAACAGAAAGTCTATCGAGGTTGTAAAGCGGCAGTCTGCAATAAACAGGATATTTTAACTGCACCATTGCTGGCTGAAGGCGTTCCTGTTCGTGCCTTTACGACAAAAAGCCCTGATTTAAAAGAATATGGCATGCTCAAAGATGGTGATGGGGCTTGGTTATGTCGCGGTGTTGAACATTTATATCATACTTCTCAAATAGCCTTGAAGGGCTCACATAATTACGCCAATGTTCTGGCCGCTCTAGCTATGCTTGAGTTACTGGGCGTAGACGTTGTATCTGATGCTGTTGCACAGGTTTTGAAGGAGTTTGGCGGTTTGCCGCATCGCTGTGAAACGGTTCGAACTCGTAATGGTGTGACTTATATAAATGATTCAAAAGGGACTAATGTGGGGGCTACATTGGCTGCTCTTCAGGGATTAGGGTCTGTTGCCAAGAAAAATATTTTGCTGATTGCTGGCGGTGATGGGAAAGGTGCCGATTTTCAGGCACTCGCTAAGCCTGTTAAGGATTTTGTTCGCACCGTCTATTTGTTTGGTAAAGATGCTGAACGTATTGCTGAAGTATTGCCTGCTGATACAGAAATAAAACGTTTTGCAAGCTTGGATCAGATTGTAGCGAGCATTGGTCAAGATGGTTTGCAGGGTGATGTGGTGTTGTTTTCTCCTGCCTGCGCCAGCTTGGATATGTATAAAAACTACGAAATGCGTGGTACGCATTTTGCTAGCCTGGTAGCCGAATTATGACATGGTTGAAGATCTTTGATCGTGTGTCTATTCGTGAGTTTGCCCAAATTGATGCTATTTTCGTGGGTTCCGTTGTTGCCATTCTAGCGCTAGGCATGGTTATGGTGGCTAGTGCGTCTATTTCCATTTCCGAAAGTATTCATGGACACCCTTATTTCTTTATGGGGAGGCAGGGCTTATATCTAACCATTGGTTTGATATTTGGATGGGTGTTGTTGTCTCTGCCGACACATCAGTTGCAGAAGTGGGGAATATTGATGATGGGGCTGTCGTTGATTTTGCTTATTCTTGTGCTTATGCCGGGAATTGGTAAAAGCGTTAACGGAAGTCGTCGTTGGATTAATTTGGTGGTGTTTAACCTTCAGGCCTCCGAGGTCGCGAAGGTGTGTATGGTAGTTTATGTCTCTGGCTATCTGGTTCGACGTGCTGATCGAGTTCGCGAAGGCTGGGTTGGTTTCGTTCTTCCGCTTTGTCTTTGTAGTATTTTTCTTTTATTCCTTCTGTTTGAACCGGATTTCGGTGCATCCGTTGTGTTGCTTGGCACTGTCATGGTGTTGTTGTTTTTAGGCGGAGCTCCCTTGTATCAATTCCTGTTGTTGATGATTGGTGCGGTGTCCATGTTGGGGGTGGTGGCGATTTCTGAGAGTTATCGTCTTAAGCGCTTGATGAACTTTATTGACCCTTGGGCAGATCCTTTCAACGAAGGTTATCAGTTGAGTCAGGCATTGATTGCATATGGTCGCGGTGAGTGGTTTGGCTTGGGATTGGGCAATAGTGTGCAAAAGCTGTCTTATTTGCCGGAGGCTCATACTGATTTCGTGTTTTCAATATGGGTTGAAGAGACCGGAATGTTGGGTGGTTTGCTGCTGATTTTGTTGTTTGCTCTTATGGTTGCCCGGGCATTTAAAATTGGTCGACAGGCTATGACCTTGTCTCGACCGTTTTCGGCTTATATGTGTTTTGGTTTTTCTATCCTGATTTTGGCTCAAGTTATTATTAATATTGGTGTAAATACAGGCTTTCTACCAACGAAAGGTCTTACTTTGCCTTTGATCAGTTACGGTGGTAGTAGTTTGATCATAACATTGGGTAGTTTATTTGTTGTGGCGCGGGTTGATGTTGAGAATAAAAGGGTCGAGAAGGGTGATCACCCTGAGGCTACGAATGAAATGAAAGAGATTGTGAAATGAAAGAGATTGTGAAATGAAACGAGTCGTCATAATGGCTGGCGGTACGGGGGGGCATATCTATCCTGCATTGGCTTGCGCTCAGAATTTTAAGAATCAGGGTGTTGAGGTTCAGTGGCTAGGCTCTAAAGGCGGGATGGAAGAGTCTCTTGTGCCAAAGCATGACATTGTGTTGCATTCTCTGTCTATTAAAGGCGTAAGAGGTAAGGGGGCGCCAGGATTATTACTTGCTCCTTTTAGGATTCTGCATGCTATTGGTCAGGCGGTTGCTATTTTGCAAAAAGTTAAGCCTGATGTTGTTCTTGGTATGGGGGGGTTTGTTGCTGGACCGGGAGGTGTGGCGGCAAAGCTGTTAGGTATTCCATTGGTTGTGCATGAGCAGAATGCCGTTGCTGGCACGACTAATAAGTTGTTGTCTAAAGTGGCAAATTTAAGGCTTCAGGCCTTTGATGGTGCTCTTCCTAAGGCTGTCAGTGTGGGCAATCCCATTCGAAGTGATATTCTTGAACAACCCGCTCGCGTCTCTAGGAATGGCGTCGCGAGACCATTGAAATTGCTTGTAGTGGGTGGGAGTCTCGGTGCAAAAGCCATAAATGATGTTATGCCGCACGTTTTGGCTGCGTGGCCTTTTTCTCAGCGTTTGGATGTTTGGCATCAAACCGGCGTGCGAAATTATGATGAGGTTGCGACTTCCTATCATGAGGCAAAAGTGGAAGCTCGTGTCGAGCCCTACTTGGAGAACATGGATCAAGCCTACTATTGGGCTGACGTGGTGTTGTGTCGTGCTGGTGCTATGACGGTCAGTGAGTTGGCTATCGCTGGCTTGCCTTCTATTCTCGTTCCATACCCTCATGCAATCGATGATCATCAGACTGAAAATGCGCGCTACTTAGAAAAAGTGGGGGCCGCTTACTTATTGCCTCAGCCGCAATTAAGTTGTGAAAAAGTTATTTCTTTGCTGTCTGGTTTTATAGAAAGCGAAGAAACATTATTAGAAATGGGAGAGCAGGCAAAATTAGTCGCTCGTCCAAATGCGACACAAGATGTTGTTGCACATTGTTTAAGGTTAATTAAATCATGATTGATATTAAAGCTCAGTACGATATTCCTGCGATGCGTAGAATTCAAAATATCCACTTTATAGGTATTGGTGGTGTCGGGATGTGTGGCATTGCAGAGGTGTTGCATAATCAGGGGTATCAGGTGTCTGGTTCTGACCTTAAGTCATCATCGACTACTGAGCGTTTAGAAGAACTTGGTATCAAAATTTATATTGGCCATGTTGAAGAGAATGTTTATGAAGCCCATGTCATTGTGGTTTCTACGGCCGTAAACGAGCAAAATCCAGAGATTATTTGGGGTAAAGAGCATAGGGTTCCTATTGTTCGTCGAGCGGAAATGTTGGCCGAACTGATGCGCTACCGTCATGGTATTGCTGTGGCTGGAACGCATGGTAAAACGACCACAACCAGTTTGATGGCCTCTATATTGGCCGCTACGGGTGAGGCGCCAACCTTTGTTATTGGCGGCCGATTAACGAGTGCTGGGGCTAATGCACAATTAGGTAGTAGCTCTTATCTGGTTGCTGAAGCGGATGAGAGTGATGCGTCATTCCTGCATTTGCAGCCGCAAACAGTGATAATTACCAACATTGATGAAGACCATATGGATACTTATGGTGGTGATTTTGAGCGAGTGAAGCACACATTTGTTGAGTTTGTACACAACTTGCCTTTCTATGGTCTGGCTGTTCTGTGTGTCGACGATGAGAATGTGCGAGAGATTTTGCCTTCTTTAAGTCGCCCTGTTTTAACCTATGGTATTGATGAGCAAGCTGATTTTTACGCAACGGATATCGTGCAAACTGGCGGCTTCTGTGAGTTTTTGGCTCACCGACCAGAAGGTGAGCCTTTAAAGATTCGATTGCCAATGCCTGGCCGTCACAATGTACTTAATGCATTGGCGACTATTGCGGTTGCTACGGACTTAGGGGTTGCATCGACGGCTATTCAAGCTGGTTTGATGGGCTTCGAAGGTGTTGGGCGTCGTTTCCAAGAGCAGAAAGCTTTAGAGCTTGCTGATGGCTCAAGTGTGATGTTTGTAGATGATTACGGCCATCACCCAAGTGAGGTGTTGGCTACAATTAAGGCGATTCGTGCTGGTTGGCCAGAGAAGCGTTTGGTGATGGTGTATCAGCCGCATCGTTATACGCGTACTCGAGACTTATACGAAGATTTTGTGAGAGTGTTATCTCAGGTGGATGTTTTGCTTTTGTTGGATGTTTACTCAGCTGGCGAGTCTCCAATTAATGGTGCAGACAGTCGTTCCTTGTGTGGCAGTATTCGTCAGCGTGGTAATGTCGACCCAATACATGTTGGTGGCGAAGCGGATTTGCGTCCTATCCTAAGTAATGTTTTGCGTGAAGGTGATTTGTTGATTACGCAAGGGGCAGGCGATATCGGTATGGTTTCTAAAAATTTATCAGTGAGCGGAATTTAATATGTCAAAAGAACTCAAGGAATCTGTTATCGCTGTGATTTATGGTGGCCGCTCTGCTGAGCGTGAGGTTTCCATGCAAAGTGGGCCGTTAGTGGCTGAAGGTCTGCGTTCAAAAGGCTTCGAAGTAGTAGAGATTGATCTATATGGAGCGAATGCGGATTTAGACCCTATTGTGCAATTGCAATCAATTGAGTTTGATCTTGCCTTTATTGCTTTGCACGGTGGCGAAGGTGAAGATGGTCGAGTTCAGGCTTTACTGGAAATGCTTGGTAAACCTTACACCGGCAGCTCTCCTTTGGCTTGTGGCTTGGCGATGGACAAGGTTTTAACAAAGCGCTTTTGGAATGGTATTGGGATTCCTACGCCTGCTTATCTATCATTTGTTGGTGTGGCTGATGCGGAGGCAATTGAGCAGCAAATGTCTTATCCAGTGATAGTGAAGCCATCTCGTGAAGGTTCAACCATCGGCATTAATAAAGCGATGAACAGAGAGGAGTTGGATGCGGCTCTTTTAAAGGCGCTTGAGTATGACTCTGATATTTTGGTTGAAGAGTTTGTTGATGGTCCTGAATTTACGATTACTGTCATCGATGATGTGGCTTACCCGGTAATAGGTCTTAAGCCGGCTCCAGATCATAAGCTTTATGATTATGAGGCCAAATATATTGCGGATGATACTGAATATCTTTTGCCTTGTGGTTTGAGTGAGGATGATGAGAACGAGCTTCAGATGTTGGCCCTTGATGCCTACCGCTCCTTGGGATGTTCTGGTTGGGGGCGTGTCGACATAATGCGCGATCAGCATGGTGTGTTTTGGGTGTTAGAAGTAAACACGGCGCCTGGTATGACCTCCCATAGTTTAGTGCCGATGGCTGCTGAATATGTTGGAATTGATTATGCGTCACTGGTCGAAAGAATTGTGCAGAATGCTTGGAATAAAGTAGGGCGTAATTAATTTATGAGAATAGCGGCACTAGTCGGGGCAATTTTATTAATATTAGTTGCTACTTTTCAAGGAGAGCGGTCGCCTGAAACTTGGTTCACAATTAAAAAGATTGAGATTAAAGGGGATTTGAAGTACGTAACTCATGAGGAATTGCTGTCTGATTATTCCTCTTTGTTAGGTCAAAGTCTTTTTGGTATTTCTCTGTCAGAAGCTATGAAAGTGGTCTTGTCATCAGAATGGGTGGCAAGTGCAGAAATTCGTAAAGTATGGCCAAATACATTGCAGATTCTTGTTCATGAGTATACTCCTCTTGCATACTGGAGGGATGGGCAATTGATATCCACCTCTGCGGTTATTATTCGACCTAATAAAGTACCTGATTTGCCGCTTACTAAGTTATATGGTCCTGAAGATTCAAGTGATGTTGTCTTGGAGCAATTTGGTTTGGTCAGTCAGGTGTTAGCCCCTACTTCTCTGCGTGTTTCTGTTCTTACTCTTGAGCCAAGAGGGGCGTGGAGTATTCGATTTACCAATGGTATCAGTGTAAAGCTAGGTAGAGAGCAGATTTTAGAGCGTTTACAACGTTTTATAGCGGTGTATAAAAGTGATTTATCGGGTAGAATAGAGCAAATAGCATCGGTAGATGCTCGCTATCCTCATGGAGTAGCAGTTGGTTGGAAAAAAAATAAATGATTTTGGCCTGTTTGTTGCTTTTTTAAACAGCTATAGAGGGTCTGTTATAATGAAACGTAATGCCGGGATGGTGAAATGATAGTCGGTTTGGATGTAGGCACATCGAAAGTTATCTGTTTGGTTGGTGAAGTTCTGGCTGACGGTAGTTTGGAAATTGTCGGTATTGGCTCTCATACTTCAAAAGGCATGAAACGCGGCGTTGTAATAAATATTGAATCAACAGTGCAGTCGATTCAGCGTGCGGTTGAAGAAGCAGAATTGATGGCAGGATGTAATATACATTCTGTTTATGTGAGCGTCGCTGGTAGCCATATTCGCAGTTTGAATTCTCATGGCATCGTGGCTGTTAAAAATGGTGAAGTGCAAAAAGAAGATATTGATCGGGTCATTGATGCTGCGCAAGCCGTTCCTATATCTTCTGATCAAAGAGTTCTTCATATATTGCCACAGGAATACCACATCGATTCTCAAGAAGGAATTAAAGATCCTCTTGGTATGTCTGGGGTTCGACTTGAAGCAAATGTACACTTAATTTCTGGGGCTGTTAATGCCGTAATGAATGTTGAAAAGTGTATTAAGCGTTGTGGCCTAGGTGTTGATGGTGTCATTTTGTCGCAGCTTGCTTCCAGTGAGTCTTCTTTAAGTGAGGATGAAAAAGAGCTTGGTGTATGTTTGATTGATATCGGTGCTGGAACATCTGATATTGCTGTTTGGATTGATGGTGCTTTGCACCATACGGCGGTGGTTCCAGTGGCAGGAGATCAAGTTACGAATGATATTTCTATGGCTTTGCGTACACCGACTCAGCATGCTGAAGAAATTAAAGTGAAATATGCTTGTGCGATGTCTTCGATGGCTTCAGCAGAGCAGGTTTTACAGGTACCAAGTGTTGGTGATCGCCAACCTAGGTCAATTACTCGTCATGCGCTAACTGAGGTTGTAGAGGCGAGATACGAAGAAATATATAACTTAGTTTTAGATGAACTAAGGCGCAGTGGTTACGCTGAGCGTATCCCTGCAGGTATTGTAATTACTGGTGGTACGTCGCTTATGGAAGGTGCGTCGGAGCTGGCTGAGAAAGTTTTTCAGATGCCTGTTCGATTATCTTTGCCAGATTGTACTAAAGGAATGTCTGACATTGTCGATAACCCTATATATTCAACGAGTGTTGGTTTATTGGCTTATGGTAGTAAAGAGGCTGAAGTAACTGAGATCTCTAAACGGACAATGTCTAAGGCGCAAACTAAACGAGAATCATCAGTTCTGGCTCCTAAGAAAGAAATCGGGTCATCCTTCAGTGCAACGAAGGCGTGGCAGAAGTTAAAGCACTGGTTTCAGAGTTATATTTAGTCAGAATTGATTGTGAATTTATTGAGGAGCGATAAGCCCATGAATGTCTTTGATTTAGCCGAAGATAATTTATCAGATAATGCTGTGATTAAAGTTATTGGTGTCGGTGGCGGTGGCGGTAATGCTGTACGTCATATGCTTGAGAATCAATTGGAAGGTGTTGAGTTTATTTGTGCTAACACTGATTCTAAAGCGCTGATAGGTTTTGAAACAGGGATTTCTTTGCAGTTGGGCTCGACCATTACAAAAGGGTTGGGAGCTGGTGCAAATCCAGAAGTGGGAAGGGATTCGGCTTTAGAGGATCAGGAGAAAATTACTCAGTTATTGACTGGTGCCGATATGGTGTTTATCACGGCTGGTATGGGTGGTGGAACAGGTACTGGTGCCGCCCCAGTTATTGCTAAGGTGGCGCGAGAGCTGGGTATTTTGACAGTTGCTGTTGTGACTAAGCCTTTTCCTTTTGAGGGACGTCGTCGCGCAAAAGTTGCTGAAGAAGGTGTTAAAGAATTGCGAGAAAATGTCGATTCTTTGATTACAGTACCAAATGAACGTCTTTTACCAGTATTGGGTAAGAACATTTCTCTTCTAAAGGCATTTGGTGAAGCGAATAATGTTTTGTTTAATGCTGTACAAGGTATTACAGACTTAATCATGCGTCCGGGGTTAATTAACGTCGACTTTGCAGACGTTAGGACGGTTATGTCTGAAATGGGTATGGCTATGATGGGGACTGGGTCTGCATCAGGGGAGGATAGAGCAAGAGTGGCGGCAGAAGCGGCTATTCATAATCCTCTACTTGAAGATATTAACCTGCGAGGTGCGCGAGGCGTGCTTGTAAACATTACAGCAAACGAAGAAGTCGGTTTGTCAGAGTTTACCGAGGTTGGTGGAATCATAGAAGAATATGCATCGGAAGATGCTACTGTCGTGATTGGTTGTGCAATTGATCCTAGTGTAGGTGATGAAATGCGAGTCACGGTGGTTGCTACTGGTTTAGAAGGTCGATCTGCAGTTGAAGTCAAGTCTGCTGTTGGTGAGTCTGTTGTTTCTCAACCAGTTATGGCGAAGGTAGAGCAAGTTATTGAAAATGATGATTCAAAAGTAGCTGTTGCTCAATCTGAGTCGAAGTCTTCACATAATGTGAAGGCTGAAGTGGTGGAGAGAAACTTGGATGAAAAGAGTGAATCAACCGATTTACCTTCTATTTCGAGTGGCGATAAATTATCGTATTTGGACATTCCGGCATTTTTACGTCGACAAGCTGATTAGTTTGAGTAAAAACGACGTAATATCAAAATGTTAGATTGTATAAAAAATGTGTTATTGATACCATTTGTAAAGAATGGTATCCAGTCATAGAATTGTAGGAATATAATGGTACGCCAACACACATTAAAAAACATTATTCGAGCAACTGGGGTGGGTCTTCACTCTGGCGAGAAGGTGTATTTGACACTAAAGCCCGCACCTGTCAATACAGGTATTGTTTTCGTTCGTACAGACTTGGATCCAGTTGTTGAGATTCATGGTAATGCGAAATCGGTTGGGTCAACAAATTTTGCAACGGCTTTATGTCAGGGTGATGTGAAGGTAAGTACCGTAGAGCATTTGTTGTCTGCAATGGCTGGTTTAGGTGTAGATAATGCCTATGTGGAAGTAAGCGCTAGTGAAATCCCTCTTATGGATGGGAGTGCTAGTCCTTTTGTTTTTCTTCTTCAGTCGGCAGGCCTAGAAGCTCAAAATGCACCGAAGAAATTTATTCGAGTCAAAAAACCAATTCGTGTTGATGAAGGTGATAAGTTTGCTACTTTAGAGCCTCATTCAGGTTTCCGACTTTCTTTTACTATTGATTTTCAGCATCCAGCTATTGGTGAAGATGTTCAAAGTACTTCGTTTGATTTTTCAACAACGACGTTCGTTAAAGAGATTAGTCGCGCTAGAACCTTTGGTTTTATGAAAGATCTTGAGTACTTTAAAAACAATAACCTCGCACGTGGCGCAAACATGGAAAATGCAATCGTTTTAGATGATTACCGTGTTTTGAATGATGAGGGGTTACGGTACCGTGATGAGTTGGTTCGCCATAAAGTCTTGGATGCCATTGGAGATCTTTACCTTCTTGGTCATAGTTTGATTGGTGAGTATAAAGCTTATAAGTCGGGCCATGCATTGAATAATAAGCTTTTATTGGCATTACTTGAGCATCAAGATGCTTGGGAATATGTTGTTTTCGAAGATGAGGCGCAGGTGACACCTATATCTTTTACTGAGCCAGCTTTTGTCGGTGCTTAGTAAGTGACTGATTATTGATCGTGTTTTTATAAAACCAGACTTTGTGTCTGGTTTTTTTGTATATAGGTCCTTGATATATCATGTTTTGTCACACATTACCGTGGTAGACTGTCTTAATTACTAATTGGCTATGTAGAGTTCAAGATGTTAGGAACTGTAATTAAAAAAATTGTCGGCACAAAGAATGACCGAGAAGTTAAACGATATAAGAAGATTGTTGCACAGATAAACCAACTTGAAGAATCCTTCCATAAATTATCTGATGATGATTTATCTGGAAAAACTGGTGAGTTTCGCGACCGTCTAGCTAAGGGTGAGTCTTTACAGTCTATTCTACCAGAGGCTTTTGCTGTGGTCCGTGAGGGCAGTAGTCGAGTCATGGGGATGCGTCATTTTGATGTGCAGCTTATTGGTGGCATGGTCCTGAACGAAGGCCGAATTGCTGAGATGCGCACGGGTGAAGGTAAAACGCTTGTTGCCACATTAGCCGTTTATCTAAATGCCTTGTCTTCCAAAGGTGTTCACGTTGTTACTGTGAATGATTATTTGGCTAAGCGTGATGCTAATTGGATGCGTCCACTGTATGAATTTTTAGATATGAGTGTTGGCGTTGTTTTTTCTGGTCAAGAACGTGACGAGAAAAAAACCGCCTACTTGTGTGATATTACATACGGAACCAATAACGAATTTGGTTTTGACTACCTTCGCGACAATATGGTTTTTCGTTTGGAAGATCGAGTGCAACGTGATTTGCACTTCTCTGTTGTGGATGAGGTGGATTCTATATTAATAGATGAAGCGAGAACGCCTCTTATTATTTCGGGTGCTGTTGAAGACAGTTCTGAGCAATACCGTAAAATTAATAACCTTGCGCCTTTGTTGGTGAAACAGGAAGAGACTGAGGGTGAAGAGGCTTCTGGACATTACGTCTTTGATGAGTCTCAGCGTAGTATTGAGTTGACAGAGGATGGGCACTCATTTGTTGAAGGGTGGCTGGTAGAGCAAGGCTTATTAGGTGAAGGTGAAAGCCTTTATGCTGCGGCTAATCTTTCTTTATTGCATCATGTTCATGCCTGTCTTAAAGCACATGTTATCTTCAAAAAGAATATAGATTACGTTATCCAAGGTGATCAAATTGTCATTGTGGATGAGCATACGGGCCGAACTATGGCTGGCCGTCGTTGGTCCGAGGGGATTCATCAGGCTGTTGAGGCTAAAGAAGGGGTGACAATTCAGGCCGAAAGTCAGACTCTGGCTTCAACTACGTTCCAGAATTATTTCCGCTTATATGAAAAACTGTCTGGTATGACAGGTACAGCTGATACTGAAGCATTTGAGTTTCAGCAAATATATGGATTGTCTGTGGTGGTTATTCCGACCAACCGCCAAGTTCAGCGTAAAGACTTCAATGATTTGATCTATATGTCTACAGAGGACAAATTTGAAGCCATTGTGTTGGATATTGAGGATATTGTTAAGCAGGGGCGACCTGTGTTGGTTGGTACGGCTTCGATTGAATATTCTGAGCTGTTATCAAACTATCTGACCAAAAAAGGTATTAAGCATAATGTTCTAAATGCTAAACAGCATGAACGTGAGGCTCAAATTATTGCGGATGCTGGTCGTCCTGGTGCTGTCACTATTGCAACTAATATGGCGGGTCGTGGTACGGATATTGTTTTGGGTGGTAATTTGCAGGTCGAGCTTGATCAGCTTGGAGGCAATGCAACTCAAGAAAGTATAGATGCACTTAAAGCGGACTGGAAGTCTCGTAACGAGTCTGTATTGGCCGCAGGTGGTTTGCATATTATTGGTACCGAACGCCATGAATCTCGCCGAATAGATAATCAGCTTCGCGGTCGTGCTGGACGTCAAGGTGATGTAGGTTCTTCGCGCTTTTATCTTTCCTTAGAAGATAACTTAATGCGCATCTTCATGTCTGATCGCATCAAGAAAATGATGATGGCTCTTGGTATGGAGAAAGGGGAAGCTATTGAGCATAAAATGGTTTCCAATGCGATAGAAAAAGCTCAACGTAAGGTCGAAGGTCGTAACTTCGATATTCGTAAGCAGTTGCTTGAGTACGATGATGTTGCAAACGATCAGCGTCAGGTTATTTATCGTCAGCGCTTTGACATGATGGTGTCTGAAGATCTTTCTGAAGCCATTTCTGCAATGCGCGAAGAAGTGGTTTCTGGGCTGATTGATGAGTTTATTCCGCCCCAAAGTATCTTTGATATGTGGGACCTTGAAGGTTTGGAAGAAAAAATTCGTAACGAATTTGGTTTAGATCTTCCTGTTGCTAAATGGGTTGAGGAAGACAAAAAACTATACGAAGAGCCGTTACGTCAGAAAATCCTAGATGCCTTCGTTAGTGATTATAAAGCGAAAGAAGAGATTGCTGGCGAGCAGCCTTTTAGGTCTTTTGAGAAGCAGGTGTTGTTACAAGTCTTGGACACGCTTTGGAAAGAGCACTTGCAGACAATGGATATGCTTAGACAGGGTATTCATTTGCGTGGCTATGCTCAGAAAAACCCTAAACAGGAATACAAGCGCGAATCTTTCGAACTATTCCAAGGTCTACTAGAGCAAATTAAATACGAAGTGATTCAAATTATTACTCGTGTGAAAGTTCAGTCAGCAGAAGAAGCTGAAAAAATAGAAGAAGCTCGTAGACAGCAAGAAGAAAAAACTACCATGAATATGGTTCATGATTCTCTAGATTCGTTGGCTGATGAGTCGTCAGACTCTCCTTCAGATAGCCAAGAGTTTGCGAAAGTGGGTCGTAATGAGCCTTGCCCATGTGGCTCGGGTAAGAAATATAAGCAGTGTCACGGTCGTCTTATTTAACTGGAGAAAGCGTAAATGGCTGTAGGGTTGCATGATTTTCCTCTTATTCCCGAAATAAAAGGGGTAAGAATTGGTGTTGCAGAGGCTGGAATTAAAAAGCCCAACAAAAAAGATGTTGTTATTTTTGAGTTGTGTGCAGGAGCTTCCGTTGCAGGTGTTTTTACGCAGAATGCGTTTTGTGCGGCACCGGTGCGTATTTGTCAGAAGCACTTAGCTTTGACAGACAGTCGTTACTTGCTAATTAATACCGGAAATGCGAACGCAGGTACTGGTAAACCAGGATTCGAGTCCGCTTTGAAAACTTGTGAGGCATTAGCTCATGAGGTAGGTGAAAGTGTTGAGTCTATTTTGCCTTTCTCTACTGGTGTGATTGGCGAGCCTTTGCCCGTTGAAAAGATTGTGGCGGCGATTCCTCAAGCGCTGGCTAATTTGTCTGCGGACAATTGGCATTCTGCTGGTATTGGTATTATGACGACTGATACTTTGCCAAAAGGGTCGATACGTACTTTTGAGTTTGAAGGGCAAACTTTCTCTATTGCAGGTATTTCAAAAGGTGCAGGCATGATTCGCCCTAACATGGCGACCATGTTGGGTTATGTTTGCAGTGATATTGCGATGGATGTAGACGTACTTCAGTCAATTTTGAAGGAAGTGGTTAACAAAAGCTTTAATCGTATTACGGTTGATAGTGATACTTCTACTAATGATTCCTGTATCGCAGTGGCAACAGGTATGGCAGGGAATGTAAAAGTTACGTCTGTTGATGAGCCATTAGCTCAGGCATTTATAGCTGCATTTACGGAAGTCATGCAAGAGTTGGCCCATGCTATCGTTCGTGATGGTGAGGGTGCGACAAAGTTTGTGATTGTTGAGGTTGTTGGTGCGGCTATGGAGTCTGATGCAACTAAGACGGCTTTTGAAATCGCTCATTCTCCACTGGTGAAAACGGCGCTTTTTGCTTCCGATCCTAATTGGGGGCGTATTCTTGCTGTTGTTGGTCGTGCAGGCGTCGAAGGTTTGGATGTTGACCGTGTTCAGCTTCATATCAATGGCTTTGAAGTGGCTCGTGATGGTGGTCGTTCACCGGATTATCTTGAAGAGCATGGTGAACAAGCTATGGCACCTGAAGAGATTCATATCGTGGTGGATTTAGGGATGGGGTCGATGTCTGATACTGTCTGGACAACTGATTTTTCTCATGAATACGTCACCATTAATGCAGAGTATCGTACCTAATGCTAATTAGAGTTGCTGTAGGCATTATTCTTCGTGATGATGCTGTTTTTCTTGGTTTACGCAAGTCAAATCAGCATCAAGGTGGTTTGTGGGAGTTTCCTGGTGGTAAATGCGAGCCATTAGAGTCGGTTCAAGTTGCACTGGCAAGAGAACTGCTGGAAGAATGTGGTATTACTGTGGTTGAGAGTTCTTTTTTTAAAAAAATTGCTCATGATTATGGTGATAAACAAGTTGAACTTCATTTTTATAAGGTTACGGATTTTTCTGGTGAGCCGGAAGGGAGTGAAGGGCAGGAAGTTACTTGGGCCGCTATTTCATATTTGTCTTCCTATGATTTCCCCGAGGCGAATCGGCAAATTGTTTCAGATTTAATGGCTATTCGCTAGTTCCACTGATGTTCACTTAAATAAAAAAGAGCTTAATACAAGCTCTTTTTTATTTTTGGTTTTACCTGAAAATTAATTGAGTATCTGCGCCAATAGTTTTCTTACTACGCTTGGTTCAAAAGGTTTTCCGCATATAGCATCTACGCCTTCTTGAGCAATGTTTGATAATTGGCTGTCTTCAGAGTTAGAACTTACCATTAGGATAGGTATGTGGGCTATGGAAGGGTCTTTTCGTACTGCGTCGGTTAGTTCTTTTCCGTCCATTTCTGGCATATTGTAGTCGGTAACAATCAAGTCAAATTCTGCTTCATTAAGAAGAGCGATGGCTTCCTTGCCATTCACGGCGAATTGAATGTCTTCGATTCCCATCGTGTTGAGGGTCTTACTGACATGTTTTCTAGCCATTTTGCTGTCATCAGTTACTAGTACACGAAGTGTTCTAGGGTCAAATAATTCTAAGTCGATTTCTTCTTCAACAATTAGGTCTAGGGTGGCGTGAATGGCGCGGGTTAGATCTTTTTGATTGAATGGCTTTGGAAGTATGGCAAGAACGCCAGATTGTCTTAAGTGCTCCAGATGATCTCTATTCCTTTCGCTAGAGATGAGCATAAAGCACTGGTTTTCCGTATCTTTGTTTTTTCTTATTTTGTCTATTAAGTCATTTGCTGAACCGTCAGGTAAGTACATGGACGAAATAACAAGGTCTGGCGGAAAAGTGGAAAGTGACTGCAGGGTTTCTTCAATATTATTAGCATATTCTATTTGTTTTATGCCTGCATCTTCTAACGCTTTTGTGATGATTTTCTTTTGAGTGTCTGAGGGTTCAACTAAAAGAAAAGAAAGGTCGCTAATTGCTGCATATGTGCTCATATTTTGAAATTGCCTATATAAGGGGTTAAGACTGCTTTCGCGTATATATTATTTTAAAGTTAATGATGGCTTGTAGTTAATTTCTTCATACTAAATAGGTTAACATGTTTTATCTAGTAAATTTGATCGGTAGGTGGGTTAATGTCAACGGCGAGTGCATGTCATATCTTAGTAAAGACAAAAGCAGAAGCGGAGTCTTTAAAGCAGAAACTTGATAAGGGAGCTGACTTTCATAAATTGGCAAAACAGTTCTCTACTTGTCCCTCTGGTAAGAAAGGGGGAGATTTAGGAGAGTTTCGTAAAGGTGATATGGTGCCGGCTTTCGATAAAGCGGTATTTGGTGGCCCTTTATATAAGATCCAGGGGCCTGTTAAGACACAATTTGGTTTTCATCTTATAAAAGTCCTTTATCGTTCTTAATTTAATATAGGTAAAAGTTTATGAATAATGTTGTTCAGCTTAATGCATCTTATTTTGTTGCTCCACAATTGAGCGAGTCTGATCTTGCTTTACTAAAAGAGCAGGGTTTTGAGCGAATTATTAATAATCGTCCTGAAGGTGAGTCTGATGATCAACCTGCGGGTGATGTTATTCGTACTGCTGCTGAGTCTCTGGGTATGGAATATGTTGCCAATCCGATAGACCTTTCTAAGTTGTCGCAAGAGCAGGTTGAAGCTCAAGAACAGGCTATTTCGGAAGAAAAGAAAACCTTGGCATTTTGTCGTACGGGTACTCGTTCTTCTGTGTTGTGGGTGTTGATGGAAAATGGTAACGGTCAGGATGCCAGTGATCTAGTGTCTTATGTTTCAGGTAAAGGGTTTGACCTTTCTCGTTGTTCTGCGGCTATGGCGCCATTGTTAAAGCCATAGTGAGAATTGTTTTTTTATATAAAGTAGTATTGGTAAATTATGGTTAGTCGTCCATCACTAGAAACTGCAACAGCGTCAGATCCAGATCGGTTTGTTGAACCGCTAGAGCTTGGTAAGCGAGTAAAAGAAATCCGTTTAGCGAAAGGCTGGACGCTTGAGGAAGTGGGGAAAAGAACGGGAATAGCCCGATCCACTTTGTCAAAAATTGAAAATGACCAAGTGTCTCCTAGTTTCACTATCGTTCAGAAGCTCATTAATGGTCTTGAGATGGATTTGCCGCAGCTTTTTGTAGAGGCAAGTGAGCATTCTATTGCTGGGCGTCGAGATATTACTCGTAAAGGCAGAGGTGAGCCACACCCTACGGCGACCTATGAGCATGAGTTGTTAAATTACTCTATTAGTCGTAAGAAAATGGTGCCTTTTAAAACAACGGTTAGGGCTAGATCATTTGCTGAATTTAAAGAATGGGTTCGACATGATGGTGAAGAGTTCTTATTGGTTTTGAAAGGTAAAATTAATTTTTTCTCTGAGCTCTATGAACCGATTGAATTAAAAGAAGGCGATAGTGTGTATTATGATGCCACTATGGGGCATGCGGTTGTTTCTTTGTCTGCTAAAGACGCAGAAATACTTTGGGTTGTTGCTCGTTAATTTAGTAAAAAAATAAGTAAGAATAAGGTTGTAGAGAATTATGTCACAGTGGAACTTAACAAGTTGGAGAGAGAAAACAGCGTTACAGCAGCCTGTTTACCCGAATGCTGAGCATTTGGCTCAAGTGGAGAATACCTTAGGAAAAATGCCTCCTCTTGTTTTTGCTGGAGAGGCTCGTCAGCTTAAAGAAGCGCTGGCACAAGTGGCTAATAGGAAGGCCTTTTTGTTACAAGGTGGGGATTGCGCTGAAAGTTTTGCGGAGTTCCATGCGAATAATATACGTGATACGTTTAAAGTTATGCTGCAGATGGCTGTGGTGCTAACTTATGCCGGAAAATGTCCTGTTGTCAAAGTGGGGCGTATGGCGGGGCAGTTTGCTAAGCCGAGATCGGCTGGTACAGAAACGGTTGGTGGCATTGAGCTTCCTAGCTACCGCGGCGATATCATTAACGGTATTGATTTTAGTGAGTCTGCGAGGGTTCCTGATCCTGAGCGATTGGTGCAGGTTTATAATCAAAGTGCATCGACCATGAACTTGCTTCGCGCTTTTTCTCAAGGTGGTTTTGCGGATTTGCATCAAGTGCATCAGTGGAATTTGGACTTTTTGAATGCCAGTCCAGCCGGCGGTCGCTACCAAGGGGTAGCGGATAAAATTGATGATGCGCTTCAGTTTATGGAAGCTTGTGGCATCGGGCCTGGTTTAGGACAATTAAAAGAGACGGATTTTTATACATCACATGAAGCATTATTGTTGCCATATGAGCAGGCTTTGACGCGTCAAGATAGTTTGACTGGCGGTTGGTATGATTGCTCTGCACATATGTTGTGGATTGGGGATAGAACCCGTCAAATTGATGGCGCTCATGTTGAGTTCTTGCGTGGTGTTGAAAATCCAATCGGTGTAAAAGCTGGACCAACGATGGATCCGGAAGATCTAATTCGTTTGTGTGACGTTTTGAACCCAAATAATGAAGCGGGCCGTCTAAACATTATTGTGCGCATGGGGGCTGATAAAGTTGAAGAAGGTATGCCTAAATTGATTCGGGCAGTTCAGCGTGAAGGGAAGCAAGTGGTTTGGAGTAGTGATCCAATGCATGGTAATACTGTCAAAGCTTCTACGGGTTATAAAACACGCCGTGTTGAAGATGTATTGAAAGAGGTTCAGCAGTTCTTCCAAGTCCATAATGCAGAAGGTAGTTATGCTGGCGGTGTTCATTTTGAAATGACAGGTCAAAATGTGACTGAGTGTGTCGGTGGTGCTTTTGAGGTAACGGAGGCGGATTTGGCGGATCGTTATCATACTCACTGTGATCCTCGCTTAAATGCAGATCAGTCTTTAGAGTTGGCGTTTATGATTTCGGATACGCTTAAGAAAGCAAGATCGTAAGTTGTTTTAATTTGCATGATAAGAACAAAAAAGCTCAGTTAAATAACTGAGCTTTTTTGTATTAAGGGTTCTTAGCCTTTACGACGACGGAATGCCGAGGTGGCAGATTTGGATGTCACATCTATCTTGGCCATGATAAGCGCCATTTCTTCTGCTTCGGCTTGTTGTTGCTGCTTAAGCTTTTCTTCGCGTTCTTTTTTAGCGGCTTTTTCAGCTTCGCTTAGCATCTTCTGAATGCTTGCCTTGCTCTTTGTTCGAGCTGGGGCTTTTTTCTTTTCAGGAGTTGATGTAAGCGGTGCGTCTAATCTATCTTCACCAATGAGCTCGCCAAAGAAGGATTTGGCTGTTGGTGCTGGTTCAATGGTTTTTTTTGGGATGTCGACGGTTTTCTTTGCTGCAGTTTTTCTGGTTTTCTTAGGTTGCTCAGCAGTTGAAACACCGTTTGCATCAAACAAAGCTTTTTTGCCAAAGTTTAAACTTGTGGCTTTTTCGGCTGTTTGGGCAATTTTGTAGCCGCGCAGACTTTCTCCATTGTAGATAGAGATATAGTCTGTTTCTAGTTCGTAAAGTTCTTCTTTGTCGCTTGTTTCAAATAGTTCTTCCACTGTGAAAGCTTCAACGCCATTCTCCCTAATGTCGTTGTATAGAGGAAAGTCCAAACCTTCTTGAGTGGCTTCAACATATTGTTCGAAACGTTGAAAGCCACTATTGAAAGACGTTCCAATGTAGTGTTTGCCGGAGATGTTATTTGTGATTTTAAAAACGACCAAAATCGCTGCCTCTTACGTAATATCTTTTTAATAGCACATAAAGCCCAGTCACCTAGGGGGACCCAAAGGTGACTGGGCTTTATAAGAAATAGGGTTAGTGTTTTACGACGATATTAAGACCGTCACGAACGTTCAGATGAACGTTTTCAACTCGTTTGTCTTGCGCAATTAAGCGGTTGACTTCGTTGACAGCGATATCGCTGTTTTCTTTCGGGTCTAGGACTCTTCCTTGCCATAGGGAGTTATCTATGATGATAAGGCCACCTGATCTAACCAGCGGTAGTACTGCTTCGTAGTAATTTAGGTAATTGCGTTTATCAGCATCAATAAAGACAAAGTCGAATTTCCCTTCAAGGGAGTTGATGGTGTCGAGGGCAGGGCCAAAAATAGCAGTGATTTTTTTGCCATGCTCGCTGCGATCAAAAAAAGATTGAGCAAACTCAATTGCTCTTGGGTTGGTTTCACAACAAATAAGCTCACCATCTGCGGGCATGCCTTCAGCAATAGACAGGGCTGAGTAACCAGTAAACATACCGATCTCTAATGCTCGCTTTGGTTGTGATATTTTTGCCAGAAGCTTCAAGGTACGGCCAATGGTTTTTCCTGATAACTTATTTGGGTAGCCCATATCAGAGTAGGTTTTTTCAACCAACTCAATTAATAGGTCTGGTTCTGCTTGAGTAGTCTCGATGCAGTAGTCGTCAAGAGTATTGAGATCCATAGTGCCTTTGAGTAAATGAAGTCTGTGTGAAACGGACGCCAATTTTACCCTGCATGAAGAGAATGTCTATGGCTTATTAGTAGAAAAAGGGCTTGATTTTTGTCGATGGCGGCTACATGCAGAATAATTCCTTATTTAAAATTAGATTCGCATGAATAATCGAAAAATGATAATTTATGCCCTGAAATTTACATGTGCTCTTTGGTATGGAGCACCACTGACTCCGATAGGGGAATAAAATGCCTGTAATTACTTTGCCTGATGGCAGCCAACGTTCTTTTTCAAATCCAGTAACGGTTATGCAAGTCGCCGAGGACATAGGTCCTGGTTTGGCTAAGGCAACAGTTGCCGGTCGTATAAATGATCAACTTGTTGATGCGTGTGAACTTATTTCTGAAGACGCAAAATTAAGCATCATCACAGGGAAAGACCCTGAAGGTGTTGAGATTATTCGTCACTCGTTTGCTCACCTTGTTGGTCATGCCGTTAAACAACTTTATCCAACGGCGAAAATGGCCATTGGTCCTGTCATAGATGAAGGTTTTTACTACGACATCGCTTACGAGCGTCCTTTTACGCCTGATGACTTAGCCGCCATAGAAAAGCGCATCGCTGAGTTGGTTAAGACAGATTACGATGTTGTTAAGAAAATGACGCCAATAGCGGAAGCGCGTCAGCAGTTTGTTGATCGTGGTGAAAGCTACAAAGTCGCGTTGATCGATGACATGGATGACTCGACAAAAGAAGTTGGTCTGTATCATCACGAAGAATACATGGATATGTGTCGTGGTCCTCACGTACCAAATACTCGCGTTTTGCGTCACTTTAAATTGATGAAGCTTGCTGGTGCCTACTGGCGTGGTGATTCAAACAATGAAATGTTGCAGCGTATTTATGGTACGGCTTGGAACGACAAAAAAGAATTAAAAGCTTATCTGACACGTATTGAAGAAGCTGAAAAGCGAGATCATCGTAAGTTAGGTAAGAAGCTGGACCTTTTTCATGTGCAAGAAGAAGCGCCTGGTATGGTGTTTTGGCATCCTAAAGGATGGCGTTTGTATCAAGTTGTTGAGCAGTACATGCGTCAGAAACAGCTTGATAACAATTACCAAGAAGTGAAAACGCCTCAGATCGTTGATCGCGTGCTTTGGGAGAAATCTGGGCACTGGGGTAAGTATCATGAAAACATGTTTACGACGCACTCAGAAAATCGTGACTATGCGGTTAAGCCGATGAATTGTCCTTGTCATATACAAGTATACAATCAAGGTCTTAAAAGCTACCGTGATTTGCCATTCCGTATGGCGGAATTTGGCTCTTGTCACCGTAATGAGCCTTCTGGTGCATTGCATGGTATTATGCGAGTACGTAACTTTGTTCAGGATGATGGGCATATCTTTGTAACAGAAGAACAAATTCAGCAAGAAGTGTCTGAATTTATCGATTTGCTACACGAGGTTTATGCTGACTTTGGTTTTGACAGCATTGTTTATCGCTTGTCTACTCGTCCTGAGCAGCGCGTTGGTTCTGATGAAGTTTGGGATAAAGCAGAGAAAGCGCTGTCTGATGCGCTAGATTCTGCTGGACTGGATTGGGAAGAATTACCTGGTGAAGGTGCATTCTACGGCCCTAAAATTGAGTTTTCTCTGAAAGATGCCATTGGCCGAGTATGGCAATGTGGTACTATTCAGGTAGATTTCTCTATGCCAACTCGCTTAGGGGCGCAATATGTGTCGGAAGATGGTTCACGCCAAACACCGGTTATGTTGCACCGTGCTATTGTTGGATCGCTTGAGCGATTCATCGGTATTTTGATCGAAGAGACAGAAGGTGCCTTTCCGGTCTGGCTTGCGCCTGAACAAGTTGTTATCATGAACATTACTGATCGCCAAGCAGAATACTGTTCTGATTTGGAAAAAAGATTGAATTCAAATGGCTTTAGAGCAAAACTTGACTTGAGAAACGAGAAGATCGGGTTTAAAATCCGCGAGCATACTCTTCAACGAGTGCCGTACATGATCGTTGTCGGCGATAAAGAAGTAGAGCAGGAACAAGTTGCTGTTCGTACTCGTACCGGCGAAGATCTTGGAGTGATGAGTATTTCCGAATTTGAAGGTTTGCTTCAACAAGAAATTGCTCGCCGTAGCCGTAAACAAGAAGTGGAGATAGTACTATAAAAGGTAATATGAATCGTGGGCGTTCTGCTAGTAAGCAGCGTCCTCTAATCAACGAGAACATTCGAGCAACCGAAGTGCGTTTAATCGCTGCTGATGGTGAACAAGTTGGCGTTGTCTCTCTGGAAGAGGCACTAAAAGCGGCTCAAGAAGCCACGTTAGACTTAGTGCAAATTGCTGATTCAGATCCCATTGTTTGCAAAATAATGGACTACGGTAAGCATATTTTCGAAGCGAAGAAGGCGAAAGCCGCTCAAAAGAAAAATGCTAAGCAGATCCAAGTAAAAGAAATGAAATTCCGTCCAGGGACGGAGGAAGGAGATTATCAGGTAAAACTCCGCAACCTGATACGTTTCCTTGAAGGCGGGGATAAGGCCAAAGTATCGCTACGATACCGCGGTCGTGAAATGGCCCATCAAGAGCTTGGTATGCAGCTTATGAATCGAGTCGCAGCAGACTTAGAGGAATATGGTGCAGTTGAACAAGCCGCGAAAATGGAAGGTCGTCAATTGACGATGGTGCTAGGCCCCAAAAAGAAGAAGTAATTTTAAATAACTGTGTTTTAAGGGCTTAGGCTCTTAAAACATTAGATATTAAGAAATTACACTAACATTAACGAATGCGAGAGTGGTTTTATCATGTCCAAAATTAAGTCACACAGTGGCGCGTCTAAGCGCTTCAAACGTACCGCGAATGGTTTTAAACATAAGCAGTCTCATACTAGTCACATCTTGACTAAGAAATCGACTAAGCGTAAGCGTCATCTTCGTTCTATGAACCAGATTGCGCAAAGCGACAAAGCGTTAATTGTACGCATGTTGCCATACATCTAAGTTTAGATTTTTTTAGTTCATTAATTTATTAGTATAAGGTTTATATTATGCCTCGCGTAAAACGTGGTGTTCAGGCTCGTCGCCGTCACAAGAAGATTTTAAAGCAAGCTAAAGGTTACTACGGTGCACGTAGCCGTGTATTTCGTGTAGCAAAACAAGCTGTTATCAAAGCTGGTCAGTATCAATACCGTGACCGTCGTCAGCGTAAACGTCAATTCCGCGCATTGTGGATTGCTCGTATCAACGCTGCTGCACGTATCAATGGTCTATCTTACAGCCGTTTCATTGCTGGTCTGAAAAAAGCAGCTATTGAAATTGACCGTAAGGTTTTGGCTGACCTAGCTGTGTACGAGAAAGAAGTTTTTGCTGCTATCGTTGAAAAAGCGAAAGCAAGCTTGGCTTAATTTCTGACGTAGCCTTAGGGTGGTTCGATCTTGATAGATTCAGTCTTAAAAGAACGAACTACTCAATGCAGTCTTTGATAGGGGAAGAGCCAATGGTTCTTCCCCTATTTTATTTTTTGGAGTGTATAAATGGAGAACCTAAAGCAGATTCTTGCTGATGCGCTAAGCGCAGTAGCTGCGTCTGAGAGTGAGTCCGCACTGGATGATGTACGTGTACATTATTTGGGTAAAAAGGGCGCTTTGACTGCTTTGTTGAAACAGCTTGGTAATGTTTCTGCAGAGGAAAGACCAAAATTTGGTCAAATGGTCAATGAAGCAAAAGGGCAAGTTCAGGAAAAAATTACTGAGCGCAAAGCGGCACTTGCTAAAGCGGCGCTAGATGCAAAACTTGCGACTGAAACAATTGATATCTCTCTATCTGGTAAGGGTCAAGAAGTGGGTGGATTGCATCCCGTGACACGTACCATGGAGCGTATCGAAAACTTTTTTCGTGGAATTGGCTTCGATGTGGCCTCAGGCCCAGAAATTGAAGATGATTACCACAATTTTGAAGCTCTAAACATACCGGCTCACCATCCTGCACGTGCGATGCAAGACACTTTTTATTTTAATCCATCAACTGTATTGAGAACGCATACTTCTCCAGTACAGGTGCGTACGATGGAGTCTACTCAGCCGCCGATTCGAATTATTTGTCCTGGTCGAGTTTACCGTTGCGACTCGGATCAAACCCACACACCTATGTTTCATCAGGTTGAAGGTTTGTTAATAGACGAAAATATCTCGTTTGCAGATTTGAAAGGTATTTTGCAGCAGTTTTTGAATGTCTTCTTTGAGGATGATTTGAAGGTGCGTTTTCGTCCAAGTTATTTCCCGTTCACCGAGCCGTCTATTGAAGTGGATATCATGCGTACAAACAGCAAAGGCGAAGAGTCTTGGTTAGAAGTGCTGGGCTGTGGCATGGTTCATCCAAAGGTGCTTGAGATGTCCGGAATCGATTCAGAGAAATACACCGGCTTTGCTTTTGGTATGGGCGTAGAGCGCTTTGCTATGCTGCGTTATAAAGTAGATGACCTTCGTATGTTCTTCGAAAACGATTTGCGCTTCCTTAAACAGTTCAAGTAACCAGTCGACCTAGGATGTTTTTATGAAAATTAGTGAGAATTGGCTAAGAGAGTGGGTCAATCCAGACATCAGTAGCGATGATTTGGTTGCTCAGATAACGTTAGCTGGCCTTGAAGTGGATGAAGTCCTACCTGTCGCCTCTGAGTTTTCAGGCGTTGTTGTAGGTGAAATTGTCGGTGCTGAGCCTCATCCAAATGCTGACAAACTGCAAGTATGTCAGGTGTCTGATGGTGCAGAAACCTTTCAGGTTGTTTGTGGTGCACCAAATGCGCGTCCAGGTATCAAAATCCCGTTTGCTAAAATTGGCGCGGTTTTGGGTGCGGATTTTAAAATTAAAAAAGCCAAACTTCGTCAAGTCGAGTCTTTTGGTATGTTGTGCTCTGCTTCTGAACTGGGGTTGAACGATGATCATGATGGTATTATGGAGTTGCCGGCTATTGCCAAAGCGGGTGAAGACTTCCGTGCTTTTTTAGGGCTTGATGATCAGATTATTGATGTTGACTTAACACCTAACCGCAGTGACTGTTTGAGTGTTGCTGGTCTAGCTCGTGAAGTGGGTGTCTTGAATAAAGTTGATGTTACGCCTGTAGATGTAACGCCTTCTGCTATTGATATTGATGATACTTTCCCTGTACGTGTAGACGCAGCGGATGCATGTCCTCGTTATTTAGGTCGTGTTGTGCGTGGCATTGACGTTAAAGCACAAACGCCTTTATGGATGGTGGAAAAGCTTCGTCGTAGTGGAATTCGTTCTATTGACCCTGTTGTTGATATTACTAATTATGTGATGCTTGAGCTTGGTCAGCCTATGCATGCGTTCGATTTGGCTAATTTGACGGGTTCTATTGTCGTTCGAATGGCAAATCAAGATGAAAAAATTGTTTTGCTTGATGGTCAAGAAGTGACCTTGAGAGATGATACTTTGGTCATCGCTGATGAAAAGTCTTCGCTGGCTATTGCTGGTGTCATGGGTGGCGAAGGTTCTGGTGTTAACGCTGAAACAAAAGATATCTTTCTTGAAAGTGCTTTCTTTACGCCGCTATCATTGGCTGGTAAAGCGCGTTCTTACGGTTTGCATACAGACTCCTCTCATCGCTTTGAGCGAGGTGTTGATGCCACACTGCAAGAGCGAGCGATAGAAAGAGCGACAGCGTTAATTGTTGAAATAGCAGGTGGTCAAGTCGGGCCAATTACTTCAGCTGTAAAAGCGTCTTCCTTGCCTGAGGCGGCTTCTGTTACATTGCGCCGCAAAAAGCTGGATCAGTACTTGGCAATGTCTATCGACAAAGACTTGGTGACGGATATATTGACACGTCTTGGTTTAGAGATGGTTGAAGTTACTGATGACGTTTGGGTTACAAAAGCGCCATCACATCGCTTTGATATAGCAATTGAGGCGGATTTGATTGAAGAGGTTGCTCGTATTTACGGCTACGATAATCTTCCTTCTTCTATGCCTCAAGCTGCGGTGAATTTTACGCCTTTGTCTGAATCAAAAACACAGATTCAAGTATTGCGTTCTATTTTAGTATCTCAAGGCTATCAAGAGGCTGTGACCTACAGCTTCATTGATCCTGTGTTGAGTAAGCAGTTTTTACCTCACATTGAGCCTGTGCCACTGGCGAATCCTATTTCGGCAGACATGGGGGTGATGCGCCCAAGTTTAGTTCCTGGCTTAGTTAAAGCGTATCTTCATAATCAAAATCGCCAACAATCGCGCGTTCGTTTATTTGAAACGGGTCGTCGTTTTATTGGCTCTGTTGAAGCCTTGGCTGAATTGGACCAGCAAGAGCAGATAGCTGGCTTGATTGCGGGCTCACGTCATACTGAAGCTTGGTATCACGGTAGTGAAAAAGTAGATTTCTACGATCTAAAAGCTCATGTTGAGGCCTTGTTTGATGTGAATAATGGCGGTAAGCCGACTTATGAGCGCTCTAAGTGTGAGTTTTTGCATCCGGGTCGTTCTGCTGACATCTATTTAGATGGCCAATTTATTGGTTTGATGGGGGAGTTGCACCCTCAATTATCTAAAACGTTAGGTGCTAACCAGCCAATTTATGTGTTTGATATCGCGTTAAATGCTGTATTGAATGCGACCTTGCCTGAGTATGAAGCGGTTTCTCGTTTCCCTGAGGTTCGTCGTGATCTGGCTTTGTTGGTTGATCGCTCTGTTCCAGTTAGTGAGTTGGAACGAGTTATCGCTGAAACAGCTGGTGAAGCTCTGAAAAATGTGTTGGTTTTTGATGTTTATCAAGGGCAAGGCATTGATGAAACGAAAAAAAGTGTCGCTTTGGGCTTGACGTGGCAGCATCCTTCACACACTCTTAGTGACGAAGAAGTGAACAACTCAGTCGAACAAACTGTTGCAGCCTTGTCTGAGCAGTTGGGAGCCGTTGTAAGGGGGTAGATTTATGGGATCGTTGACAAAAGCGGACCTTGCTGAAAATTTAGTGGATTCAATTGGTCTTAGTAAAAAAGATGCGAAAGATCTTGTTGAAGGTTTTTTCGATGTGGTGCGAGGCTCACTAATAGAAAGACAGCAAGTTAAGTTGTCGGGCTTTGGTAATTTCGAAGTGCGTGAAAAGAGTCAGCGTCCTGGTCGAAACCCTAAGACGGGAGAAGAAATCCCAATTACTGCGCGTACAGTTGTTACTTTTCGACCTGGGCAGAAGCTTAAGTCTAAAGTAGAAGACTATATGCAAGAGTAATCATTGAAGTGTTTTAAAAAGCCACCCCTTAGGGTGGCTTTTTTGTATGAGATGGCTTTGCATGGCAGTTTATCCGCTATTAAATTGATTGGCATTGATTTTTACTGGATTGACAAAGGATAAAGAAAGTAGAATTTTATTTAGATCAATGTTTAAGCGATAAATGACGAAAACTCTAGCGGTATGATTAAATTGAAAAAAAGTTTATAAAAGTCTTCCCTTTTCAATTTGTTATAGTAATATACGCACCCGCTGACAGGGACAGAGTTTAACTTTTTAATTGTCAGTTTCGGGGCGTAGCGCAGCCTGGTAGCGCACTAGCATGGGGTGCTAGTGGTCGCAGGTTCAAATCCTGCCGTCCCGACCAAAATTTGAGAAATGCCGCTATAGCTCAGTTGGTAGAGCATCTGACTTGTAATCAGAGGGTCCCGAGTTCGACTCTTGGTGGCGGCACCATATTTTGGTCGAAGTTTCCTGCTTTGGTAAGGAAATAAAAAAAGATTTTGCTTTTATTGAAGCCGCTATAGCTCAGTTGGTAGAGCATCTGACTTGTAATCAGAGGGTCCCGAGTTCGACTCTTGGTGGCGGCACCACTTCTTAGGAAGTCTTTAAAAGTAAACTGCGTCATGTAATGCCGCTATAGCTCAGTTGGTAGAGCATCTGACTTGTAATCAGAGGGTCCCGAGTTCGACTCTTGGTGGCGGCACCATTTACTTACAATGTGTTCGTAAGTTTACAATTTGATTTAGCGTTAAGCCGCTATAGCTCAGTTGGTAGAGCATCTGACTTGTAATCAGAGGGTCCCGAGTTCGACTCTTGGTGGCGGCACCATTTAATAGCTAAATGGAATTGTCGAGTGGCTAAGTTAAGAGTCTATCTTAATAAAGCGCTTGCCAGAGGGAGTTAAGAGCTCCTCATCATGTAGATGTAAAATATGATTGGGTGTGTAGCTCAGTTGGGAGAGCGTCGCCCTTACAAGGCGAATGTCGGGAGTTCGAACCTCTCCACACCCACCACTTATAAGGCAGTGGCTAAACAGCTTATACAACGGAGTGGTAGTTCAGTTGGTTAGAATACCTGCCTGTCACGCAGGGGGTCGCGGGTTCGAGTCCCGTCCATTCCGCCACTTACTTTTAATGAGAAGTAAGTTGCAAGAAATGCCATCATTATGATGGGTGTGTAGCTCAGTTGGGAGAGCGTCGCCCTTACAAGGCGAATGTCGGGAGTTCGAACCTCTCCACACCCACCACTTATAAGACAGTGGCTAAACAGCTTATACAACGGAGTGGTAGTTCAGTTGGTTAGAATACCTGCCTGTCACGCAGGGGGTCGCGGGTTCGAGTCCCGTCCATTCCGCCATCTTTCGACAAGATGTAAAACTACGAGTCGGGTGTGTAGCTCAGTTGGGAGAGCGTCGCCCTTACAAGGCGAATGTCGGGAGTTCGAACCTCTCCACACCCACCACTTATAAGACAGTGGCTAAACAGCTTATACAACGGAGTGGTAGTTCAGTTGGTTAGAATACCTGCCTGTCACGCAGGGGGTCGCGGGTTCGAGTCCCGTCCATTCCGCCAC
>NZ_CP025572.1:2462331-2620638 GCF_018336975.1 Marinomonas sp. CT5 | reverse complement strand
ATCCCTCAGGACACTGTTTATTCATGGAATCAGAGCGATTTTATCGAGGTTAGATAAAGCCGAACTTGTTTTGGGAAGTGGATTGTTGCGTTGCGAGCAAAGAAACCTTTTAACATTGCCGTGGTGGCATTGGCGAATCAGTTAGTACGAATAGCTTGGTCAGTATTAAAGACACAACAAGCGTTTGAAATAAGAGTATAACCCGAGTTTGCAGATGATAAAAAAGATGACAGAACAGTCAGACCACTAGATTGAAGGCCTGACATAAAAAACAGCAGAAAATGCTATGGTTTTTTTGAAGACGATCTAACGCAGATCTCATCGTGGAGCGAGGCGAAGCCTAATATCGACTCCGAATACATTAACGCAAACCAACCTCGTTATCGAAAATATCATTTGTAATAATGAGGCGGACCATACATACATTTTGTAGGGATATTTCTTGAGGAGACTGTAATTAACATGATTACACTGGCTCAGTCTCTTCGAGAGAGTGGTTTTGTGTCTCTTTTGGTTTTTCTGCCTGAATGCGTTTGTAGATTTCTTCTCGATGAACACTGATTTTCTTTGGGGCTTTAATGCCAATGCGAATTTGAGTTCCTTGAATCCCTAATACTGTTACTTCAATATCGTCACCGATATTGATGGTTTCACCTGGGTGTCTAGTAATGACGAGCATAATTCCTATCCTTTGGTTGTGCTTTTTTTAAAATACAACTTATATTGTTGGTGTGTCAACAATGTAAGGTGTTTTTACGTTATCTCGTGGGGGAAGTTGTTGTATATAGTCTAAAGCAAAAATCGAGCTTGAGTGACAACTCCTATGATCTCAGGGGCGCTGCTAACCTCTATTGGTTTATAGTTCGGGTTTAGTGGGGTTAAATAGATTTGGCCTGCATCAATGAAAAGCTTTTTGAATGTGGCCTCATTGCTTCTGGCTAACTTTGCAATAACTAAATCGCCATTATTTGCCGAGAGACTCGGGTCAACTAAAATAAAGTATCCTTCTGGAATGCTAATACCTGAGCTTGCATTCATGCTATCCCCTGATACTTTTAGCCAGAAAGCAGAGACTGGGGTCGATTCTGGGGCGTCTAACCAATTTTCATATTCGATTGTTTTCGTATTGTGTTGAGACCATTTGGCTGCTTGTTCAAAGGTAACAATTGGTCGTAGGTTTGTCTGCTTTGAGCTTAGTTTACTATTGGTGTTGTGATAGTTAGATGGTGGTTCATTCACTTCTGAGATTGACCCCATGAGCAACCATTCTGGATTGCAGTGTAGCTCTTTGGCCAGATTAATTAACTTGCGTGGGTTTTGAGTTCTGCCATCTTCTATCTTCTGTAGCGACTGTTGGGTGATGCCAACGCGCTTCGCTAACTCAGCTTGAGTCAGTTTAAGGTCGATTCTTTTTTGTTTAACGCGGTCTGCAATAGTCATAAATGAATAATTACAACTTTATCTGTATTTGACAAACAATAAAAACTGTCATCAAATACAATTAAGGTTGTTAAGGAGGTCATATGTCAGCCATTGCAAAAGCAGTCGAAATTGTAGGAAGTCAAACGGCACTTGCACAAATTTTAGGTGTTAAACAAGCTCATGTTTGGAATTGGTTACATATTCATAAACGCTCTCCAGCAAGATATATACGCCGTATTTCGCAAGCAACTAAGGGACAAGTTAGCGAAAGTGACTTGTTGAAGGATCATGAGCTGTAGTGTATAGGTTCGTGTTCTACTTTTTTATTATGCGATTGTCCCACAAGGTGAATAATATCAGTGGGTATTAGTAATGACATGCTGCATTTGTTAGGAAATGAATAATGTTTCTGGTGGCTTTATAGGATAAAAAACGCCTTTCATTACCGAATAATGAAAGGCGTTGTTGGCCGTCCGGCCTAATAGTTTACCGTCACCTCAAAGCCATCTAAGGCGACGATCTTATTACCCGTCACTCGGCTGCTCTCCCGGTGGCATTGGTGTTTTCTCATGGCTTGGGCTTTCTAAGTCGTTTTTGCCAGACAAAGGGCGAATCTGTCCATTTTCGCGGTAAAAACCAATATCTTTTAAGTAATGATCATCAAGTTGACGAAACATTTGATGGGTGCGACGAGCTTCGAAGTATTCTTTAGCAGCGTTGAAAAGGGCGATAATACTCATAAGTTTTCTCCAAAATAATGATTTTGGCGGAACTTACGGGGTGATTTCTTACAGAGGTGACCGCGTAAATTCCGCGGTCAATGGTGTATTACACAGGCATTGAACGCGTGCACAAAGTTGTATTTACTCGAGATTTGCATCGAGTAATCATGGAAGAAGTAGAATGATTCAGCGTATATGTTGTCATTTTGCTTCTCCTTAACTTTGGGTTTTAATCGTTGCGTACTGCATTGTGTAATAATTGCTCGTTTGAGCGCCTTTATTGAGCCTTTTTTTTAGACTTATGTCAATAACTTATATAAAAATAACTTTTGTTTTTTTGAATTGATAAATGTCACTTTAATTCTTAATAAAACAATGATTTTGCATCGCTATTATTGTCACTTTTTGCTGTACAATTCCTCGCAATTTTCCTTTAGCTAATAATGTAGTAAGAGATCTCATGGCGATAAAAGCAACAGTTTATAAAGCATCGGTTCAAGTGTCTGATATGGATCGAAACCATTACCAGAGTTATGAATTAACCTTGGCATTACATCCATCGGAGACAGAAGAACGCATGATGGTGCGTTTGGCGGCATTTGCTTTATTGGCTGATGAAAAAGAAGGTGGCGAACAACTTAGTTTCACCAAAGGTATCAGCACTGAAGATGAACCTGATTTATGGCAGAAAAATTATTCAGACGAAATTTTGCTTTGGGTAGAACTTGGTCAGCCAGATGAGAAGCGTCTTCGTAAAGCCTGTGGTCGCGCTCAGCAGGTGGTTGTAGTGAACTACAACGACAAATCTGACATTTGGTATGAGCAAAATAAAGGTAAAAACAGCCGATTCGATAACATGCGAGTGTTGCAATTCCCTGAAGCACAAGTGGAAGCGCTGTCAAAAATCTGCGCACGTTCGATGCAATTGAATGTGACAATTCAAGACGGGGAAATGTGGATCTCTGGTGAGCTAGGCGAATGCGCTCTGACACCAACATGGCGAGATGAGCAATAAGTTCATCTCGCTTGTGATTGTGCTGAATTAAGCCTTGTGCAAAGTGCGCTGAAACAAGGCAACGGCTTTGTTATAGCATTCTAAGGCGAGGGCAGGGTCGTAGCGATCACCTTCGTCACGCATAAACGCATGTTGGCCGTTGAACTCATGCCATGTGAATAAACGGTCAGTATCGATCAATTGCTGATAAATTTTCTGGCGTCCCTCTGTTGGTACATGAGGATCTTGCTTACCCCATACCATGACCAACTCGGCTTGAATTTCCTTGGTGCGGGTAAAAGAATCGTTGCCTTCGTCGCAAGGAATCGTATTGGAATGAATGTCTGTAGCGTATAAACAGAAAGCCGCTTGGATCCGTGGATTCAGTGCTGCACGATACGCCAAATGACCACCTAAACACACACCCATGCTACCAAATTGCCCTGTGCAGTAATCTTGTGGTTCGAAATACTCCAGCATGGCTTGGGTATCACTGTCATGAGCTTCTAGGGTTTTAGTGAATTTGTCAGCGTTGCCTTTGTCTTTACCCGCATCATCATAGCCAAGCACTGTGCCGATCGGATTAAGTTCATGGAAAACTTCTGGCACGATGACCACAAAACCATGACCGGCCATAATGGCGGCAGATCGCGCAATGGGCGCGGTTTGTTGAAAGATTTCAGAATAAAAGAAGATACAAGGAAAGCGTCCTGCAGCCTGAGGGCGATAAACGGTGCAGCGCATAGTGCCTGTTGGCGTGTTAATATCTTGATCGTGACGTTGAATGATCATGTGTTTCCTTAAAGCAGTTCGTAATTTTCCTCCATGATATTCGACCCCATCCCGATGAGCCAGTCGCAAAGTTCAAATAAAGACAAAAGCCAAATATAACCAGTGAGTGAAAAGAATCAGTGCGAATTTTATTGATAAGTGCTTATGAAGCCAGCAGCCATAAAGCATGGGCCAATACCTTGATGAATGGCTTGGGACAACATGAGTGGAGCTATTTGTCACTTCCGCCCCGACATTTTGCTTGGCGTATTCGCGGTAATGCGATGAGTTTTGCCTTTGATCCGAAGTTTAAAGCGATCTTAGAGAAACCGTATGATCTGGTGATCGCCACATCAATGACTGACTGTGTTGGTTTAAAAGCGTTTTGCCCTGACTTGCAAAATTTGCCATGGCTGCTGTATTTCCATGAAAACCAATTTGCCTATCCCGCAAGTGATAAGCAGCAAGGCTTGATTGAAATTCAGATGGTCACTTTATACAGCGCGTTAGCGGCAGATTTGTGTATGTTTAATAGTGAATTTAATAAAGCTACATTCTTTATGGGGGCTCGTGCGTTATTAAAGAAGTTACCGGATTATGTTTCTCCCGACTGGCTCAATGACACCGAAGGCAAAGCGAAAGTGCTTCCTGTGCCTTTGGACTTATCGGTTGCTTTGAAAGAGAGCATCTCTCCTGATGTGACAGGAATTGCGGCTCATGGCGTTAAGCGAGTTAAGTTAGTCTGGTCGGCTCGTTGGGAATTCGATAAGGGGCCAGATCGGCTATTAGCCATTTTACAGGCGCTGGAAAAGCGTAATGTAGATTATGAGATAGCCATTTTAGGGGAACAATTTCGTTCTATTCCCAAAGAGTTTGATCAAATTAAAACTCAGTTTTCTCATCGAATTACGCAATTTGGTTTTGCGCCGAGTCGAGCCGATTACCTCGAGTTTCTTGCCTCGTCAGACATAGTGTTATCCTCGGCTCTGCATGAATTTCAAGGTCTTGCCGTACTGGAAGCCGTGGCTCTGGGCTGCGTGCCAGTATTGCCTAATCGACAGGTGTATCCCGAACTGTTTGGTGATCAATATCTTTACTCAAGTGATTTAATAGATATCGGGCAAGAGGCAGAGCGGGCTGTGGATTTGATTCAGGCAATCATGGAGAACGGCATGGCCGTGCCAGAGGTAAGTGGCTATCAGTCAACTAACTTGTTAACTGGTTATGACACGCTCATTCATAAGTACGGCACGACATAAAGGTGAGAGGTTTGTTATGCCTGTTCGTGAAGGAGGGTGAAAATGAATGACTACCGCTTTTGGTCAATGAAAATAGCTTTTTCTTTCACCACAATGGCTATCAGGTATTGTTGAGTGATTATGTAAGCGACGACATGGAAGTCTCACTAAACGTGCGCTCTGTCACAGTGATGCATGAGGACAAAACAATTTCATTGTTATGCGATGAGTTCGCTGTTAGCCGTTTAACCAACCTGTATAGCTCATCTAATCCAGAGTCTGATCCTTTCCAATTTTCTCTTTCAATTGTATATACAATTTTTCGTTTTTTATTGTTTTTGTATTTTCTATTGGTGAGAAAAAAACTCACATCACATTTGAGTTTGATTCAAATTGGCGCAAATCTCTTTAAATCGCCCTTAATTTGTGCAATATTCTAACCTTTAGTGTTTAAAAATAAAAATAACCCTATTTTAATCTTAGGCAAAAGTCGCTTATTTATACCTCTTTTATATGTATATACATGTTGGTATGTATGTTGCTTTTAGTCTTATGATTAATAATCTTCTCATTAGGAAGTTCTCATATGAATGCTACAGATTTAAAGCGCGGTACTTCGTCTCCTTGGTCTCTATGTAAACTCATTGCGTACAGTTGTATTGGTATTTTTGTCTTTTTTGTTCCGATAACGATCGGTGGGAAAGAAACCATACCACTTGATCACATCGTGTCTTGGCTTAGGAGTGACTTCGGAGAAATGGCAAAGGTTTATGCCATTTTGGTTGTCTTGGCCGGTGGTGTTTATCCTTTTATATCGGGTAGTTGGCGTACCAGTACGACTCAAGTTGTATTGTCTCTTTTTAAAGTGTTGGGTGTTATTACCGCGTTAATGGCGTTTTTTTCTGTGGGGCCTGCCTTTTTGTTTGAAAAAGACATGTTGCCTTTTTTGTTTGGAAAACTCGTTGTACCGGTGGGATTGATCGTACCCATTGGTGCGGTGTTTTTGGCTTTTTTGATTGGCTATGGATTGCTGGAGTTTGTCGGAGTTCTGCTACAGCCTATTATGAAGCCTTTATTTAAAACACCCGGTAAGTCAGCGATTGATGCGGTGGCGTCTTTTGTTGGGAGCTATTCAATTGGTTTGCTAATCACCAATCGAGTATACAAATCAGGCCAATACTCCGCGAAAGAGGCTGCGATTATTGCCACAGGGTTTTCGACTGTATCGGCTACTTTTATGGTGATAGTGGCAAAAACATTGGGATTAATGGAGGTTTGGAATGTATTCTTCTGGGCGACCTTGTTAATTACCTTTGTGGTCACAGCCATCACTGTCCGTTTGTTTCCGCTAAGTAAAATGGACGATTCAGCAGAGAACCGAGAAGTTAATGTGTTTCCACATTCTCGCTTTAAGCAAGCGGCGATAGAAGGACTCCATGTGGCGAATAATGCCCCTTCGATCTGGCGCAATATGCTGCAAAACATCAAAGAGGGCATGTTGATGGCGATGAGTATTTTGCCTTCGATTATGTCAGTAGGCTTGTGCGGTTTGTTATTGGCGAAATATACGCCAGTGTTTGAATGGATTGGCTATTTGTTTTATCCATTTGCTTGGATTGCTCAATTGCCAGACCCTATGATGGTGGCGACCGCATCCGCTACGGGTTTAGCGGAAATGTTCCTTCCTGCCCTGATCGCGGCGAAAAGTGTTTTTGTGGTGAAGTTTGTGGTTGGCGTTGTGTCTATCTCGTCGATACTTTTCTTTTCTGCATCGATTCCTTGTATTTTGTCGACCGAGATTCCATTGAACATTAAACAAATGTTGATTGTCTGGTTTCAACGGGTAGCGTTGACGATTCTTATTGCTTCACCAGTGGCGTTTTGGGCCGAACAATTCATTCAGTAAACGATTTCATTGAGAAAGCGAAATAAAACACGCTGAGCTGATACCCTCTCATCAGTTTGGTGTGTTTTATTCTTTTCTTGTCGAATGTCGAATTCCTTCAATAAATACAGCTTTTCGATCGTTAGGATTGAACTTCAAATGTATTCTTTGGAGATCTCGTTATGTTAAAACGTATCAACTATTATGCTGCTGCACCGCAAGCGATAGAGCTTTTACTGAAGCAAGAAGACATCTTAGGCAAGCAATTCGCACAAATACAAAGCTTAGGTAAGATGACTTTAGAGCTAGTGAAGCTTCGTGTGTCACAAATAAACCAATGTGCTTTTTGTTTGGATATGCATAGCACACAAGCTCTCGAAATGGGGGAAAAGCACGAGAGAATAATTGCCTTAAGTGCATGGCAAGACTCGCCACTATTTTCAGAGCAAGAGCGTCAGGCTTTGGCTTGGGCAGAGCACATTGTTGCCGGTCGTTCTGTTGATGACGTATATTACGAAGAAATGTTAGCCAATTTCGGTGAATCTGGATTAACCTATTTAACGATTGCGATAAATGCTATTTCTAGTTGGAATCGAATTGTAAAAGTGTTTAAACCTGAGGTCGGCAGTTTTCGCTAAATTAAGGCGTTTCTGTTCACCGTGAGTGAGAGGATTAACATGTCATCGCCCTTGTTGTTTGATATCTATTTTCCTCAAGGGCTTCTTTCTTTGTGGTTGCAAGCCATTTGGTCTGCACAAGTCCCAATAGATAAACAAGGTGTTACTCGCCGTTTGGTAGCGGATGCGGGTAGTGGCATCTTGTTTAATCTTGGCGGAGTGCCAGTAAAGATCGATCAGCAAGCCCTCCAAGATCAGGTGATGTTCCAAGCAACGAATCAACATGCTCATCTTATTCATTTGCCATCTGGAACGGATTTAGTTGGTGTGCGTTTTCAGCCTGGAATGGGGCGCTTATTCCAGACAAAATTGGTAAAACAACAAGGCACGACTGACTCACTGGAAGCGTCTGAATTTATTCAATCTTTATTGATGCAATTAAAAGAAGGTTTGAGTTTTCAAGAACGTATCGATTTGTTGAATAAAGCTTTTTATCAGAGAGTTGTTAGCATGACCGATGACCATGATCCTGTGCTGAAAGCGGTAGATTTGTTGCAGCAATCTTCTAGGGTAGATTTATTAGATATGCTCCCACTTAGCCAGCGTCAAATAGAGCGTCAGTTTCAATGCCGTTTGGGTATGTCGCCAAAATACTTTCAGCGATTGCGAAGAGTGCGAGCCGTTTTGTTGGCTTTAAAAAATGTAGAAAATCATAGGAAGTTGGCTGAGCTTGCTATCGAATTCGGCTTTTCGGATCAAGCGCATATGACGCGTGAGTGTCAGTTAATCGCGGGAGTTACCCCAAAGCATTATATTCATCGCAAGCAATTAACATAAGCTGTGTGTATTTTTAGTGGTGCCATGCGCCATGTTTCCTTATCATTCAAACATGACTTCAAAACTGCAATTTACCTCTATTTATCTTCCCGTATTGCTAGTGTTATGGCTCGGGCTGTTCATTGACAGCAAAACAGTGGCTGCGCAAGTTTACTTTAACCAGTGGATTACCAATGGCTTAGTATTGCTGTTTTTTGCGTGGGTGTATTTACGCGTGACCCGTAAAATTAAAAAGCTGATGCTGTACGGTGTTGTCATGGCATTGCTTGGTGAGGTGGTGTTCTCTCTGCTTTTGGGAATGTACGAATACCGACTTGAAAACGTTCCTTTGTATGTGCCGCTTGGTCATAGTTTGGTCTATGCGGCTGTGTTTTATATTCAAAAAGAAAAATGTATCCAAGCAAACAAAGCCCGTGTGGTGTCGTTGCTGTATTGGGGGATGATTGTCTATTCAATCCTATGGTTGGTGTTTGATAAAGACGTGTTTGGCTTTCTTTGCATGTTGGGCGTAGTGTATTTTTTAAGAAGAAAACCAGATAACGAGCTGTTCTTTCTTATTATGTTTTTCATGGTAGTGTATTTAGAATTGCTTGGCACTTATTACCAGTGTTGGCTGTGGCCAGATACTTGGTTTTCGAAAATTGATTTTATCACCAGCAGTAACCCACCTAGTGGTATTAGTGTTTTCTATTTCGGCTTTGATATTGGCTGTTTGTGGATTTATAAAAAGTTGAATGGCAAGAAATGGCGTCGTATGAAAGCCATTCGGCAGTTAAGAATGACTCAGTAGGAAAGGGCAGCAAGCCACTGCACTAACAATGGCTTGCTTGAAAAGACTTATAGATCGGCTTCAATAGCCGCTACTAATGCATCATCTTTCGGTGTGACATCTGGAGAGAAACGTTCTACTTTGCCATCTTTTGTGACTAGGAATTTTTCAAAGTTCCAAACCACTTCTGGTGCTTTGGTCGCTTCGATTTTATGTCCTGCCAGCATCTTCTCCATGGCTTCGCGGTTTGGTGTCACTGGAGCCGCCTCAATCAAGCCTTTGTACAAAGGGTGCTTGTCTTCACCGGTTACCACAATCTTACTGAACATTGGGAAGGTCACGTCGTAAGTTAGGCTACAAAACTCTTGGATTTCGGCATCGCTACCCGGTTCTTGTCCAGCGAAGTCATTCGCAGGGAAGCCAAGAATTTCCAAACCTTGTTCGTGGTACTTCTTGTACAAAGCTTCAAGACCTTCGTACTGTGGTGTTAAACCACATTTTGAAGCCACATTCACAATAAGAACGGTTTTGCCTTGGTATGTGGAGAGGTCGACGCTCTCGCCTTGAATGTTGTTTACGCTTAAATTCAGTGGGTGACCCATAAAAAACTCCTAATTAATGTGTGAGCAATGTTCTGATCTTAGCGCTTTGAGGCGGTAGAGAATGGGGAACAATTGCATAATTGTCTGCGCAATTTATTTTTTGGCTTTTAACGGACCTCCTTGATCTAGCAGTAACTCGCGTAGTTTGCAGAACACTTCGGGTGATTGTCGTACGCCATCGTGCTCGTAGCTGTTGGTAATCCATACTTGGGTGTTGGCTACTTGCTTGGCGGTTTTTAAAGACAGTTCTCGTGGCACATACATATCGTTGTGATATACCGCTGCGACTACAGGTACTTTATTTTGTGCAAGCTTTTCCAGATCGTATAAAGGCGCATAATCTTGATAATCGGCGAGGGCAATTGCTGCACCAGCAAAAGGACGCAAGGATGAGATTTGTTCAAACATCCATGGATACATCATTTCGCCCGTTAGCATAAGCGGCGAATGGGACGCATCAAACTCACTGAATTGTTCACGCAGTTGTTGAGCGGCCCAGCCAGTTTTCTTGTTGGCTTGACCATAAATGCTTTCATGGATGACGGCGAAAAGTGGTCCTTCATGATAGTTGGTATGATTCATCACTTGTTCTAAAAATACATCACTGAGTGTGTTCTTATCACTGCCTGCAAACGCTTCATCGATTAACCAATGCACTTGATCAATCCCCGGTCCCATGCCCAACAAAATACCAATGCTTTGGAATCGTTCTAAGGTAAGTTGATCACCATCAGGTAATAGCACTTTGTCGTCAGTTAAGCACTTTGCAATCTTTGCCATGACCTTGGCGTCTTCTGGGTAGCGAGCGTAGTACTCTTGGTTTTTCTCGATCACGCGCTGGTACGTTAACTGGTACACCTCTTGCGCCGATTCCTCTAAACCTGCTAATCCACCAGTGACATAGCACGCCGCTAGACCTTCAGGTGCATATGATAAATACGCCAAGGTGATAAATCCGCCGTAGCTTTGCCCTAAGGTTTCAAATAATCGTCCGCCATACACGGTTTTGCGTAAATGTTCGCAATCGGCCACTATGCTGTCAGCGCGGAATTTCAGTAGATAATCACGGCCTTCTTCAGCAGACAATTTGCTGATGAGATTGGTATCGATGCGGCTACTGCGGCCTGTGCCACGCTGGTCAATTAAAATGACACGGTGCGTTTTTAGTGCTTCTGCCATCCAGGGTGGTGAGCCTGGCATGGGGCGAGGGGACTTACCACCAGGGCCACCTTGCAAAAACAGTAGTAACGGCAGCTCTTCATCAGCGCGGGTGACATCCACCACCTCACGAGCAAACAACGTAATTTTGTCGCTATGGCTAGATGAATGCCAATCCAAAGGAACTTCCAGTTCATGATTGGTAATGAGCATTCCTTTCATCTTGTATTGTTGGCTGATTGTGTTCATTTTTACCCCGTTATCATGGCCTAGCAATTTAAATAGTGCGTCACTTTACCATTGCCAGATAGCGCTGTTCGAATATTTTTGCGTTAACCTAAAGATAAAAAAACGAATACAAACAATTAGATCCGCCCATTGGGTATGTTTTTGTCTTGGTGTATGCTGAAAATAGCAGGAGGATACGATTAGTATTGCTCTTGAAATTTGCAATTGTTATTTTTAGTAGCAATCTATTACTCTAAACAAAATGATTAGTTATGATTATGGGTAGATACATTCCATATTAGATTTATGATTTGACCGCGCTACGGAGTGCCTTTATATGAAAAAACTAGACTTTTACCCAACAACCGACATTGATGAATTGGCTTGGCCTGAAGAGAATTTCGATCTTACAATAGAATCTTCTGCATTACTTTTTTTCACTGATTTCCAAGACAACAAACCTTTGGTTGTTGAGTCCACATTACCAGTACTTACCGCCAAAGAACTTATGCAAAAAGAACACGTGCGTTTGAAGTTTGTGATCGATGATAAGAAACAGTTTATTGGAGTGGTCAGCTCTGATGATATTATCGAACGCAAAATTGTACAGAAAGTGTCTGAGGGCATAGAGCGGTCTGAAATTGTCGTCGCTGATCTTATGACGGCTAAAAAGAACCTAAAAGCATTAGATTGGCAGGACATTTCCAAAGCGAGCATTTCAGATGTAATTAATGCCTTGAAAAACAACGGTGAACGCCACTGTTTGGTTCTCGACCGTGAAAATCATAAGATCCGTGGTATTTTCTCTGCCAGTGATATTTCTCGCCGATTGCGCCTAAATATCGATATTCAAGAAAAAACCAGCTTCTCTAAAGTATTTACTGCAACTCTCTAACGTTCAAATAGGGCTCGTGTATGTGCCTTATTTTCTCCATAGCCTTTTATCTGCTCATTTCGATACGCTTAATAAAAGGTTATGGAGTCCTCTCGACCCTTTTCTCAAATCGGAAAATAGCTGTTTTAGTTAACACTTCCCTTTAGCCAAAATACGGCATCTTTGACTTTATCACTACGAGGATGGCCAATGACCAGTACTTCATAAGGTATATCATTGGACAAACCAATATAGCTTAATGGTTCTTGTAACGTGTTGTTTCGGTCAATAAGTAAATATTCATAGTCTTTATCTTTGCCTTCTAGAATGCGTTTTGCACGCTCTTTATCGACTAATGGAACGGGCCACTCTTCATAAAGATAAAAGATGGAAGACATGGTTTCTGTAAATCGAATGCCTGCAGTGCGAGCGCGTTTTTCATCCGGAATTTGTTGCACGAGTGTATGTAGGTCTTTTTTCATATCTTTGGCAATGTCTATAGCGACAAACAGATGATAAAAATTAGCAGTAAAAAATAAACTGGTAATGAGGGCCAATTTTGTCCAGTTAGGCCAACGAGTAGCTTCTACTTTTATCATCAGGGCAATGGCCAATATGACCCAAAGTGCGGTCATTTGCCAGGTGCTGAGCCATTCCATCAGAGCTGTTGGAATTTTATCGCTTGGCAAATGCTTAACCCATAAAGGTGTTACCGCAAAGATGGCTAGAAGTAATAGCATTATGGTTAAGCAAAGACGCCGATACCAAGTTACCCAGCTTCCTTGTATTTTCATTGCGACATCTGCTGCTAATAATGCAAACAAAGGCGTCAAAGGTGCTAGATACATAGAACGTTTGGTAGATGAATAAGATAAAATCACTACGGCAAATATAAACCAGAAAAATAGAAATGCTTCGACCCAATGTATATGAGATCGTGTGATCAGTTTTTTTGCCGAAATAATTAAGCTGATAGCTAAAAATATTATCCAAGGAAAGCTGTATTCAAAAATACCACTGACATAAAAAAATGGCTCGCCTTGATGATTATGACCTAATGTTCCTGTCGATGCTCCTGTCATGCGACCCACTTGATTTTCCCAGAACCAAGCATGCCAAAGTTCAGGCGACGCCTGCAGATAAAAAGGGTAGACCCAAGCACCAATCACCAAACACATGATGAGCAGAGCGGTAAAATGATAAAGAGCAACCGTTTTCCAAGGTGGGGATTGATAAGTGTTTTCATGCTTTCTTAAATACACATAGCGCATAAAAAGCGCTAACCAAGCCGGTGCGATGCAAATAGCAATCGCAATAGGGCCTTTGCTTAAAAAAGCAAGTCCAGTTAATGCCCCAGCTAATAACAGATAGCGCATCTTTAAATTGAGATAGGCTTCGGCAAAGGCCCAAATAGCCGCAATAGAAGTAAACACCAGTGCAGCATCAACACGTAACCAATGAAAATTTACGATAAAACCTTCTAATGTTGCTAGCACGCCAAGGCTGACCCAAGCGTATTCTCGGTTTCTGATCAGACATGCTAGACGAAAGGTAACCGCTAAAGAACCCAAACAGAATACTGCAAGGCCTAGTCGTCCTGCCATCACTGGATCTAAGCCCGTTAAGTGCATTAGAGAAACAGCAAAGATAAAAAATAATGGAGGCTTTTCAACGAAGGGAATGTCTGCAAATTGGGGAATAATAAAATTACCAGAAAGGTACATATTTTTCACGATGGCCGCTACACGGGGTTCATCAGGCGTCCAGACATCGTGGTTGAATAACCCGCTGAAGACAACCAAGGCAATAGAAATCAGTAAAATTATTTTCCAAGGAGCAGAGGCATACCACTTTATTAAATTGACATCACGCAATTTGAACTCCAAAAATAAATGAATAGCTGGTTAGAATATGAATTCTTTGTGAACCTTTAGAGACATTTTCTAGGTTATGTGACAATTTTTTAGAAAAAAATTTATTGAGTTAACTTCTCAATATTATTATTTATTCTGTATAAAAAAAGTGAATTGAACAGAATACCTTGCTTATTTTCTTGCACTTTTATTCCTTTATTCAAACAGATTACATAGAGATCATAAAGAGATGAATGAATTAGTTTTTTAGTAGAGGCAGGCAGTGGTTTTATCAGCAGGATAAAATAGAGCCTCGATTGAGGCTCTTGAGAGGGAGATTACTAAGTAGATTTTTAAGCGATCCAGACTTGTTGAACATTCACAAATTCGCGTATGCCTTGTGGGCCAAGTTCACGGCCATAGCCTGATTTCCCAATGCCACCCGATGGCAATCTTGGGTCACTTTTAACGATGCCATTGACGGCGATTTGACCGGATTGCAGTGTTTCAACCGCTTGATCAATGTCGGTTTGGCTTTGAGTCCAAATACTGGCACCGAGTCCATATTCGGTGTCGTTAGCCAGTTCCAATGCATCATCAATGGCGTCAATCGGCGTCACGCTGAGTACAGGGCCAAAGGTTTCTTCTTCAAACACGGCCATGCCCGGTTTTACATCGACCAACAGGGTTGGAGGATAAAAGAAGCCAGAACGAGAAGGTAGGTCGCCACCGGTTAAACAGCGGGCTCCAGCATCAATGCTTTGGCACACTTGATGATGTAACTGATCGCGTAGGTCTTCCCTTGCTAATGGACCAAGGTTATTGCTTTGATCTCTTGGGTCACCGCATTTTAGCTTGCTAAAGCGTTCTCTCAGTCCGTCACAAACTTCGCTATAAATAGACTTTTCGACGAATAAACGTTTCACGGCAATGCAGGATTGACCCGCATTAATCATGCGCGAGAGGGTGATAATATCCAGCGCTTTTTCTAGATCCGCATCGGCCATCAGAATGCAAGGGTCAGAACCGCCCAATTCCAATACCGCCGGTTTTAACCCAGCGGCCGCTTGTGATGCAATAAATTGTCCCGCTTTACTTGAGCCGGTAAAAGAAACCGCTTTGACTTTTGGGTGGTCGATCATTTTACTGGCGACCGAATTGGCCACGGCTAAGTTCGCCACCACATTTTCAGGAATCCCCGCGTGATAAAAACATTCAACCAGTTTGTTTGCTGTCGCAGGGACATTCGGATCGGCCTTTAATACACAAGTATTGCCCGCCATCAAAGCGGGCGCCAAAAAGCGTAAAGCCAACCAGACAGGGGCATTCCAAGGCAAAATGCCCAAAACCGTGCCAAGCGGAGGGTACTGCACATAGCTGTGGCTGGCATCCGACTCTAGGGTTTCTGGCGTTAGGAAGGCCTCACCGTTATCCGCATAATATTCGGCACACCATGCACTTTTCTCGACTTCCGCCACACCTTCTTTGATGGGTTTGCCCATTTCCAGCGCCATTAAATCCGCCAGTTCGTGTTTGTTATCCCGCAGTGAAATGGCAACCGCTTTTAGGAATGCGGCACGTTTCGCAAAACTTTGTTTTTTCCATTCAAAGAAGCCATTGGCGACTTTATCGATGACAGTTTGTGCTTCATCGAGTGTGAGCGCGACATAAGAAGGTAGCGCTTCGCCTGTTGTAGGGTTCACACTGTCTAATGTCGCACTTTCTAACTTGGCTGCTGTTAACATTGTCACCTCCTGTTAGCTTGCCGCTTTTTCGGCTTGCTTGGTGTTCGATTTCGTTTTCTTGGTGTTTTCTTTAACAGGTGCCGTGCTCGACAGATCTATGGTGTTGCTTTCTTGAGCTTCCATTGCTGCGGCCTTTACAGTGAAGTCTCGATCCAAAGTAAAGAAAGAACGGCAACCATCTTCGGTAATTTCGATAGTATCAGAAATACCACAGGTTTTATCACCTTCGATGCCCCACATCCATGGGATCATATGAAAGGTCATGCCCGGTTTTAGCACGGCAGAATTGCCTTGTTTTAAACTGATAATGTAGCCTTCGTCCCAGCTGGGTGGAAAGGCGATACCAATAGAATAACCTGAGCGAGTAATTAAACTGGCGCCTACTTGGTTGTCCATGATGATGTTTCGTACCATGTTATCCACGTCTGACACGGTCATGCCCGGTTGGACTACGCGATGGATTTCATTGAGCGCACGCTTCATGATTTCTTGGGACTGATACATGGCATCGGACAATTCGCCTAGAATCACGGTGCGCATCATGGCGGTATGGTAGCGTCGATAACAGCCGCCGACTTCTAAGAACACATGTTCGCCCGCTTGGACTTTGCGTCCTTCAAACGTCGCGTGGCCAATCATGGTTCGTGGGCCAGAAGTGACATAGGGCATAACGGCTGGGGTTTCGCCACCAGCGCGAAACATGGCGGCCGCGATTTCTGCACCAATTTCGTTTTCTGTGATGCCCGGATGACAGGCTTCTATGCCTGCTTTCATGCCCGCTTCAGTCGCAAGCGCAGCGCGGCGCATGACCATGATTTCTTCTTGAGATTTACAGATCCGACCTTCTTCCACAATGCCGAAACAGTCCATCAACTTCGCGTTTTTCAGTGTGGTATGAATGCAATCCTGTTGATAAGCCGGGAAGAAGTAGCTATTGCGCTCATAACCAATGCGTTTATCCGCCAAACCAAACTCGCGCAGTGCATCCACCAACATTTGGATCGCATCACCCGTATCTGGGTAGGGGCGGGTTAATTCCACCCATGTTCGAGCGAAAATATTGGATTCCTCCAGTGCTCGAGTGATCATGAAAGGTTCTTTTTCGAGCGGAATCACCAACGCCTGAAAGAAGGAATAGCCCGTTGTTTGGTAATCGGTTAAATAGGCAATGTTCTCTGGATCGGTAATCACAATAGCGTCCAGCCGACGCTCGGCAATCCGAGCACGCAACTCATCTAAACGGCGCTGATATTCAGCGAAAGTAAATGTCATATCATCACGTTCAATCATGCTGCTTTCTCCATTACAAAACGTACTGCGCTTTTCAGAATATCCAAGCCTTCCGCTAAATCGGCTTCTGGAATAGTCAAAGGTGGAATGATCTTCAATACTCGACCACCGCTACCGCATGCGCCTAACATCAAACCTTTTTGGAAACAGCGTTGCACCACTTTCGCTGCGACTTCGCCACTGCCCATGTCTAAGCCAAGAATCAAGCCTTTACCGCGTAGTTCTTTGGCGCTTTTTTCGCTCACTAAAGGTTCCAGTGCATCGCGTACGGCTTTTACTTTTTCTGAGACTTCAGACATGAGTTTGTCATCTTCAAAGTAATCTAAGGCCACTTCACCTGCGACGAAGGACAAGTTTTGTCCTCGGAAAGTGCCAGTGTGCTCACCGGGCGACCAGTGCTTGTCTAAGTCAGGGTGTACCAAGTTCATTGCCATGGGCGTACCTGCGCCACCAATACCTTTGGCTAGGGTAATAATGTCCGGTTGGATGCCCATGTCATCAAAGCTGAAATACGAGCCCGTGCGGCCGCAGCCCACTTGAATGTCGTCGACGATCAACACAGAGCCAAATTCTTTGGCGATTTTCTCTAGTTTCTGCATCCATTCTTTGCTGGCAACGTTGACGCCACCTTCTGCTTGGATGGTTTCGACCATGAAGGCGGCAGGTGGCTTGATACCGCTTGAAGGGTCACGGTATTGGCTTGCCAAGGTATCTAATGCCGCTAGTGAGGACGCATGGTCGTGCTCTTGATCAAACAATTCGTGACTAACGTGCAGTAGTGGAACACCAGACGCTTGTCGGAAATATTCGTTTGCGGTTGCAGCCAGTGCGCCCAGCGTCATACCGTGGAAGCCTTGGCTAAAGGCAACAATGTTATGTCTTCCGGTTGCTTTGCGTGCCAGCTTCATCGCGGCTTCGACGGCGTTAGTGCCAGTGGGTCCCATGAATTGCATGCGATGAGGCATGTTTCTCGGTTTTAGAATGACATCGGTGAATTTTTGCATGAAATGGGCTTTTGCTTGGGTTTGCATGTCCAAGCTATGGAGTACGCCATCTTTTTGCATGTAGTCGATCATGGCGTCTTTCATTTTTGGGTTATTGTGACCAAAGTTCAGTACCCCAGCGCCAGCGAAGAAGTCGATGTATTCTTTGCCACTTTCATCGGTCTGACGAGCGTTTTTTGCCGTAACAAAAACCGTTGGGTACGTGCGAGCGTACGCTCGAATGTTGGATTCTCGTTGTTCGAAAATAGTCATAACGTCTCCTATCAATCTTATTGGTAAAGATTGCTGGTTAGTGTTTTTGGGTTGTTACTCTTGTAGTGAGTGCTTGGGTAGTGATTGATCGGCAAGGCCAGCAAGTTGGCAAAACCATCGGCAGACATCGGCAATCAATCGGTCATTGAAATCGTAATGTGGACTGTGGCAAGCCACGTTGTGCCCCTCGCCGTCATCACTGCCTATCAGAGCAAAAGCGCCGGGAATGGCTTGGAGATAGTAGCTAAAGTCTTCCGAGGCCATGATAGGAAGGGCTTGTCCATGTTCGAGAGCCTGATCGCCATAAAGTGATTGCCAAACATGGCGTGCATGGGCAGCTTGGTCTTTATGATTGATGGTGGCTTGATAACGCATATCATGTTCTACAACGCATTCCACGCCATACGCGGCGGCCGTTTGCGTCGCTACTTCGGTAATGTGCTGATTAATGTTTTGACGTGTTGACTCATCAGGTACACGAATGCTGCCGCTTAACGTCGCGGTTTCTGGAATCACGGTGGGTGCCGTTCCGCCGTGTATTTGTGTGACACTGATGACGGCAGTGGCTTGTGGGGCAATGCGTCGACTGACGATCTGTTGTAACGCCAGATTCACGGCGCTGGCCGCAAGAATGGGATCTGCGCACAATTCCGGCTGGCTAGCGTGACCACCGCGACCTGTAAATTCGATCGTAAAAGTACCGTTGCCGCACATGACAATATCATCTGGGCAGGCCAGAGTACCGTAGGGGAGAGCTGGCCAGTTGTGCCAACCATAAATTGCACCAACGTTATCTAATGCCCCATCCTTGATCATTTCACGGGCACCATGAAATCCTTCTTCCGCAGGCTGGAAAATCAATACCACGGGTTGAGGAAGGTCCGCTTCAAATTGCTTTAACCATCGTGCTGTTGCGAGCAAGGTGGCGGTGTGGCCATCGTGGCCGCAAGCGTGCATACAGCCTTGGTTGACGGATTGCCACTCTTTCCCTGTTTGCTCGTCAATGGGTAGGGCATCCATGTCACCGCGTAAAGCGATTGCTGTGCCTTTAGCCTCTTTGTTTAACCACGCGATCGTGCCAGTATCGGCACAAGCACGCCATGGGATATCCATCGCATCCAGTTGGCTACGCACGAGTTGAGCCGTATTTCTTTCTTGCCAGCTTAGCTCGGGATGAGCATGCAATTGCTTACGCAAGTTTTCAGCAAAGATAATATTGTCTTGCCATAAACTCTGCATAATACCTCCCTGAAATATATTGGAATAAATCGCCTGCGATTTAAATGGCTTACTACAGTAGTAATTAAATAATGACAGGGTTGCAAGTGGTGGGAATTAAAATAATGTTAACGTTTTATCCATTTTTTAATAAATTTAAACCAAATAAAGTCAAAAAAAACGCTCAAAACAAACACATAGAGCAATAAGTAAAAAGTTAAAAAAATATTAAAAATTCACATTTCTGCCAAGAGTGTTAGTGTCTTTTTGTGCGCCAAAAATGCGCGTAAACGCCCTAAAATTAAGCGTTTTATTGAAAATTGGTTCTGTTTATCTCTAATGATTAGTTATATAAGTTTTTTACTATTTAAATTTAGAGGTCTAATGGTGTTTGTGGTTATTTATTTGTTCTCAAAGTTAATTATTGTTAATGAGGTATTTTTAATTTAAAAATATTAGTGTGAATGTATTTTATGGCTGGATAAATAGATTGGCTAAAAATGTTTTGGCGCCATATAAAAATATAGCGCCAAAATAATGAGGTTTACTGTAACCAGTGAAAGGATTTTTTTAAAAAACTGACGGCGTTTTTCTGAATCCATTCTCCATGAGCAAGAATGATTCTGTCTGGCTGCCAATTGATCATGGTTTGTAGGCAGTCTCTTGCTACTTCTTTTCGCCCAATAAAAGTCATTCGCCAATCGATGGGCATTTTGCCATTTGGGCTTACGATGCCAGTCATTTGGGCTAGCAACTTCTTAATGCCTTTGAAGTGATTCGGGTGAAAGTTTTCAATCAGATCAGTGACAATCAATGTCTTTGATTCTTTATGGAAAAAAATCACTTCCTCCATGACCTTGCTGCCTTTAAAAATCAATTGGTCTATTTCTTCTTGCCACGCCAATTCAGGTGAATTTTGCAAGGCGCTATCAAAGTCTAAGTCTGGACGCTTTTCTTCTAACCCTGGCGGTGCGTAGGATTTCGCTTCAGGGTATTGTGTCATCCATTCTTGCATAAACAGATGATGAATTTTATTCGGAGAGACAAGGTAAGATACCTTGCCCAGTTCGTTCACATCCTTGATGAGCTCATCACTGATTTTTGCTGGTGAATGAATCCATATCTCCCCAGAATTTAAGCGAATAACGGTCATTCTAGTGGTGTAGGGCATGGTGTACCAAGAAACAGTGGCACCATCATGGATCCAAATATTGTCTCCAATTTGTTGTAACGTCTTCATGATTATCCTTATCAAAACAAGTAGTAGATGAGTAACTCGTTGTTTTCACACGCCACTAAAATACCACATGAATTATGTGGTCAATAGCTAAGGAATGTGAAAAAAAGTTTAAAACTTGAACAGTCTCAAAATACTAAAAGCTTTGTTTAGATGGCATCAGTTATTGTGTCGGTGTTGTTTGACTTTGAGTCTATCGGTTACTGTTTTTATAACGTCATCAGGGGGAATGGTTCCAGTTTTACTAATGATACAGCCTTGGGAAGTGCCTTCTGCCATGACTCTATCACCCACGCAAAAAGTATGTACCATGAAGAATCGCTTATCGTCCCATCCTGTGATTTCCATTGTGACTCGGTATTTTTGGAATGGTTTTAGAGAGCGTTTGTATTTCATTGTGTGCTCGGCAATAACAGGAAACCAACCTTCTTTTTGCATGGTTCTCGCCAAGCCAGTACGAATAAACATATCAATTCTCGATAAATCACAGATGGTCAAATAGCGACCATTATTCATGTGTAAATTGATGTCTAAATCGTTAGGGAGTACTCGTAATGTCAGGGTGTTTTTAGGATACATAATGGGTAATCGTGGTTTGAATTTTGAGGCGATCAATAGCATGATTATGCGAAAAATTAAGCTCATCCTGAGTTCCTTTCTTGTATTTATTAGTAAACCGACTGGGTAAGTCGTTTTTGTATGCTAATGGCTTTTTTTAGGAAAACTAGAACAAAAAAAGCCAACAATACTAACAAATTTGCTTGTGAGTAAGAGGGGGGACATGATTTGCGTGGCGGAGGAGATATGCTAAGAAATAATAATGAGTTTTGGCCACCGATCAAGCCACTGCTTTGATGTTAATCGGTCCTCAAATACTGCTTTTGTGCGCCTAGGGTTGTGGCTCACCTTTAAGTCAAATAGCGTATCAAAACCGAAGGCTGATACGCATTCATAGTCGTGATTATCGAGTTTACGAATCGCTACCGCAGTTTCTTTTTCAGGCCAGTAGCTCATTGCATCGATCAAGTTTAAATAAGGGTCATCACCGTTTCTCAAGTGCATTTTTGCTTGATTACGAACTTGCCAATTCAGATCGGGCATTAGAGATGATAACTGTGATTCATACTTTAGATAGGCATTCTCGTTGCTTTCGTTAGCGTCATAGTAGATTACGTCCACATCGTTTAATGCAGTTGGTATCTGTTTATTGTGTAAAGAATCCCAGACCAGATTTCTAACAAATCCTGCCGCGATATAGCACTGAGGTAATCTTAGAGAATTGACGCATTCTAGTGCTGTTATGCGAACTTGATCTTTTTCAATCAGCTGAATGATTTTATTCATCTTTTGGCTCAGGCAAGACGGGTGGCGTGCTGTCCATATAAGTTAAAAAGTTTTGCCAGATCTCATGCGTTCTTTGTTTTGTGAGTTTGGTTTTACAGGAAATCGCCATCACACCGCGGATAGTGCCATCTCGCCACTGGGTGTAGACCGAATCACAATGGGACTCCATGTAGTTTTGCCAATCTTTCTGGGCGACTTTGATCGCTTTTATGAGCGTTGGATCATCATCGTGATGTTGGTAGCTTTTTTCTAGGTACGTTAGCATTTCGGTATTGGCCGCCTTCAGTTTGATGGCGGAGCATTGATTAATATCCAAGGTGGTAATGGCATTCTCGCAGTCTAACGTTGGCTCAGAGGCCGATACCGAAAGCGAGAAAATAGCGGCAAGCAAAAGGATGTACTTCATAAACATCGTCCTATATGGGTGCTGTGATCTTCCTTGGTGCCTATTAGTGAACTCTGGATTCGTTAATATACCAAGTACCGTTTTTATGGTGGATACCAATGGTGATAAGTGCTTCGCGTTTTTCGTAAATACCTTTCCAGACAAAGCGAAAGCAACCGTCATGATTATCGTCTCGATATCCTTTTAAAGAGCCAAAATACTCGTAACCTAAGTTCCTACCGTTGCTAGCTTGCATATGTTTGATATCTTGCTCAAAACGTTCTGGTGAAAAGCCGACTAAATCCTTCTCTTCGTAATGCTTAACAAATAACTCATAGTTTCCTGTGTCATCGGCTTCCAACATTTCTTTAAGGAATTTTTCCGCGATGGCCTGTTCATTTTTGAGTTCAGACATAGTTTTCTCCTTGTAAACTGGCTGATTAGTTTTCTTTTAACTCTCTAGTCGATGATAGCAAACCTGAGGTCATATTCTTCTGGCAGGATAGGATGTAACGTCATTGGCATCGCGGTATTTACCCTAGAGGATCGGTTTTTATCTCATTATTCACGGCATGAACTCGAGCCAATGCATTACGAACGATCAAAATGTGAAAGGGGAGAATGGTGTTAAGGTAAATTCTGCCGCCAATATTGTGTGGATGCACCCATGTCGATAAAAATACTCGACCATCTTTAGATATGACCGAGATTCTAAAGTCTAAATGTTTATCATTAAATCCAGCGATTAATTCTTGATCGGTTTCAGACTCAACTGGAAAAAAGCCAACTTTATCAGAAGCGTCGGGTACATCTTCCAATAGGCCGAATTTGGTCACAACGGCATTGCGAATTTTAACCAAGAAACGCGCCCAGTCTGGAAAGTCCGCAATAATATTCGCCGCTTGGCGAGGGGAAAGCTGTGATTCAACAGCATAGCAATCGACGAAGTCTGACTGCTGAATACGGTCAGTGAGCTGGCTAGAGTGAGGAAGTGTTGCTTCTATTACTTTGCCCATAGTGAATCATCCAGTTTTACTATTGCAGACAGTGTAGCCTGTTTATTGCGCAACGCTAAAGCACTATTTAATCAGAGGTTCCAGCGTCAAACATTCCCCTTCCATGGCCTTGGCATCTTCTGGGTCATGGGTCACCAGCAGCGCAGAAGATGCATTTTTATTTCAGTCAATAATTGACTTATTGGAGGTGTAATAATTTAAAGTGTTTTTCTTATGTGAAATTTATTTAAGTCAGTAAAAAAACATTCGTAATTTCAGTAAAATATGTTATTTTTTTATTAATTTATCAAATTTCTACAGGATGTATGTGTAATGTATAAAAAAGCCTTATTTCCAGCAATGGTTTTGATCTCAACAAGCTCAATTGCACAGTCGAATTTTCAGTTTGGTATTGGGTACTCTCTGTTTAAGACAGTAGATAGCTATTCAATTGGAGATTACGAAGATTCCATTAATACCCCGCTATTAGATGCAAGATATGTATTTAACGACAATGTTTTGATTGAAGGCTCATACCGCTTGATAAAAGATGACATGTGTACCCAGCCTTCGGGTACGTCATGTAGCTTTGGTGGTGAATATATTAATGTTAGTGGTGTCGATGTAAATATTTTAATTGGACGTCATTTTACAGATAAAAATGCCGTTTATTACTATTCTGGGATTGGTTATTTTTCTGATAGTTGGTCATTTACTGGTAATGGTATTAATGACACTATAAGTGGTATTCAAATTCCAATAGGTGTTGGATATCATTTCGAAAATCTCTCTATTGAAGCTCAATATATGTATCGCTCATCTACAAGTTATAGTAAATCTTCTTTTGACATTAACACTAGTACGAGTGATACATATTTTGGAAGTGATCTAACTGTAGATCTGTATTCTCTAAAGTTAATTTACTCACTATAGAAATAATTGGGATTTTGTAGGGAGTGCAACTCGCTACCCTATAAATCTATTTCTTGCTGCTAATCTATTGGCGGAATTTTAAACGAAAACTGAGTTATATTTATTAATTTCAAGGAGGTTAGCGTAGAATTGGGTCTTTGACTTTTGAGTTCAGACATAGTTTTCTCCTTGTAAACTGGCTGATTAGTTTTCTTCTAACTATCTAGTCGATGTTAATAATATCGAGACAGTGAATAGAAATCTTTCTCGACATGGGTTATTTCGTACCCCAATCTTTTATAAAAAGCTAAGGCTTTTTCATTGCGACTAAAGCTTGATAAGGTGATCGACTTTCGTTGTTCTGCTTGAGCGAGTTGATGAAGATAGTCCATCGTGTTTCTGCCTAGCCCTTGACCTTGAAAATTGGGCAAAATCACTAAAAAATGCACATGGTAAGAGTCATCATAAGGTTTAAAGCAAAATAAACCGACTCTTTGCTCTTCGTGGTAAATCCAATGAAACCAAGTCGGATCGTATTCCTCATTCAACCTTTGGTGCTGAAAATCATCGTCCCAGCCAAAGACAGCATCAACATGCTCAAAAATAGCGTCTTTAATGATAGCAAACCTGAGGTCATATTCTTCTGGCAGGATAGGATGTAACTTCATTGGCATCGCGGTATTTACCCCAGAGAATCGGTTTTTATCTCATGATTCATGGCATGAACTCTAGCCAATGCATTACGAACGATCAAAATATGAAATGGGAGAATAGTGTTAAGGTAAATTTTGCCGCCAATATTGTGTGGATGCACCCATGTCGATAAAAACACTCGACCATCTTTAGATATGACAGAGATTCTAAAGTCTAAATGTTTATCATTAAATCCAGCGATTAATTCTTGATCGGTTTCAGACTCAACTGGAAAAAAGCCAACTTTATCAGAAGCGTCGGGTACATCTTCCAATAGGCCGAATTTGGTCACAACGGCATTGCGAATTTTAACCAAGAAACTCGCCCAGTCTGGAAAGTCCGCAATAATATTCGCCGCTTCGCGAGGGGAAAGCTGTGATTCAACAGCATAGCAATCGACGAAGTCTGACTGCTGAATACGGTCAGTGAGGAGACTAGTGTGAGGAAGTGTTGCTTCTATTACTTTGCCCATAGTGAATCATCCAGTTTTACTATTGCAGACAGTGTAGCCTGTTTATTGCGCAACGCTAAAGCACTATTTAATCAGAGGTTCCAGCGTCAAACATTCCCCTTCCATGGCCTTGGCATCTTCTGGGTCATGGGTCACCAGCAGCGCAGGGATGTTGGCTTTTTGTATTTCACTGAGTACAAAAGTTCGAACGTCTCGTCTTAGTGCTGGATCAAGTTTGCTGAAGGGTTCGTCCAATAGTAAATAATCCGGTTTGGAAAGCAGGGTTCGCAGTAAGGCAACACGAGCCTGCTGACCGCCAGACAGTTCGTTTGGCAGGGCATTGGCTTTGTCTGGAATGCCGAGTTTTTCCAAGGCGTTTAGCGCCATGTGGGTACGTTCTTGCTTATGGATGTCAGCAGGAATAGCGAACATGAGGTTTTCAATGATGCTCATATGCGGGAACAGCAAGGGCATTTGCTGCAATAAGCCAACTTTTCGATCCTGAATGGATTTTGACAGCAAGTCTTCGCCATTTAAAAAAGCCTCGCCTTTGGTGTGCAAATTAGGCGATAAGGAACCGCTTAAAAAATGCAGTAGGCTGGATTTGCCAATGCCGCTTGGGCCCATGATAGACAAAACCTGACCATTGGCGATTTCGAAACTTAACTCGTCAATGAGCGTTTTATCACCCAAGGATAAGGAAAATGCGTTTACACGGAGCACGATGTCTTCCTTCTGCTAAACAAAGTTTTTAATACCAAGCGCCACCTAGTCCAGCGCGGTGGAATAAATTGTGCGAGCCAAAACACCATGATGGGAAAGAAGGCTTGCAACATGGCCATGCTGCCCACTTGCTTTCTATCGCCCGATGCAGCTTGGGCAACGGCTTCGGTTGTTAACGTGTTGTAACGGCCTTCACCCGCAATGAGCGTAGGCAAATATTGGGCGATACTGACAGAAAAACCAATGGCAAAGGCGGTGAAAATAGCGGGTTTCAGCATGGCGATTTTGACCACAAGATAGTTGCGCCAAGGACGATGGTTGAGCCGATTGGCTTGCTGCAAGTATTCCTCTTGATACGCTAAATAGGGGCCTTTTAGGGTCAGATACACATAAGGCAAAACATACATGAGATGCAGGGCAATAATGGCCCGTAGGTCGCCATTGAGATTCAGATAAATCAGCAACACATGCAGGCCAAACAAAAAACCAATTTGCGGCAATAGAATGGGCACGTAAATCAGCCAATCAAATAAATGGGGCGTGTCGCTCTGGACTGAATGTGTCATCTTATGTCGTTTGGTTTCCAACATCACAAGACTGATGACACAAGCCAGCAGCGTGGCTATCAGCGCAATAATGAGCGTGTTGCTTGTGAGTTCCATCAACAGCGGCGTGGCGCGTTCGATATTGTCCCATGTCCATTGACTGGGCAGCGCATCGGGAAAGCGCCAGCGTCGAGTAAGTGACCAAATCGGCAGTACAAGCAGAGCAACAAACGCATTAATTAAAGCCAGCAACCCGAGCATGACACCCATTCGAAGCGCGAAGTCAGTAAGACCCGCACGCTTGCCATTGCTGCGTTCAGCACGTGTTAATCGACTAAACAATAAGTGCGCCACTTCCCAGCCGCCTAGCACGACGACAATCACCAACATTAGGAAAATGGCCCCAGCGTTCGCCATTAATCGCATGGATAAATCGGGATCGTTGAACCAGCGCAATAAGGTGACCGCGAGAGTCGATGGCGTGTTCGGGCCAATCACCAAGGCCAAATCCACGACGGTCAAACTAAAGGCGATGACAATAAAAATCGGCAATCGGATGATAGGGTAGAGTTGAGGAATGAGCACCTTGCGCCACAAGGTGAAACGACTGTATCCCAATGCTTGGCCGACTTGCAGGCTTTCTCGTGCCTTGATGCTTTTCATCGTCGCCAGCATGACAAATAACAGATAAGGCATTTCTTTGATAACCAGCGCCAGAATCAGCGATACGCCCAGCGGATCTTGCACCGTAATCCAATTGGGCGGGCGATCAAAGCCAGTGAGCCAAGGACTAAAGAGCCGCATCAACCAACCTGAAGGGCTTAATAAGAACAACAAACCAATGGCAATGGCTGCATGAGGAATAGCAAGAATGGGCGCGAGCACAGCTTCAATTTTACGAAAAAATGGCCGTTGGTAACCCCAAGCCAATAATGACATTGCCAACCAAAGAGCCAGTAATGGCGCGCCAATGCCTGTTATCAATGTGAGTTTTAAACTGGCGTAGAATTCACCTTGGGCAAACAAATCGCGCCAAGGTGTGAGGGAGAAATGGTATTCATCCAGTGGTGGAAAGTAGGCAAACGCGGGAAGCAAGGTGCCGACCAAGCCAATGATAATGGGGACGATCAACAAAAGAGAAATGACTCCCGTGATCCATTTAGCGTGTTTTATCGGCATCTTACTTCTTATTTAGCAGTTTGTTTGCGTGTATTGATTTCACACTACGTCATGAGCACTTTGACGCTATTGTTAACAAAGTGTTGGCAAGCGTAGTCGTCGTGTCATTACTGAGCGTAACGCTTACGCCACTCCGCTTCTAACGCGCCCATCCAGCTGCTATGAGGTTCAGGCAAGGTTTTACCCAGTTCCTCAATGCTCAACGTGGCGATACCACGTGGCAAGGCGTCAAACTTGGCTTGCTCATCAGCAGGGAGCTTGGCGTAAGACAGCACACTCAAATCTCCCCACACCGTTGGGGTTTGCTTTTTGATTTGCGCTTCTGGCGACAACATAAAATTCGCCACCACTTTGGCACCGGCTTTGGCGCTACTGTTATAAGGAATCGCTAAAAAGTGTGTGTTGCCAATGGTGCCGCCAGTGAAGACATAAGAGCGCACGGTGTCTGGCAAGTTGCCTTTGTCGATTTGCACAGAAGCAGATGAGATATCAAAACTCAAAGCAATGTCGATTTCTTGGTCATCCAGTAAGCGAACCATTTCGGCCGAGCTAGATGGAAATGTTTGTCCATTGCGCCATGCCACTTTATGCAGCTGATCTAAGTAGTCCCACAGTGGCGCGGTAATTTTTTCAAAATCCACTGTGTCGACTGGTTGCGACAAGGCTTTGCGGTACGGTGTTAACTCGTATAAAGCTTGTTTCAAAAAGGTGGAGCCAAGGAACTGCGGTGGCTCAGGATAGGTGATTCGGCCAGGATGGGCTTTGGCATAAGTGAGCAGTTTGGCAATGGACTTGGGCGGATTGTCCAAGGTCGCGGTGTCGTACATAAAGATGACTTGCGCCATGCCCCAAGGGGATTCCATGCCATCGACAGGAGTACCGAAATCTTGGGTTAGACTTTGGCGGGCGTTTTCATCGACGAATGCTTGATAGTTAGGTAACGACTGGCTAAACGGCCCGAAGAGCAGATTGTTGTCTTTCATGGCGCGGAAGTTTTCACCGTTGATCCAGATCAGATCGATGGAACCCTCGCTGTTTTTGCCTGCGGTTTTTTCTGCCAATACGCGGTTTACCGCATCCGATGTATCAGTCAATTTCACTTGTTTAAGGGTGACATCGTATTTGTCTTGAATGCGATCAGCGGCCCACTGAATGTAATCGTTAATGTTGTCGGCTCCGCCCCACGCGTTGAAGTACACAGTCTGGCCTTTGGCTTGTTGCAGTGTTTTTTGCCATACACTGGCATTGTCTTGGTCAGATGCCGCGACAGTCGCCATGCTTGATAGGGCTAGTGAGGCCGCGATGGAAGCGGCAACAAACGATTTTTTCATTCCTTTCTCCTGATAGTCTTTATTTGTTTTTAACCTGTGTGAAAGCTTAGACGTAAACGCGGCTACGTTTCTTACACCTTTTTATTTAAGGAATTGTTTTTTATTAAGAATCGGTTTTAGCGTACCATGTTGCAAGTTCAAATTGGACGAATGTTTTACGGCTTTTTTCGAGGTGTTATGTCTTACCAAATTTACTCTCATGTCTTACCGAGCGCGACACCCGGTACGCAGCGTATTCTAAAAGCGCATCATTTTGGTGAAGCGGGTGCACGACCTAAAGTGTATTTTCAAGCGGGCTTGCACGCGGATGAGTGGCCGGGTTTTTTGGTGCTTAACACCTTGCTGAGAAAACTGAAGAAAGCCGACGAAGCCGGGCTGATTCAAGGTGAGATAGTCATTGTGCCTGTGGCGAATCCAATTGGCTTGGCGCAAAACTTTCACGGTTATATTCCTGGTCGCTTTGCGTTTTCTGACGGGGGCGGTAATTTTAATCGCAATTGGCCGCAGTTAGGCGCAAAAGTAGAAAAACGTATCAAGGGCGATGTGACGGGAGATATTGAAAGCAATATCGATCTGGTTCGCCAAGCCATACACGACGAACTGGCCTTGTTGCCTGAGACCACAGAACTGCAAGGAATGAAGAAAACCTTGTTGGCCTTGTCTATGGATGCGGATGAAATCATCGACCTGCATTGTTCTGGGGAAGCCAGCATGCACGCCTATGTCGCGCAAGAATTTGAAAGTCATTTTAAGCCTCTATTGGCTTTGTTAGGCGCTAAGGTTGGTTTGTCTGAACTGGAAACGGGCGCCGCGTCTTTTGATGAAACCAATGTGAGTGTTTGGCGTGATTTAAAAGCCCATTATGCCCATTTGATTCCTTGGGGAAGTCGCTCTTTAACGGTAGAATTGCGCGGCGAAAATGACATTTCCAACGCGTTTGCCGAGCAGGACGCGCAAGCCTTGTTTGATTACCTTGTTTTGCGAGAAGTGATTGCTGGAAAAGCGCCTGCCATTGATGACAGTAACGTTGAATATTACCCGCTGGATGCGATGGATTTAGTTAAGGCACCGTGCGCTGGTATTGCCTGCTATCACATTGAGATTGGTGAAGAAGTGGAAACAGGGCAGGTGATTGGCGAAGTGGTGAATCTAATGGACGACGATGTGGAAACGTCCAGTTACCCACTGATTGCACGTACCAATGGGGTGTTTTTCGCCCGTGTCCAGCGCCGTTTGGTGGTATGTGGCGAATCCATTGCTAAAATCGCCGGTAGAGAACATCTTGCGTTTCGTGAAATTGGCCATCTATTTGAAGACTAGCGCGTTGACGTTTTACAAGGCAAAACTATTTTGATTCAAGCACAACCCAATACTGAGGTGTCCACCTCGTTAACCGATGAACAAACGCGCGTTGTACATCATGATCTTGCCTCCCCAGCGAAAGTCATCGCGGTGGCTGGGGCAGGTAAAACCACGACGCTCATTTCTCGGATTGAACATTTACTGGTTCAGGGTGTGGATCCGTCTCAGATCGGCGTCTTTATGTTTAACAAAAGCGCCCAAGAAGAGTTTTCTGAGCGTTTGAGTAAACGACTGATGGCCGCTGGGCATTTGCGTTCTCCTAGTGTGATGACTTTCCATGCGTTTGGTATGAAGTTTTGTCGTCGCTTGGAGCAACAAGGCTGGCTACCCGCGGCGAAGCTTGTGACCGATGATTTCAGTTTGGTGAAAATGTTACGGGAAGCCTTGCAACGTCTGGTGCGTAATGGTGAGAAAATCGCCATGCTGGACGAGAAAGACTGGCTGGAAGATGTGTTGCTATTTATCGATCAGGTGAAAGCATCCGACCAAACTGCCCAAATCGTATTTGAAGCCTTGGGCTGGTCCAGCGAACGCAAGTTTTTCCCTGCGCTTTACGATGAATTAGAAAAACTGCGCAAGCGTAACAACATTCGCTTTTTTGCCGACTTGCTCAGTGATCCCTATGAATTAGTCCAAGCCTTGGAAGAATCGGAACGAGTTCGAATCCGTGGTTTGGTGCCAGACTTTCGTTACCTGCTGATTGACGAATTCCAAGATATTAACCCTTGCCAATATGAACTGCTCAAATTGCTGTATCCGTCTCCTTGCCAATGGATGATAGTGGGTGATGTTCAGCAGTGCATCTACGAATGGCGTGGCGCTAGTCCAGAGATTATGGCGAGTCAATTTGATAAAGATTTTAGCCATGTGGTGACTTACCCGTTAAGCACCAGTTTTCGTTTTGGTCATGCGGTGGGGTTAATGGCATCGAGCGTGATCAGTGAAAACGATCCTGATTCCTTGGTGATTGGCGCAGGAGAACGCACACGTGTGTCGTTTGCCCGTGCGCCAAAGACCGGCAAAGCCTTGTTGAGCGAGTTAAAATCTTGGGTGGAAGAAGGGCGCGCATTAAGTGATACCGCAGTGCTGGTGCGTTTGTACAGCGATATGGTACCTGTGCAATTGGCCTTGATGCACAAAGGCGTGCCGTACCAACTTCACGGTGACTCTCCATTATTGGAAAACCGCCAAATCCGTATGCTCATGGCGTACCTTGCGGTGATTGCTGGTGGCTTGGAAACGCCCAGTGTGTTTTTTCATCCCGATGACATTGAATACTTGTTAACGACACCGAGCCTTGGTGGTTCTCTAGCGCAGCGCAAAACCTTGATTCTGCAAGCCAAACAATCGCCGCAATTGTTACCGCAAATTATTGAAACGGTTGCCGATGCTAGCGACGGTTGGCGAGCGAAAAAGCTCTATGAGCGTGCTGACTGGTTGCGCAGTTTAGGCATGTATCGCACCGATCCAGCGCAAGGTTTGGCTCACACATTAGAAAAGCTGGGGATTTACCGTTATTTCGAAAGCACCAGCAGCAAAGACATTCAAACCCAAGAAAAAATCGCCACCTGCGATGCCTTCATGGCGTATGTGCGGGGCGTGGGCGGTGATGCCAAATCCATCTTGGAGCAGCTCGCCACATTGAATGAGAAACAAACGGACGATGTTCATGGTGTGCATTTGATGACGATACACAAGTCGAAAGGTTTGGAATTCGATCAAGTGTTATTGTCCGGTTTGCAAGAAGGCCGCTTTCCTTATTACGACGAAGATTTAAGTGCGATCGATAAACAAGCTGCGACAGATCTAGCGTCTGAGCGCCGTTTGTTTTATGTGGCGATTACCCGCGCGAAACAGAAGCTCGTTATATTGGAAACGCCGACAGCGGATGAAAGTAAGCGCATGAAACAGGGGGACATTCCTCGCGCCGCTTTGAAAAGTTTGTCTTTGTCCCGTTTTGTGTTTGAAGCCCAACCCTATGCAGTCAGTCAAATATGTGAATCTTGGTATGTGGAAAATGTTGGCACGCCAATTGATACAGAAAAAGGTTCGGTGTTTCAGCGTTATTTAAATGCGGTGGATCCTTCGCCGTCATTGACCTTCCGTCATCGTGTTGAAGGAAAAAGTCTGTTACAGCCCGGCGACAAAGTTCGCCATGATCAATTTGGTCAGGGGGTCGTTGTACGCCAAGAACAAGATGCGAAACAAATGATTTTTGTGGATTTTGGCGAAGTAGGACTTAAACGCTTTAATCCCAAGCATACACAGTTAATTAAATTGTCTACCAGAGCATAAGGAACAAGGAACACGCAATGTCTATTCCATTGATTGATTTATCTAAGCTGACTCATGAAAGTGAATCGGTTCGTCAGACAGAAATAAACGCCCTAGATAAGGCGTGCCGAGAAATTGGTTTCTTTTATTTAGTGAATACTGGACTTCCTAAAGCGCTAATGGACGCCTTGATGCGTGAAGCCAAACGCTTTTTTAACCAGCCTCAAGATGTAAAAAACGCGATCGATATTAGAAACAGTATCAATCACCGTGGTTACGGCAACATTGGCGAAGAACAGCTTGATGAAATCGGCCATGCGGATTGGAAAGAAACTTTTGATATGGCGTTGGATTTCCCGAAAGACCATCCTTTGGCGCTTAAATACCCAACGGCCTATGGTCCTAACCAGAATCCAAGTGATCCTGTGACATTAGAAGTGCTACAAGAATATTATGTGCAAGCTTTCCAAGTGGCGCAAAAGCTACTAACGGCCATGGCACAAGCCTTGTCTTTGGACGATGACTTTTTCACCCGTTGCTTTAAAGACCATGTGACGGTTATGCGCATGATTCATTATCCGCCACGTCCTGCCAATGACCATGATAACGGAGCCGGGGCGCACACGGATTACGGTTGTGTGACCTTGTTGTTGCAAGATCAAACGGGTGGGCTACAAGTGAAAAACCGCCAAGGTGAGTGGGTCGATGCGACACCAATCGATGAAGCGTTAGTGGTCAATATTGGTGATTTGATGCAGCGCTGGACCAACGATGAATACGTTTCGACAGCGCACCGTGTGAGAGCATCCATGCCAGATGTGCATCGTTATTCCTTCCCATTCTTTGTGGAACCAGATTATGAAACCAGCGTAGCTTGTGTACCAAGTTGTGCTACAGAAGAGAAACCCGCCAAGTATGAGGCGATTCTAAGCGGCGACTGGATTCAGTCACGTTTTGACGCGACTTACGCTTATCGAGAGAAAGAAAGCGCATAACGTGTTTGGTCATAAAAAAACCGTCACTTCATTTTGAAGTGACGGTTTTTTGTTTTTATAGCTCAAATAATCATAATTCAAACAAGTGTTTGCTCGGTACTTATTGCGCTAGGTAACCACCGTCTATTGGGTAATAAGACGCTGTCACAAAAGACGAGGCATCACTGGCTAACCAAGCAACAAGGTGGGCGACTTCTTCTGGTTTGCCCAGACGTTTTAGGGCGTGCTTTTCAGCCAGCATGTTTAGGGTGTCTGCATCCATGTGTTGATCAACCAATGGCGTATGGATAAAGCCAGGACCAACCACGTTGACACGAATGTTGTCTTCTGCGTGCTCCACCGCAGCGGCTTTAGACATACCGACAACCCCGTGTTTAGCGCTGACGTAAGCGGGGGCATTTGGGAAAGTCACTTGGCCAAGAATGGACGCCATATTGATAATGCTACCAGAGCCGTTTTTACGCATGGCCGCAATGGCTTCACGTTGACAATAGAACACGCCATTAAAGTTCACGTCTATGACTTTTCGCCAATCGTCATCTGAGTAATCGCCTGATTTGCACGCTGGGCCACCGATGCCAGCATTGTTGACCGTAATATCTAAGCTACCGAGTTGTTTGACGGTTTCGTCCATAGCGGCTTTCACGGATTCTGGATTGCTCACATCGACTTTTACCGTAATGCATTTCACATCGTATTGGCTAATATGCTGCTTGGCTTTTTCCAGCGCTTCATCATGCAAATCCCAAATCGCTACGTCAGCACCAGAGTAGGCCAATAATTCAACGCAGGCCAAACCTATGCCAGAGGCTCCACCGGTCACCATGGCTTTTTTATTGTTTAGTTGGTAATTGATCATGCTAGCTCCTTTTAATTGAATCAATACGATTGAATGCTTTACTCATTCAGGTTACCAGCCAAAAAGGTAAATCGCATGATGTAGATCAAAGGAAGTAGGAAGGCAAAGTGGCAATAATGTGGAAGATAAAAATGACCGCTAGGCAGTCATTTTTAATAGCTCAGGCAAAGGCTGAACTTGGTAAGTTTGGTCTTTTATTTTGGCGATGTGTCCAGCCGGCACTTGATTCCAACTCTGACTAGAGTGATCGAGAGGTTCTGAGCCAATCACAATATGGTCATCAAATTGTTTGTAGTACAGACTTGGAGCGAGTGCATCACTGGAAAAACGAATTGCCGTGATTTCTACTCCATCGGAAAACACGGCGGTGAATCGTAAGGGCTCTTCTATGTTCTTCTGTTTCATCATATGGAGGATTTGTGCCAGAGTCACTTCAATGGCTTTTTCTGGGTCGCTTTCTAATCCATTCGCCAACATCAATAAGAAAATAACTTCGGAGTCGGTTGCCCCATGACGATGACCATAAAGATGCTCTGGAACCATGCGATCCAGTTGCCAACGCAAAGACTCGTAACCACCAATTTGGCCGTTGTGCATGAATAACCAATTTTTATAACTGAAAGGATGGCAATTGGAGCGATTGGTTTCTGTGCCTGTGGAAGAGCGAACATGGGCGAAGAAAAGCCCACTTTTAATGTGTCGCGCTAAGCTTTTTAAGTTGCTGTCACTCCAAGCGGGTAATATTTCATGATAGAGACCGGGCTCTTCGCGCTCATCGTACCAACCTAAACCAAAACCATCGGCATTGACCGTCACTTCGGATTTTCTCGCGCTTAGACTTTGGTGAATTAAAGAGTGTTCTTGTTTAAAGAGTAATGACTCAAGGTAAACAGGGTCACCTTGATACGCCATCCAACGACACATGATTTTCTCCTAGGAATGAAGGGGAAGCGAATGGCTTCCCCTTAGATCTTAACTTAGAAGATCATACAGCGTTAGGTCTAGACATTGAAGTAGCTGATTTTTGTCGACAACTGAGTGGCTAATGAAGCCAGCTGCTCTGCGGAATGACTGATTGAGTGAATGGATTTTGTGGTGCGTGAGGCAATCTCGTTAATGTTTTCCACGTTGCGGCTGACTTCTGCGGTGACCGAGGCTTGCTCTTCAGCGGTGGCAGATATTTTGTCGTTCATATCACGAATGGTATACACCGATTCTGTGATGTTACGCAGCGAGGCTTCTTCATGCTTCACTTGTTCGACGGCTTCGGTAGAACGCTTGTGACTTGAAGACATGGCTTTAACTGCTGAGCTAGTGCCAGTTTGCAACAAGGCGATCATTTTTTCGATTTCTTGTGTGGCATTTTGTGTGTTTTGAGCAAGATGTCTTACTTCGTCAGCCACGACGGCGAATCCTCGACCTTGCTCCCCAGCACGTGCGGCTTCAATCGCAGAACCTTTATTTTTGTACGTTTTTCTGCTTTATATTGGTGCGCTGTCAATCACGACTTTGTCACCATCGACTTTGAAGAAGAAACAATCCCGACGATTGGTGTGGCAAGCCGGCCCTTTTTGGTCGACTTGCAATAAAATAGCGTCGCCGTCGCAGTCAAAAGACATAGACACCAAGCTTTGGCGATGTCCTGAACTTTCGCCTTTACGCCAGTAGGTTTGGCGAGAACGAGACCAATAACACACTTGACCTGTTTCTAACGTTTCACGAATGGACTTTTCGTTCATGTACGCCAGCATCAAGACTTCGCCGGTATCATGTTGCTGCGCAATGGCCGCGACTAAACCATGTTCGTCTGTTTTCAGATTTGCTAAAACCGTATCAAGAGAGAGGGTTTCGCCTTTGGCGAGGTTTTCATATTCTTTTAAGCCCATGATGCTGCCTTTATTGAGAGAAACAGTGTTAAAGAGAAACTTTCTTTTCGGAAATCGCGCCTTTGCCGATTCCTTCAAATCCGTGCGCTTCAATATGCACGCCAGGATGTTCATGCGCCAATGTGTCAGCAACATGCTCTGAAAGGGATTCTACGGTCGTGTCGCAGTTCAGCATGTAAACTTGTTTGCTGTCTATTTTAAGTTCGAACAAACCTTGCTGGCTGGTGTAACTAAAACAGTGGTAATCCACGCCGTTTTCTGTGACTTGGCGAATTAAGTCTTCTTGCGTGCCAAGATAGATGTCTTCCCAACGATTCGCCCAGTCTTGCTCCATCTCTGCATTACGAACGCCATCGGCGTAAATCTCAATCGTAGAGCGGTGACCGTGGGCAATACGCTGACAATTCCCTGAGTGTTTTTTCAAACCATGGCTGTATTGATACTGAGCGCCAGATATTGGTTCAGGTGAAAAACGTACGCTGACTTCGGCTAATTCTGCGGGTAATAGATTAAGAATCTTTGACTCTACCCATTTTGCTGCCGCTTCGGGAGTGATCTCCGCCATGGGCAATACGCAAATGGCTTGCGCTGGTGCATCGCATTGAAAGACGCGCTTGTCGTCTGCCGCGACTTTACTGTGATCGAACTGAAAGGATACGCGATCGTTTGCTAATGGCGTGAGCGTAGCACCGTCATGCTCGGCAGGGATCGCCAGCATGTGATCGATATTCTCATCCAACCATTTCTTGATTTGTTTTTTCACGATACTGAAATCACAAATCATGCTTTCATCGTTTAGCTTGCCTGTCAGCACAATGTCTGTCTGCCAGCTTTCACCCAACAAACCGCGTGTGGCATCAAAGTAGGAAAAATCTACGTGGGTTAGGTTTTTTACAAATAGCTTCAACTCGCTACTCCTATGATTCTGAATGGCGCGTATCTTACCGTAAATAGCCCCAGCGTTATAGCTTGGCACGAAAAGCAAAAGCGTAAAGAGGAAGTAGAAAAGGGCGGTGGTAAACGACAATTTATAAGTATTTGAAAATACATAAGAAAGGCGGTTGATATTTCAATTTGGCTGCGTATAATTGCGCCCCAAGGTCAACAGGCCTCCTTTATGGTGTCTCTGCTGGTCCCCTCGCAACGATAAACCGTTAATCTGGTCAGGTCCGGAAGGAAGCAGCCACAGCGGTGGACTTGTGTGCCGAGGTGCGGCTGGTGGAGATGCCACCTTAATCTCCCCCTATTGATTGAACCATAAGTTGACAAATTTGCAGTTTACTGTGACAAATTTGCACTTTAGCATCGTCAAATCCATGCAGATACAAAGCGACCCCGTTGTCCTACCATCTAAAAAAAATCGTCGAAATGGTACAAGCTATCCGCACTTTCCTAACAAAGAAAGCAACAGCAAATAGCACGACTCCAAACACCAGACTGGATAAACGACAACATCACCCGCGTCAAAGACTTCGCCCAACGCAACTTTGTAGACTTCTAATTGGTAGACAACTAAAGTCTGCTTAAGTGGGCTTTAGTTGTAGTTTTTATTATAGTAAAAAGATAAGTTTATATTTTTATAGTAAGGAAACTATATGCGATACATTATTCTATTCACACTATTTATAATGATTTCTGGGTGTGTGCATAATGCTCAACCTAATAAGATTGACACTAGTAAGATTGAAGCTCAAATTGCTAAAGATTATGAAAGGTTGAATAAAAATCGTAAGTCTACAAAACCGCATCCATATAGCCTTATAAGGAATAAACCGTGCTTTACTGTTCAGGAGTGCGCGAACTATCTGTATAAATCTATAAGCTATAATTGGCACTCTCCATCCCCGGAATATGCTTATAAAGGAATGCAAGCATCTGTTAAAATAGAAATAAAGCATACAGGGGAGCTTGTAAATGTTGAATTTACTAAGTCTAGCGGTAATGAACTTTATGATAAAAGCGCTTTAAATGCCATTAAAAGAGCCGCTCCATTTTTAGGAATTCAAGCATTAGACAGTGAAGTATTTGAGAAAGAATTCAGTTTTTTTTATATGGATTTTAACCTTGGCGCTTCGAGTTTGGAGCCAGACAAAAAACAACCCAGAACCTCTTAATATAACCACCCCCCAAAGCCCATAAATTTGGGGTCAGATGAAAAATAGCACCTAGTTTTCATCTACTCCAAAACAGCTCCATGAGCAAAACCAACCACAGACAATCTAGCGCTAGCGGAAACGGACAGCTATTCCCTCAAAGAAGGCAACTGCTCAACAACATCGTCAAATCCATGCAGATACAAAGCGACCCCGTCGTCCTTCCATCTAAAGAAGTCGTCGAAATGGTACAAGCCATCCGCACTTTCCTAACAAAAAAAGCAACAGCAAATAGCACGACTAGCTTTTTAATTCAGGTAAACAGACTGGATAAACGACAACATCACCCGCGTCAAAGACTACGCCCAACGCAACTTCGTAGACTTCTAATTGGTAGACAACTAAAGCCCAATGTGGGCTTTAGTTGTTGTTTGGGCTGGTAGGAAACGAGAAAGTCTTTTAGTATCAATGAACCTTTAAACGCGCATGCGCACTATTAAGATATTAACTGACGAAATATGAAAGAACTTACCTCTGAAGAATTAAGAAGTGAGCTACTGAATCTAGATAGTAGTAATGGCTGGGGTGTTGACTGTAGGTTAGGTGTTTGTGTTCGTCGCAAAAAGCTAGTGGCTGAAATTGAAGGTTTAGTTGAGGAGTTCGGATCATTTCCAATAAACCAAACTCTCGAATCAGAATACGACACCATTATCGCAAGAAATAGTGATGGGAGTTATACATACGGAATACGTTACGAAGTCAGTATGCTAAATTATCAGAAATTTGAGGAGTCTGGAGAGTCTCTAAACAGTTATGCTAATCAGCTTGCAACATTCTTTTTTAGTAATCACATAAACAAAGTTAAGGTTCTCGGCTAGTGGCACAGTTAACAAAGTGAATTTGGGATCAGATGAAAAATAGCACTTAGTTTTTATCTACTCCAAACAGCTCCACGAGCAAAACCAACCACAGACAACCTAGCACTAGCGGAAAAAGACAGCTATTCCCTCCAATGAAGGCAATTGCTCAACAACATCGTCAAATCCATGCAGATACAAAGCGACCCCGTTGTCCTTCCATCTAAAGAAGTCGTCGAAATGGTACAAGCCATCCGCATGTACCAACAGCAAATAGCACGACTCCAAACACCCGACTGGGTAAACGACAACATCACCCGCGTCAAAGACTACGCCCAACGCAACTTCGTAGACTTCTAATTGGTAGACAACTAAAGCCTGCAAAAGTGGGCTTTAGTTGTTGTTTTGGCTGGTAGGAAACGAGAAAGTCTTTTAGTATCAATGAATAAGAATCCTCAGAGAAAAAATAACACGCATGCTCGTTTTCCAGTTTTCACTTTTGTGAATAGCTTTATAAAACTTTTACTATTCAATTGCTTATAAGGTTTTTTAGATAGTTTTGAAATTGTCTAAACGCGCATGCGTATTATTAAAATAATGAAATGGACACCCCCTTCTATACTGAGTAGGTCAGTTTAAAAGGAGGATGTTATGGATACGATTTATACAGTTGGTATTGATTTAGCCAAGTCAGTTTTTCAAATATGCGCTTTTAATCGAGCTGGGAAAAAACTTATTAATAAGGTATTACGTCGAAACCAAGTTCTTAAATTTTTAAGCAACATAGGGCCTTTTTTGATTGGAATGGAGGCGTGCGGTAGCTCTCATTATTGGGCGAGAGAGATAAAGAAATTAGGCCATACTGTGAAGTTGATGCCACCACAATATGTAAAGCCCTATGTTAAAACGAATAAGAATGATGCAGCAGATGCCGAAGCCATTTGTGAAGCGGTTAGCCGACCAAATATGAGGTTTGTGTCTGTCAAAAGTGAAGAGCAACAAGCTTTACTTTTGCTCCACCGGGAGCGTGATGGAGTGGTTAAAGAAAGAACCGCTTTGATTAATCGAATCAGAGCAAGTTTACAAGAGTTTGGGGCGATTATTCCTGCAGGAAGGTTTCGCTTACAAATATGGTTTAGAGAAGACTTTTTTGTAGTCGAAGAAAGCTTACCTAGGATTTTGTGTCATCATGTTAAATCTATGCAGTCTCGCTTGATGGACATAGAAAACTATATTGAAAGTCTAGACAATCAGATTAATAGTGCGAGCAAAGAAAGCAGTCAATGCCAAGCAATTAGAGAGATCCCTGGCATTGGGCGCTTAACATCTTCAGTCTTAGTCGCTAGTGTTGGCGATGCAAAAGAGTTTGAATCTGGTCGTCAGCTATCCGCGTGGTTGGGTCTGGTACCGAGCCAGCATTCAAGTGGAGGAAAGTCACTTTTGTTGGGGATTAGTAAACGATGTGATTCGTATTTAAGGCGATTGTTTAGTCATGGAGCTAGAGCAGTAATAAGGCATTCAAAACCGGGAAAGCCTTATTATGAATGGATTACGAGTTTGCTATTAAGAATGCATAAAAACAAAGTCATTGTTGCATTAGCAAATAAATTGGTAAGAGTTGTTTGGGCGATACTGGCACGAGATCAAAAATATCAGGCTCAAACGATCTAAATTTTAAAGAGTGATACACCAAGTTTTGCTTAGTAAAAAAGAGTGATGACAATATAGGTAAGACCGTGACTAGGAAATTCTGGGACTAACATCGTTTCTTTGAAAACGCCAAAATGATTAGAACCAAGTCAGCGGAGTTCATCAGGGATAAAAGCCAAAAGAGCTTTAACAAAAATCCGAATAGATGGCTGCAAAACGACTCTTGTTAGATCTTGATTTTGCTTGCAAAAAACGGGGTGTCCATAGATGTTATGCGATAAAGCGAGATTGATACTCAGCTGTAGTAATTCAGACTTAATCTGACAGTTACCCATGCAGTGTGATGCCTGTCAGGCCTTTCCTGCCTTAATAGGGCCTATGGAATATCATAATGATTCAGTTGGCCCAGGTTGTCTCTATCTTGCCAATTACAATGCACTATCGTTAATGTCGGCAGGTTACTGTCCAAAATCACTGAGGCTCCTGGGATGGGCTCGCCGTGAGCATTAACGACGCTAATGTTTGTGTTTAATACAATCGCCGTAGCTCTAATGGCAATAGGACCAGCCCAGCCTCCGTTTCTTATTGATTGAACTTCAGTCATCAATGCTTGTTGTGAAGTAAAAAAAGCAATGAATTCTTCTTGGTGGTCAGTAATGAATTGTGCTATCGAATTTCTTAATGTCTCCTGGCCATCAACCCTGATTTCAAAATGACCTGAGTTATCTGCTTTTGCCTGATGTTGAACACTGCGGTAAAAACAATGTCCATCCCCAGCTATTTGATGTCTGGTATCACCATTGCCTTGGCCACTGATCAACTTCTGTATTGTATTCACTTGTCTATCGTAGTGTTCGACTAAAAGACTCGAGGCCAATATGATGCTTGATTGAAACGCTATATCGTTAATATCTTGAAAACTCATGCTGCTGTCGGTATACATCCGTGACAATTGTCCCTTTTTTAATGGTGATATTTCAGGTACACCGTTTTCTTTTAGCCATTGAATGATATCGGCCATGTCGAGATGTTCTTGTTCATTAATATATTTTTGCAGGCCTTCTCTTACACTGCCCCATCTCATGCCTGACTTATCGGCACGTTCAAACATGAAAGCGTTCATGGTGTTATTTAATAACGAAGTATGTTGGGGGTTTATTTTGTTTATCGAGGTACTGTTGTTATTCAAGCCCAAGTACTTTGTTAAGTCAGTCGGTACACCCATGAATAGTTGTGAAGTCACTATATTCTGAGACTTCATTTGCACCCAAGTTTGTTCATTCACTTTGGACTCATAGCGTTTCATAATGGCTTGCGTGAAAGTATGTACCAGTTTATGACTCTCACCTTGTTTATCGCCAAACAGTACGTTCGGATCTAGACAAAATTCCCCTAACACAAACAAGTTGGGTTCTGGTAGATATCCGCCGCAGCTTCTTACTGCTATATCTCTTGCGAGCATATCTGTTCTGATTTGTTGCAACAAAAGTTGTTGGCGTGTGTCTTTAGAGACTTCTTGCAAGTTGGCTTGGCTGGGAGTGTAACCAAAACTAACTATGGGAGGATATTGGTACAATGTTGCCAAGACGACATCATCGTATATATATTCGGGTTGATATTGTTCCATGGATTGTCTGATAAAATCATACAGATAGTTAAATACATTTAGGCTGACTAATTCTCCGCTACGTAAATCTGTAACTGTCCGCAAAGAATCATCAGAGTCTTGGAAGCTGATATAAGGGATTAACCCAAGTTTCAAGTCGTTATTTATCGCCGTTTGGGTAATATTGTGTTTCATCAATGCGTTGCGAACCTTGCCATAGGGAAAGGACTCGCCTGTAAATTCGATAAGGCAGGATTGGATTACGACATTATTTTCCTCATTTTCCACGAGAAGAGTTTTCAGTTTGTCATTCAACTCTTGATAGATGCCTTGGACACCTAGAGTTCCTTGCCTGTAATTGAAGCCTAAACAAATAGTTAGGCGAATATCTTGGTTCAAATACGCTGTCAGTGCATTGATGAGCGCTGTAACTGATTGCCACGTAATGTTAACAGGCAAAATGATATTAACTATGATGCTAGGGTTTAGCATGCTATTTCTCCTAAGTTGACTTGCTGTTATTTTATTGGATAAGTTCTTGATAAAATCGTTGAAAACAACTGTAGAGTTGGTGGAACATATTGAAGGAGCACAAAAAATACACTTAAATCATATTTTGACGAATTTTCTGAATAAATCGCATAACAATCGCATTAAGAAGGACTCAAAAAGCTTGGCTTGGATCCTTCGTCGAAAAGTGTAACTAAGCTTTTAAATTTAGGCTCAGACAAGCAACACCCCTTAACCTCTCAAACCAAACCCTAAGCCCATCCCTCGATGGGCTTTTTCGTTTCTGTCCCTCCATTTTTATCTAAGGAGTAATCATGCGTCAGATGATGTCGCTCGGTGGTTTTGTGTTTTAGCTGAGCGAAGGCACGCCATACGAGGGTTTGCAGCGCACGAGCGACGGCGGTTGGGTCGCGGTGGCGCGATACGGTCAAAAGCCGATGAGCGAGAATTCAAACCAACCCTGTATGGGGTGAGCAAGCCATCGAACGTGTCAAAAACGCCATAGGTAGACACTTTGGGGAAGGTTTGTGCTGGGAGGAATACAAGGAGCGAAAGCCTCTAACCAGATTGGTTAGGGGCTTTCTTTTGTCAAATAGAGGAAGGTTTGTTTACTACTGGCTAATGAACTTCATCGAGATGGAGTTGACACAATGTCGAATGTTTTTGTCGGTGAGTCTTTCTCCTTCAAATACATGGCCGAGGTGGCCGCCACAGTTGGCGCAGACAATTTCGGTACGTCGACCATCGGCATCGGGAACGCGTTTAACGGCATTGGGAATTTCATCATCGAAGCTTGGCCAGCCGCAGTGTGAGATAAATTTATGCTCTGAAGTGTACAGCGGTGCTTCACATTGTCGACAGACATATAAGCCACCTTCCATTTTGTCGGTGTATTCTCCGCTGAACGGACGTTCTGTACCTTTATTCAGAATGACATTGGCTTCTTCTGGGGTCAGCTTGTTGTATGGTTTGCTCATAATACTTGTCCTCCTGTCACTATGATGACGGTTGTGATGCTCAATTATGACATGTCTTATTTGTGCAGACTAAGACAATACATTGCACGTAGAGTTCGATTGATGAGTCTTGGTTTGTTGTGCGTCTGTTTTGTGGGGGAAATACAATGCGCATTTTAGAGTGAATTTTTGCTTGGTTATTTATTGGGTTTGAAACTATACTGTATATTCATACAGTATTTTGGTGTTTTGCTATGCGAGTGACTTATCTTGGGGCTTCTAATTCTGCTGCTTTTATTCCTTCTAATAGTGTTCAAATTCCGCTTTATGTTGAGTCTGTGTCGGCTGGGTTTCCTTCGCCAGCACAGGATTTTGTTGAGCGAACGTTGGATCTTAATGAGCTTTGTATCCCGCATCCTATGTCGACTTTTTTTGTGCGAGCGCAAGGAGAATCGATGGTCGATGTAGGGATTTATTCGGGTGATGTGTTGGTGGTTGATCGGTCTTTAACGGCAAGACATGGTGACATTATTATTGCCAGTATTCATGGGGAAATGACGGTGAAAATGTTGGAGTTGAAGCCTGAGGTTTTATTGCGTCCAAAGAATAAGGCGTATGCCGCTATTCCAATTACTGAGGAGTCGGAGTTTGAGGTTTTTGGTGTTGTAACTAGTGTGGTTCGTCGTTTGGATCGTGCTGGATGAAAACGGTGTTTGCTTTAGTGGATTGCAATAACTTTTATGCCAGCTGTGAAAGGGTGTTTCGGCCAGATTTAAAGCATAAACCGATTGTCGTTTTGTCGAATAATGATGGTTGTATCATTGCTCGATCCAAAGAGGTAAAAGCGCTAGGGGTTAAAATGGGAGGCCCATTTTTTACCTTGCGAGATGAAATTGCACGACATGGTATCGTGTGTTTTTCATCGAATTATGCTCTATACGCAGATATGTCTAATCGAGTGATGACTTTGTTAGAAGAAGAGGCGCCTCAGGTGGAGGTATATTCTATTGATGAAGCGTTTTTAGACTTAACGGGTGTGGAATGTGTTGTTGATTTGTTGTCTTTTGGCCAGCGGCTGAAGCGTAAAATTGATCAGTGTACTGGGATTCCTGTTTGTGTGGGTATTGCTCCAACTAAGACGCTGGCTAAGCTGGCGAATCGTGCGGCGAAAAAGTATTCAAAAACAGGTGGTGTTGTCGATTTAACTGATCCTGCCCGACAGCGTAAGTTATTAGAGTTAGTTGATGTTGGTGATGTTTGGGGTGTTGGGCGTCGGATTTGTGAAAAATTAAAAGCAAGAGGGATTTATACGGCGCTGGATTTGGCTGATACGGACGCAAAGTCCATACGCAGAGAGTTCTCTGTCGTACTGGAGAGAACAGTTAGAGAATTGAATGGTGTTGCTTGTTTGGATATTGAAAGTGTCCGGCCTGTGAAGCAGCAGATTATTTGCAGTCGTTCCTTTGGTCATCGTATCACTACTCAGCAAGAGCTACGGGAAGCTGTTGCGAAATACACCGCTCGTGCCGCTGAAAAATTGCGTGCTGAAAAGCGCCTTTGTCGCGTCATAAGTGTGTTTATACGCACTAGTTCACATGTTCCAAAAGAAGGGCGTTATTCGAATTCTTTGTCAGTAGAGTTACCATGCCCAACGGATGATACTCGAGATTTACTTGATGTGGCGCAGGTGATTTTTGGTCGGCTTTGGCGCTCTGGTTTTCGCTATATGAAAGCGGGCGTTATATTGGCGGATTTTTATGAGCAAGGCGAATATCAGGAAGATTTGTTTCAGGCTGATTTATCTCCTACGAATATTTTTGAGTTGGAAAAACGAAAAGCAAGCGCCAGCAATTTGATGAATGTGGTGGATCAGATAAATAGTAGTGGCTTAGGGAATGTGTTCTTTGCTTCTCAAGGTGTTTCGCCGCAATGGTCGATGAAGCGAGAACATTTATCGCCTGCTTATACAACGAGGTGGAGTGATTTGCCGAAGGTTTGGTAAGTATATAATGAATTTTCCACATGTTTATCATGAAGGTCTTGAGTTTCATTCCTTTTATGGCTTGGTTAGGATGACGACTTATTTCAACGTCAAAGTAAGTTATTAAGAGGTGTTTGCCATGGAATTTATTCCTTTCCGTTCTGATGTTGTGGGCAGTTATCTTCGCCCTGAGTGTCTTCATCAAGCTCGTCGTGACTTTAAAGAAAATAGACTATCAAGAGCGGAGTTAACCGCGGTTGAGGATCGTGCTATTACCGAATTGGTTGCGCAACAAAAAGACGCTGGCTTGAAAGTGATTACAGATGGCGAATTTCGTCGCAGCTTGTGGCATATCGATTTTTTAGAGAATCTAAATGGTATCGAGGGTTATGTGCCAGAATCGGGTTATAACCAGCGATTTAAGGGTAAAGCGGCACCATCTTATAATATTCGTGTATCGGGAAAGGTGTCTTTTAATCCACTGCATCCTTTTTTAACGCATTTTGATTTTCTAAAAAAAGCCGCTGAGACTGGTGATGGCTGTGTTGCTAAGGCGACAATTCCAAGTCCAACTATGATTCTTCGTCAAGAAATTCTTGCTAATGACGGCTCGTCAAGATTGGGTGATATTTACGAAGACGTGAACGAGTTTTATAAGGATTTAGCGCAAACCTATCGTGATGCAATTCAGGCTTATTATGCTCATGGTTGTCGCTACTTGCAGTTTGATGATACGAATTGGGCATTCCTTGTTGATGCTTCTAAGCGAGAATCATTGATAACCAGAGGGATTGACCCCGATGAAGTTAGTAGAATCTGTACGGATATTATTAATCAGTCTTTGGAAGGGAAGCCAAAAGATTTGATTATTACAACGCATATTTGCCGTGGTAATCACGCATCATCTTGGTTGTTCTCTGGTGGTTATGAATTAGTGGCCGAGGCTTTGTTTGCCACTCACTATGATGGTTTTTTCCTTGAATACGATAATGATCGAGCAGGGGATTTTGCTCCCTTACGCTATTGGCAGAATAATGGTAGCCGTGTGGTGTTGGGTTTGGTGACGTCTAAGTTTCCTGAGTTGGAAGAGCCAGAAGCCATTAAAGAGCGAATTAAAGAGGCCACAAGCTATGTGCCTTTAGAAAGCTTATGTGTTAGCCCACAATGTGGTTTTGCTTCTACGGCGGAGGGGAATAAGCTAACGATTGACGATCAGTGGAATAAGATTGGTTTGCTAAATGGAATTGCAAAAGAAGTGTGGAATGACTTTTAGATAAGGTTGGCTCAGATTAAGCGCAAAAATAAGGCCCAATGAGAGGGCCTTATTTTTTGTAGATTCAAACCTGGGTGAGAATCTATTCGCCTTTGAGCATTTCTGCCAAGATTGGGTTCACTAGACCCGGGTTGGCTTTGCCTTGTGACGCTTTCATTACTTGGCCGACAAAGAAGCCAATCATTTTTTTCTGTTTGTCTGCATCTGCTGCACGGTATTGCTCAACTTGAGCGGCATTGGCATCTAGAATGGTTTGAATCATGGCTTCGATTGCACCGGTGTCGGTCACTTGTTTTAAGCCTTTATCTTCAATTATTGTATCTGCAGAGCCTTCACCGTTCCACATGGCTTGCAGTACGTCTTTTGCTGTTTTGCCATTGATGGTGTTGTCTTTGATGCGAACTAATAGTTCACCAAAAGCTGTCGCATTGACTGGCGATTGGGTGATGTCCAATTGTTCTTGATTGAGAAGCTTGCTTAGTTCTCCCATTACCCAGTTAGCGGTAAGTTTGGGGTCTTTGGCAATGTCGTTTGCTTGTTCAAAGAAATCAGCCATGGCTCGCGACGATGACAATACGTTGGCATCGTATTCGCTTAGGCCATGTTCACTTTGAAAGCGAGCGGCTTTTTGGTTAGGTAACTCTGGAAGATTGGCTTTGATTTCATCTACATATTCTTGCGTCAATACGACAGGCAATAAGTCTGGGCATGGAAAGTAGCGATAATCGTTGGCATCTTCTTTTGAGCGCATGCTACGAGTTTCGTTTTTTTCAGGGTCGTACAAGCGAGTTTCCTGAATAATACGGCCGCCATCTTCCAAAATATCGGCTTGACGTTCAATTTCTGTATAAATGGCTTTTTCGATGAAACGGAACGAGTTAACGTTTTTAATCTCTGTACGAGTGCCGTATTCTTTCTGGCCTTTAGGGCGTAGTGATAAGTTAATATCGCAACGCATAGAGCCTTCTGCCATGTTGCCATCACAAATGCCAAGATAGGTGACAATAGAGTGAATCATTTTTACATAAGCCACTGCTTCTTTTGCGGAGCGGATATCTGGCTCGGAGACGATTTCAAGTAGTGGGGTGCTTGAGCGGTTAAGGTCAATACCTGTCATGCCTTGGAAATCTTCGTGCAGGGATTTACCTGCATCTTCTTCTAGATGGGCGCGAGTTATACCAACACGAGATGTGGTGCCATCCTCTAGAGTTACATCTAAGTAACCTTTGCCGACAATAGGGTGATCCATTTGGCTAGTTTGGTAGCCTTTTGGTAGGTCTGGATAAAAATAGTTTTTGCGAGCAAAAACCGATGTCATGCCAATTTCTGCATTTACTGCATGGCCAAACATCACCGCCATGCGCAAGGCTTCTTTGTTGAAAACCGGTAGTGCGCCGGGCATACCAAGATCAACTAATGTTGTTTGGGTGTTTGGTTCTGCGCCAAAGCCAACTGCGGCACCTGAAAATAATTTCGATTGAGTAGAGAGCTGAGTATGAATCTCAAGGCCAATAACAACTTCCCAGTTCATGCTTATGCTCCTTTTGCCATCGTTGGTGTTTGTAGGTGCCAATCGGTGTGTTGCTGATACTGATGGGCGACGTTAAGTAGCTTAGCTTCGGCAAAATAATTGCCCATGATTTGCAGGCCAACAGGCATACCATCAACAAAGCCTGCTGGTACAGACATAGCAGGAATACCTGCAAGGTTGACAGACAATGTATAGATGTCTTCAAGGTACATGGCAACGGGGTCATGAGTTTTACTGCCAATGCCAAATGCAGTTGTTGGGGCAACAGGCCCCATGATGACATCGACTTCGTCAAGCGCTTTAACGAAGTCTTCTTTTATGAGGCGACGAATTTTTTGTGCTTTTAAATAGTAAGCGTCGTAGTAGCCCTCGGATAGAGCGTAAGTGCCAACCATAATGCGTTTTTGTACTTCTGTGCCAAAACCTTCGGCGCGAGTCCGCATATACATATCAAGCAAGTCTTTAGGGTCTTCACAGCGATGGCCGAAACGAACGCCGTCAAATCGGGATAAGTTAGAAGACGCTTCCGAAGGAGCGATCACGTAATAAGAAGGGATGCTTAGTTGTAGATTTGGTAATGAAATTTCTTTTACTGTCGCACCGAGCTTTTCAAATTCTTTTACTGCAGCCATTATGGTGTCGGCTACTTGTGAATCCAAACCGTCGCCAAAGTATTCTTTTGGTAGGCCAATTTTTAAGCCGGTAAGGGGGGCTTCTAAACCACTAACATAATCTTCAGTAGCTGTTTCGGCTGAGGTGGAGTCTTTTTCATCAAAGCCCGCCATCGCCTGAAGAAGATGCGCGCAATCTTCTGCGCTTTTTGCCATTGGACCAGCTTGATCTAAGCTCGATGCATAGGCAATCATGCCGAAGCGCGATACGCGTCCATAGGTCGGTTTGATGCCCGTGATGCCACAGAATGAGGCGGGCTGACGAATCGATCCACCAGTATCTGTCCCCGTCGCGGCAACAGCTAATCCTGCTGCGACGGCTGCAGCAGATCCACCAGAAGAGCCACCCGGCACTTTATCAAGATTCCATGGGTTTTTTACCGCGCCATAGAAGCTGTTTTCGTTTGAAGAGCCCATAGCAAATTCATCCATGTTGGTCTTACCCAACATAACCGCTCCAGCTTGTTGGATTCGATCAGTAACGGTTGACTCGTAAGGGGGGATAAAGTTGTGAAGCATTTTTGAACCGCAGGTCGTCAATGTTCCTTGGGTACAAAAGAGGTCTTTGTGAGCAACAGGGATGCCCGTTAGGCTTGTTCCTTTACCGCTGCTAAGTAGGGCATCGGCGGCCTGAGCTTGCTCTAAGGCTAGTGTATCACTGATGGTGATGTAGCTATTTAATTGAGGGTCGATTGTTTTGATGCGATCTAAAAATAGACGAGTCAACTCGACGCTAGATATTTCTTTATTGCGCAGCTTTTGCGCCAGTGTAGCAATGCTTTGTTCAAACATAGTTGGCTCTCGTTATTCAATCACTTGGGGTACTAAGAAAAGGCCGGCTTCGGTTTGTGGTGCGTTGGCTAAGAAAGCATCGCGTTGATTGCTTTCTGTAACGACATCTTCTCTTAATCTCTGGGTCATTTCGAGCGGGTTTGAAAGTGGTTCAACGCCATCGGTATTGACCGACTGCATTTGTTCGACAAGAGATAAAACACTGGAAAGTGAATGTTGATATTGGTCAGCGTCTTCCTCGGTAAGGGCGAGGCGAGCCAAGTGAGCAATTTTTTGCACGTCTTGTTTGTCTATGGACATGTTCCACCTGATATTTTGATTATCGTAAATGTTTCTTATTGTATATCTTCGTTGGTAAGCCATAAAGTGAACATGTTGAAAAATAGGGCTTATTTTGTGTTTATTAAAATTTTTTTAGTAAACAATGATGTGCATTTGAAGTTTTTTAATATTTACGCTGAATCAACTTGCCCAATTGCCCCGTGATTGTTACATTTTGACGCTGTTCGTATCGTATTATCAGGGTGTAAGAATTCATGTTTAAGAAAATCAGGGGAATGTTTTCAAGTGATTTGTCCATTGACTTAGGAACGGCAAATACCCTTATTTACGTTCGTGGCCGAGGGATTGTGCTTGATGAGCCATCTGTTGTTGCCATTCGTCATAATGGAAATCAGAAAACAGTAGCGTCAGTTGGTACTGATGCGAAGCGTATGTTAGGCCGGACTCCCGGTAATATTACGGCTATTCGCCCGATGAAAGATGGCGTTATCGCTGATTTTCATGTTACTGAAAAAATGCTGCAGTACTTTATTTCCAAGGTTCACGAAAATAGCTTTTTAAAGCCAAGTCCAAGAGTTTTAGTCTGTGTTCCTTGTAAATCCACTCAAGTTGAGCGTCGAGCGATCAAGGAATCTGCTTTGGGAGCCGGAGCACGCGAAGTTTATATTATTGAAGAGCCTATGGCCGCTGCAATTGGTGCGGGTTTACCTGTTGCTGAGGCGTCTGGTTCTATGGTGATTGATATCGGTGGCGGTACCACTGAGATTGCAATCATTTCCTTGAACGGTATTGTGACATCAGAATCCATTCGTGTGGGTGGGGATCGTTTTGATGAAGCGATTACGACTTATGTTCGTCGTCAGTATGGCAGCTTGATTGGTGATGCAACAGCAGAGCGAATCAAAACGGAAATCGGTATGGCTTACCATACAGGTGAAGAATTGCAGATTGATGTTCGCGGTCGCAACCTTGCTGAGGGTATTCCCCGTTCCTTTGTTCTAAGTAGCACGGAAATATTGGAAGCGCTACAAGAGCCATTAGCGCAAATAGTTCAGGCTATCAAAGGTGTGCTTGAACAGTCTCCACCAGAATTAGCGGCAGATATCGGCGAAACAGGTTTGGTATTAACGGGTGGTGGCGCTTTGTTGCGTGAAATTGACCGTCTAATTAGTGAAGAAACTGGTTTGCCAGTTATTATCGCAGATGATCCGTTAACCTGTGTGGCTCGTGGTGGCGGTATGGCACTAGAACTAATGGATAAGCATGCATCTGAACTATTTACTGCTGATAATGAGTAAAGGTTAGGAGCGCACCATTAATAACTCGCTTCATTTTAGTGGCAAGGTATCCAGCACTAGATTTATTGTGTTGGTTGTTTTGTCGATAGCTATGATCGTTGCCGATGTTCGCTATGGGCTTTTTTCGCAAGTAAGGCCGTATTTGACTTTACTTGTTACGCCTATTCAAGTCGTTGTGAGTACTCCCCAGAAAGTGTTCAATTGGGCGGGTGAGCATTTGGCAAGCCGAGAAGGCTTGGTAAAAGAGAATCAGTCCTTACAAGCTGAAATATTGCTGTTACGTAGTCGTCAACAACGTCTTGACTCATTACAAGCTGAAAACGTCCGTCTGCGTGAGTTGTTGGACGCCTCTCAACGGGTGGATGAGAAAATTGTGATGGCTGAAGTGATTGGTTTTGACCAAAATGCTTATAGCCATAGGCTGATGATTGATAAAGGCTTTTCTTCTGGTGCTTATGTTGGGCAACCTGTCTTAGATGCAACAGGTGTACTTGGTCAGGTGGTAGAAACATCGGCTTATAGTAGCCGTGTTTTGCTGATTGCAGATGCAAGTCACTTTGTTCCTGTTCAGTTAGCCCGAACGGGTTTTCGGGGGGTGTTGAGGGGAACAGGAAGCCTTAAAAGCATGGAGTTGATGAGTGTCCCTCGATCCGTTGATATCAAAAAAGGTGACGTGTTAACAACGTCAGGTTTGGATAAACGTTTCCCTAGCGGTTATCCCGTTGGTGTCGTCAGAAGTGTGAAGTATACCCAAGGAAAGTCTTACGCCGATGTTGATGTGGTGCCTTTGGCACAGCTGGGACGTAGCCGTCATGTGATGCTAATTGATAAGCCAAAGACGGGGCGATAATGAAAGCAATTTTCGTATTTTGTATTACTCTTTTAACGGCCTTAATGCTTGAAGCTGTGCCTTTTCCAGAAGACTTAGTCTGGTTTCGTCCAGAATGGGCTCTATTGGTTATTCTATATTGGGTTATTGCACTACCATTTAGGGTGGGGGTTGGCTTAGCTTGGTTTTTAGGCTTTATGGTTGATTTACTACAGGGCGGTATAATCGGTCAACATTCGCTAACTTACGTCATTATTGCCTATATTTGCGCCGTTTTTTATAAGCGAATTAGAATGTATCACCGCTGGCAACAAGGCTTTTTTGTTTGTGTGTTGGTGAGCGTTAATCAGCTTGTTGATTTCTGGATAGATCATTATCTTGGGCACGCAGAGCCTTCTTTGATGATTTTTATGCCGGCTGTCATCACTGGGCTTTTGTGGCCTTGGGCATTTATTATTTTACGTAGTGTACGCCGTATTTATGCGATCCGTTAGATCGATTATTAGGGAAATATTATGCTTGTTTTGGCGTCAGCTTCACCGAGAAGAAAAGAGCTGCTTAGCCTTTTGGTGAAAGAGTTTGAGGTTTTGCCTGCTGACATAGATGAAACCCCTTTTTCTTTTGAGGGGGCGAAAGAGTACGTTATACGAATGGCGGTAGAAAAAGCTAAAGCCGCATCATTAAAGTACACATACAAAGCGAGCGTTGATGATGTCGCTTTTTTTATTGCCTCAGATACGAGTGTTGTCGTCGACGGTCGTATTTTAGGAAAACCTTCATCTCTTGAAGATTCTAAGATTATGCTAAGGCTGCTTTCTGGCCGTTCCCACCAAGTCCTAACCTCGCTTTGTATTTGTGATCTTAAAGGTGATCATGTTGCCACGGATTGTGTTGTGAGTGATGTGTTATTTCGCGAGATAACGGATGTTGAAATTGAGCAGTATTGGAAAACAAATGAGCCGCAAGATAAGGCTGGATCATACGCAATACAAGGTTTAGGTTCTGTTTTTGTTAAAAATATGTCAGGGTCATACTCTGCTGTTGTTGGCTTGCCGCTATATGAAACTGCGCAATTGTTGGCGCAGTTTGGAATTCATTCGTTAGAGGAAATGTCCCATGAGTGAAGATGTACTCATTAATGTTACTCCCATGGAGATTCGAGTTGCTCTAGTTGAAAATGGCGTTTTGCAAGAAGTGTATATTGAGCGCTCTAGCCGTAAAGGAATTGTTGGTAATATTTATCAGGGAAAAGTAGTACGCGTATTACCTGGAATGCAAGCTGCATTTGTTGATATCGGTTTAGAGCGAGCGGCTTTCATTCATGTCTCAGAAGTGGTTGACCGTGATGCGGTTAACCCTAGTGATCAAATAGGTGATTATTTGCGTGAAGGGCAGTCTCTTGTCGTTCAGGTTACTAAAGACCCAATTAGTTCCAAAGGGGCTCGTTTAACAACACACCTTTCCATTCCTTCTCGTTATTTGGTTTATATGCCGGATCAAGCGCATGTGGGAGTGAGTCAGAGAATTGAGGATGAAGTTGAGCGTGATCGTTTAAAATCTTTGGTTTCCGAGGCGCTAACTGATGCCGATGAAAACAGCGGTTATATTTTGAGGACGGCTGCCGAGCGGGCGGGCGAGGAAGAGATTCTGGCTGATATTAAGTTTCTGACGCGCCTGTGGCAATCGGTTAAACGTCGAATGCAAAATGCTAAAGCGCCTTCAGTAATATATGAAGATTTGCCATTGCATCTGCGCACTATGCGAGATCTTGTGAGTTTGACAACAGAAAAAATTCGCATTGACTCCAAGGAAAACTATGCAAAGTTGCGCTCTTTCGCAGAAGACTTTATACCTGAGTTGAGGGATCGTATTGAGTACTACCCTGGTGAACGACCTATTTTTGATCTGTACAGTGTAGAAGACGAAATACATAAAGCATTAGATCGAAAAGTGCAGTTAAAATCAGGTGGTTATTTATTGGTTGAGCAAACGGAGTCTATGACCACCATTGATGTTAATACCGGAGCCTTTGTCGGTAGTCGTAATCTTGAAGAAACCATATATAAAACCAATCTCGAAGCTGCGACAGCCATAGGGCGGCAGTTAAGACTGAGAAACCTCGGTGGTATTATTATTATTGATTTTATCGATATGGAAGATGAGGAGCATAAGCGACAAGTTTTAAGAATGCTTGAGAAAATACTTGATACGGATCATGCTAAAACCAAGATTACAGGGGTTTCCGAGCTTGGTTTGGTTGAAATGACGAGGAAAAGAACGAGAGAGAGCTTGGGGCAAACATTATGTGAGCCATGTCGTTCATGCCGTGGCAGCGGTTTAGTGAAGACTCCAGAAACCGTTTGTTATGAAGTATTTCGAGAAATATTAAGAGCTGATCGTGCATATGACTCTCAAACTTATACCGTATTGGCAGCAAGTACTGTGGTTGAGAGGTTTCATGATGAGGAGAGTGCTGCGGTTGCAGAGCTGGAGGCTTTCATTGGTAAAACTATTCGCTTTCAAGTTGATTCCATTTACACGCAAGATCAATACGATGTTGTGTTGCGTTAGTGATAAAAGGCACTAATATGTTGTGGCTATTGCGTAAACTGGTTTTGCTTAGCTTTTGGGGGGCGGTAGCTTTATCGGTTTTGCTTGCTATTTTCTCAGTCAGTATTGGTAAGTTGTTACCTTATTTGGATCATTATCGCCCACAGATTGAATCTAATTTACAACAAATAACCGGCTATCCGATTACTCTAGACCGTATTGATGGTTATTTAGAAGGAGTTGATCCGACTTTTTCTGTAAGTGGTTTCAAGTTGCTTGCTGGTGGTCAATCTGCTATCAGTATCGATGAAATGCAAATACGATTAGATACGATTAAATCTATCGTCAGCCTGAGTCCACATTTTACTTATATTCGTTTCGTAAGCCCTTCTGTCAATTTAAGAGAAGAGGCAAATAAATGGCGACTGGCCGGAGCGAAGCCATCTAGTGAAGTAAAGAATGAAGTTGGAGTTGAGCGTGTTTTTGATTACTTGTCTGCTCAGCAAAACTTTTCTATCTTTGATGCTAAGGTTCGTATTAATAGTGAGCGATTTGGTCGGCATGAACTGATTGCACCTCATACTTATCTTTTCAAAAAATCGTCCGAATCTTTGTTAAGTTCCAATATTTATTTAGATGATGTTGATTCTCCTGTTGAGCTAAATGCCCGCATAGAGCAGATGCATCCATTGCTTGGCGATTATCGCGTCAAGGCTTCCATTAAAGTACCTGTTATACCTATGCCTTTGCATAGTTTTTTAGAGGATAAGCAGTTTTCATTATCCTCTTTACAATTTGGTGGGAATCTTTGGGTCAATGCTTTGATTGGCAAGGAAGTGGAGGTTCGAGCCGAGTCTACAGTGCTTGATGTTTCTTTTGATGACGGTCAGCGTTATCAATCATCGCCTTCTATAAAAATTCGTTATTCACAGAATAAACCAAATTTACGAATGACGGTTCATAATTTCCGCATCAGGGATGAGGTTAATAATATTTATCCAAGTACGGATTTTATCTATGACTGGTCGTCTGTTACAAAACGTTCAACGGTTAGTTTTAATCAAGCCGATTTGGCGATAATTAATAAAATATCTGCGCATTTCCTGCCAGCAGAAAGCAATGCGGCGCAAATTCTAGGTGGCTTAAACCCGACTGGCATGGCAAAAAACGCTTCTTTAGCATGGTCGCTGGAAGGTGATGATGTGTCCTTTGAATTTCTCAGTAATTTTCAGTCGGCTTCTGTTGATGGATACAATGGCATTCCTGAGGCCAGTAATATCGATGCTGTTTTTAGTTTGTCTGATAAGGGCGGATACATTAATTTTCGAGGCAAGGAAAGTAAGTTAGGGTTTGAGGATTTGTACTCGGCTCCTTGGAAAACAGATTCCCTTGCTGGTCGTGTAAGTTGGCAAAAGCAACAAGATGTTTTCTTAATAAGTGGTCAAGATCTTATTGTTAAACGAAATGGCTCAGATATTACGGGTGGTTTTCGGTTTGAGGTTCGTCAATCTAGACCGGATTGGATTGCATTGGACTTGCATGGGCAAAACCTGACAGTAGTAGATCGTTTAACTTTTATACCTACTGAAGTACTAAGTCGAGATATTCGATCTTGGATTAAGGATGCATTTACCGGAAAAGGAGATATTAAAACAGTCGATGTATTGTTGCAGACTGAGTTAAATAAAGGCTCGGATCCACATGTTCGGGTGCAAATGGCGGTGGATAATGCTGATGTGGATTTTGACAAGAATTGGCCCGCAGTCTCTGAAGTAGATGGTTTTTTTGCGTTTGATGAAGAAGGTGTTTCAGTAAAAGTTGCATCAGCAAATTTAAAAGGGATGCCTGTTCATGATCTTTTAATCACTGTGCCAATTAAGCGTGGCAATGCAGACTGGCTTAATCTAAAAGGAAGTGTCAATGAAGAGGCGTCCATTGTCTTGTCTACATTAAGATCGACGCCTTTGAATGATTTAGTGCTTAAGCCTTTTGCAAATTGGCAGTTGAGTGGCGATATTGACTCCGATTTTGCTGTGTCGATTCCTTTTGTAAAAGACACTGAGCCAAAAGTGCAATTAGGAATAAGGTTTGAAGAGAATAACCTTGTTATAGGTGATATTAACCTTGCTCTTGATATTGAGGATGGAAATCTTAACTACAGTTCGGATCAAGGTATTGCGGATTCAGAGTTTAGTATCCAGGCATTGGGTGGGGCCTCTAACTTGACTTTATCCTCTATGACAACGCCAAGCGGTGAATTTGCTGTGATGGGGGATTTGTCTGGTGAAGTAGGTATTAAGGACGTCGCCAAATGGAGAGAGCTTCCTGAGGGTATGCTGAGTGTTTTATCCGGTAAAGCGGCTTATACAGGAAATTTATCCGTTAATAAGTCTCAGGAAGGTCAGGTTGATTTGGTTGTGGAAAGTGATTTAAGTGGCGTTGGTATTGATTTGCCTAGTCCTGCCGGTAAAACAATAGATGAGGCGAAAGCGCTACGGGTTAAGTTAATGCAGCATGAAAAAGATATTGTCGTTGATGTGGATTATGCTTCTTTTTCCCAAGCTAGGCTTTTATTGCAAGACAGTGCGTTTGTTGGTGGAGAGTTACGGTTAAATGGTAAGGCGAATTCGTCTTTTGCAACTCAAATTCCGAAAGGGTTGGTGTTGACTGGAAGTTTTGAGCGAATAAATATTCCCGATTGGCAATCGACAATGACAGATGTGAATGGTTCGCCAAAGAGTTCCGATGACAGTTTTGAAGTACCAAAATTACCCAAATGGTTAAGTCGAGTAGATTTAATCGTAGATGAAGTAAATGTTAATACTGAGAATACTTGGCACAATTTTAAGGTTTCATATAATTCATCGGCTGATAAGTTGCTCTATGTCAGCTCGGATGAAATGAATTTTTCATTGCAAAATGTAGATGATAAGCCAGATTTGCACTTTGGTTTTTTAAGTTGGAATACGGCGAAAGACAATGATTCTGGTGCAACGAAAGCCAGTTCTAAAAAATCACCGATCTCAGTTAGGCAAATTCCTAATATGTCATTGTCCATAGACCAACTGTATTTTAATGGTAATCCGTATGGTGACTGGAAACTGAATGTTTCCCGTGATGGTGATCTTGTTCAAGTTGATCCAATATCAATGAAATTAAAAACAGGAAGCTTTCTGGGGCGTTTATCTTGGTTAGATAAAGGGGAAAACTCTAAAGTTGATTTGTCTCTTACTGCCAAAGGTGAAAATCTGGCTGAGCTGACGCATAAGTTTTCTAATGAATCGATTGTGTCTTCAAAAAGCTACAATATTGATGTTGGTTTGGGCTGGAAGGGTCATCCTTTTTATTTTGATAGGCAGTCTGTATCTGGGCATATTGATTTCTCGGCTAAAAATGGCAATTTCAATAAGGTAGATGAATTGCCAGCTTTCTTGAAGGTGTTAGGTATATTTAATATTGGAGCATTGAATAGGCGATTGCTGTTGGACTTCTCAGATGTTTATGAGCCGGGTCTGACATACGATGAATTTAAAGGAAAACTTAAGCTTGATAAAGGAATCATAAACACTGCTTTGCCTATCACTATCAGTGCGCCATCGGCTGAACTTGTGGTGGCAGGTAAGGCTGATATTGTTAATGAAACGTTAGATGAAAAATTAACGGCAACTTTTCCTTTATCTGGGACACTCCCATTAGCAGGTCTACTTTGGGGAACTCCTCAATTGGCTGGTCTTTTGTATATTACAGATAAATTAATTGGTGATCAGTTGTCAAAAGTCACAAGTGTCCAATATACCGTGAAGGGACCTTTTAGTGATCCTGTTATGACACCTGTTCAATACCGACCACTAGAGAAAAAAGATTGATGAATACATTACCTGTTGCTGCTATCCAATTAACCAGTACCAAGGATTGGCGTGATAATTTATTGCAGGTAAAGCAATTAGTGGACTCTGCAGTCAAGGAAGGTGCTAAGTTAATCGTCTTACCAGAAAATGTTTTTTTGTTTTATGGCAAAGGTATGAGGGCGCTGGCGCAATCAGATGAACAAGATATTCTACTAACGGAGATATCTGAGCTTGCCAAAGAGTATGAAATTTACCTTGTGGTAGGATCTCATCCTGAATTGTTAAGACCGGATGGATCAGTAGTAGCTAATGGGAGAGTTAGGCAAACTTGTTGGGTTATTGGTCCTGATGGTGTTTTCCTTGAGCGTTACGATAAAATTCATCTATTTGATGTAATGGTTGATGATAAAGCAGCATCTTATAAAGAGTCAGATTTTATAGAGGCGGGTGAACTAGCATTAAAGGTGATTGATATCGAGGGTTTTAAAGTTGGTCTCAGTATTTGTTACGATTTGCGGTTCCCTGAGTTGTATCGAGAGCTTGGAAAATTAGGGGCGGATATATTGTTGGTCCCTTCGGCGTTTACTTATGTGACGGGGAAAGCTCACTGGAATACTTTGCTATCAGCGCGGGCGATTGAAAATCAATGTTATGTGCTAGGTGTGGATCAATGTGGTTGGCATAACGAAACTAGGCAAACTTTTGGCCACAGTGTCTTGTACTCACCTTTTGGTCGTGAGCTAGTAGGCTTGCTAGAAGAACCGGGCTATTTTGTATTTACAATTACCAAGCAGATGCTTGCGGACTGCCGGCAGAAAATGCCTTGTTTAACTCATAGGCGAATGTAATAAGAAGCCTGTGCTCTAAGAGCAAGTCAGTGGAGCACAGGCTTAAAATTATTCTGTTAGGCCAAGGCGTTTTTCTTCTGCTTCACGTAAAAAGCGAAACAGCTTTTTACGGTTTGTTGTATTTCCTCCCTGGGAAACTTCTTTTTGGGACTGACGTATTAATTGTCTTAACAGCTGAATATCTTCGATTTCAGGATTTTCGTCTAAATATCGAGACAATTCTTCTTTGCTGTTCTCACCAATTAGCGCATCTCGCTTAATTTCTAATTGATGAAAAAGCTTATTGTATGCTGCAGATGTGGTGTCAAATAGAGCGACACGCTGTGCAATGGCTTCATGGTCTTCAGTACGCATGATCTTGCCAATGTATTGTAGGTGTCTTCTCATAGCTTCGTGCTTTTTAATGCGATCTGCTTCGGCAAATGCTTCGCGCAAAGTGTCTGACATTTCTACTTTTTTAAGCTGGTTTTTGCTTAGACCTAGCAGTTTTTTTCCAAGATCTTGCAAGGCTTCCATTTCACGCTTGATCTGGGTTTTGCTCTTAGGGATGTCTTCTTCGTTTTCAAATTGATCAAAGTCTGTCATGGGAACCTATATTAGAAAGATAGTGGCGAGACCGAGGAAGGATAAAAAACCAACGACATCGGTCACGGTAGTCAAAATTACGCTGCCAGCAAGCGCTGGGTCGATGCCAAGTTTTTTCAGTAAAATCGGCAGAAGTGTACCAGTGGTTGCTGCAAATAGCAGATTTATTATGATGGCGCCCGCAATGATATAGGCAATCTTGATGTTGTCAAACCAAAGTGCGGTGAGGACGGCAATAACCGTCGCCCATAAAAGGCCATTGAGGAGGCCAACAATCAGTTCTCTATTGAGCAGCCAACCGGTGTTGGTGGAGCCGATTTGATTGAGCGCGATACCACGAATAACTAGGGTGAGTACCTGTGAGCCTGCAATGCCGCCCATACTGGCGACAATGGGCATAAGGATCGCTAGAGCGACAACTTGGTCTAATGTGTCTTGGAATAAACCTATTACATAAGAGGCTGTGAAAGCGGTGATTAGGTTTATACCAAGCCATACTGCACGCCGCTTGGTGGTTTTCATGATGGGAGCGAAGGTATCTTCGTCATCGTCGAGACCCGCCATGCTTAGCATGGAGTGCTCCGCTTCATCGCGGATAACGTCTACCACGTCATCGATGGTAATACGGCCGAGAAGTTTTTTGGTTAGGCTATCAATAACAGGGGCAGACACTAGGTCCATTTTTTCAAAAAGCTGAGCGACATCATTGGCTTTAGTTTCGGCTTCTATCACCGTGTATTCCGTTTCCATAATGTCTCGGACGGTGGCATTAGGGTCTGAAACTAATAATTTGGTTAGGGGGAGGGTGCCAAGAAGCCGATCGGATCGACTAACAACTAAAAGATTGTCAGTCATGTCGGGTAAAGAACTGTGGCGGCGTAAATAGCGAAACACAATGTCGACAGAGATATTTGGACGAATGGTGATGGTGTCCGTATTCATTAAGCCGCCAGCAGAATCTTCTGAATAGCTTAATAGTGCCTCGACCCGCGTTCTATCTTGTGCGGTCATTGAGGCAAGGACTTCTTTAACGACTTTTTCTGGTAAGTGTTGAAGTAAGTCGGCTAAGTCATCGCTCTCAAAATGTTCGGATACGGCGATAAGACGCTCTGTATCCATGTCTTTCATGAATTGAATACCAATATCTTCGCTTAGATATTGTAGGACTTCACCTTCGTTTTTGTCCTCGATTAATTCCCATAGGAGTTTACGTTCTTTTGGTGGGGAGGATTCGAGTAGTCGAGCAACATCTTGAGCAGGCAAAGCGCCGTTAAGTAAATAACGGATTTGCATCGTCGCACCGGATTCTAACGATTCGGTGACAGTTTGGAGATGATTAAGTGTGTTTTGCTCTGACATGAGGTGTATTACTCATCTTCGCCGAAACGATTGTTAATAAGCTCAATGATGGCTTCAATCGCTTCTTTTTCGTCATCTCCATTAGTTTTTATGTGAATTTCAGTGCCTTTACCGGCGGCCAGCATCATCATTGCCATAATGCTTTTGCCATCAACATTTCGTCCTTCTTTTTCAATCGTAATATCACAAGAAAAACGAGATGTTGTTTCAATGAGTTTGCCAGCTGCACGAGCATGAAGGCCAAGTTTGTTGATAATAATTACGGACTCTTCCTGCATGCTATTTTCCTATATAAGGGATTCAAAAATACTTAATAACTCTTCATTAGTTTGTGCTGTACGTAACTTGTCCAACGATTCAGCGGATTGAGCAAGTTCTGCTATTTTCGCTAACGTTGAAAGATGTTGGTCACATTCGTTGGGTGGAACGATAAGTGCGAATATGAGATCAACTGCTCTTTTATCAATCGAATCAAAGTCAATGGGGGTTTGTAAAGACATAACAACAATGGCTGTGTGGTTTGCTGTTTCAAGGCGGCAATGGGGGATGGCTATGCCATTGCCTATTCCCGTACTGCCAAGCTTTTCCCTCCCCAGAAGGGCATCATAAACGTCTTCGTTATTGCAGTGTAGGCGATTTGATGCAACATCAGCGATATTTTCTAAAACACGTTTTTTGCTAATAATGTCTTGCTTTGCAAGTACGAGTTCAGCTTTTAGTAATGATTTCAAGGACATGATAAAATGCTTTCCGTTTAGATCAGTCGTTTTCGTTCATTGGAAGGAGGGATGTTCATCGCCTCTCGATATTTTGCAACTGTGCGTCTAGCGACCTGTATGCCTTGATCTGCAAGGATGGCGGCTAGCTTATTATCACTTAATGGCTTTTTAGCTGGCTCATCAGCAACAAGTTTTTTAATCATAGCTCGTATAGCGGTAGAAGAGCATTCTCCACCTGAAGCCGTGTTGACGTGACTGGAGAAAAAGTACTTCAGTTCAAAAATACCTTTTGGGGTATGCATGTATTTCTGTGTTGTAACCCTTGATATGGTCGATTCATGCATGCCCACTTCTTCCGCAACATCATGAAGTACCATGGGTTTCATAGCTTCTTCACCTAATTCAAAAAAATCGATTTGACGACTTACAATACAACTGGCTACTTTGAGCAATGTTTCGTTACGACTCTGTAGGCTCTTCATAAACCATTTCGCCTCTTGAAGAGAGGTCTTGATGTATGTTGCATCTTCTGACGATGTGGTGGAACTTGCCATAGCCGAATAGGTTTCATTGATTTTTATCGGAGGAAGGGCATCATTATTGAGTTCAACTTGCCATACATCATTACGCTTTTTCACAGAGACATCAGGAATAACATAGTCTGTATCATCGGCATCAATAACTGAACCTGGGCGCGGGTTAAGTTGCTGTATTAAATTAATAACTTCTTTTAACGCTTCGTCTTTTAGTTTTGTTTTGCGCGTTAATTGAGCAAAATCACGATTACCTAAAAGAGGTAAATAATGATCAATCAGGTTGTAAGTGCTTTTATATAAAGGGTGGTTTTGGAATGCTTCGAGTTGCACAAGCAAGCAATCGCGTAAGTCAATTGAGCAAACACCAACAGGATCAAAACGCTGCAGTCTATGTTGGACGGCGATCACTTCTTCTAGGTCTAAGTCTTCAAGTTCGGTGCTAAGAGACTCACAAATATCTTCGGGCGAAATGCTTAAATAACCATCGGGCTGAACACATTCGATAATGGCGTAAGCGATTTCTATATCTCGATCCGAAATGTGTGTCAGATTTAGTTGCCAGATTAAGTGGTCTTGTATGCTTTCTGCTGGTGCATTACGGCTTTCAAAGTCGCTTTCACCCTCAAAACTATTATGGTCACTAACAGCGGCAGAGCTTTGGTAAGTATCGTCCCAATGACTATCAATGGATAATTCTTCAGGGATACTTTCAGTCCACTCAGATTCAATGCGTGGTTCTTCGCTGTTGTCGGCTGAAGTATTGTTATCCGCTGCGGCGCTTTTAGATTCAATGCTGGGTGTGACGTCGACATGAAGTTGTTCATCTTCATCGAGCTCTAAAAGAGGGTTTGATTCAAGAAATTCATGGATTTCTTGTTTTAAATCCAACGTTGAAAGTTGCAGCAAGCGGATAGCCTGTTGCAACTGCGGCGTCATAGTCAGCTGTTGGCCGAGCTTTAATTGTAAAGACTGCTTCATAGAGCAACTCTTTCTATTTGAATGAATTGGAATGAGTTATGCATACTACTCCCTTTCTACTGCAATGATAAGGGGTTACAAACGGAAGTCGTCACCTAAATAGACCTTTTTTACCTGCTCATTGTTGATGACGGTGTTGGCGTCGCCTGATGCAATGATGTACCCATTACCTACAATGTAGGCTTTGTCGCAGATGTCTAATGTTTCTCTTACATTGTGATCGGTGATAAGGACACCGATACCACTTTCTTGCAGATGCTTTATGATTAGCTTGATATCACCCACTGAAATAGGGTCAACACCAGCAAAAGGTTCATCTAGAAGGATGAACTTTGGGTTCATGGCTACAGCGCGAGCAATTTCAACCCGACGTCTTTCGCCACCAGATAATGCCATACCTAAGTTAGTTCGAATATGAGTTATATGGAACTCTTCTAAAAGCTCTTCTAATCTCTCTAGTTTCTGTGCTTTTGACAGCTTTTTGCGAGTCTCTAAAATCGCTAAAATATTATCTTCGACGGACATTTTCCTAAAAATAGAGGCTTCTTGAGGTAAATACCCAATTCCCTTTTGAGCTCTTGTGTGCATGGCATCATTAGTTACATCTAGTCCATCAATAAATATACCGCCAGCGTCGTTGGTTACCATGCCTACGATCATATAAAAGCAAGTGGTTTTGCCTGCTCCATTGGGCCCCAGTAGGCCAACAGCTTGCCCTGACTCTACAGCAATGGATACGTCTTTTACGACTTGGCGCTTCTTGTAGCTTTTGGCTAAGTGTTTTGCTTCGAGTGTTGCCATTTATTTCTTGGCCTCAGGTGCTGAGTTAGACGTTTGTGGCTGGAGTGTCATTTTTACTCGACCAGAATCTTTTTTCTCTGCGGTAAAGGTGCCGTCTTGAATCATATAAAGAATATAATCGGCAGAAATTGAATTCTGCATTCTAGTAAGGTTGCCGTTGCCAAAAATTTCTAGCTTAGATTCGGTCGTAGAATAGTTGATGCTATCTCCTTTACTGATGACAAAGTTGCCACTCCAGTCAATTTGTTGACTGAATTTTGCTGGTTTACCTGTTGCTTTGATACTGCTGAACTTTTTAGTTTGAGTGTCTGTTGTGATTTTTAAATAGTCGGCATGAATTTCAATTGACCCTTGTTTAACAAAAACATTGCCTTTGTATATCGCCTCACCGGAGTTTTGGTCAAACATGGCTTCGTCTGCTTGTACTTCAAGTGGTTTGTTGATGTCATCAGGTAATGCATAAGTGTATTGGGCAAATAAAACTGAGGTAATTAATACACTTAAGTTAATGAATTGTTTCATATTTTCCTCGTACCGACCCTGTCATTAGGACTTCTTCTGAGTTTATAAAAGTTTTAATCGTGTTAGCCGATGTTTCGCCCTGTGTTGAAATAAGGATAGGGTTTCCATAGCTAGTTAATGACTGATCTTTGTCTAAATAGTGGATGCTAGCAGCATTAAGTTTAATGTCTTCAGTTTGAAGGTAATTTTTCGTTGCCTTGGCATGTCCTGTTAATAGGATATCATTACTTCCATCTTCAATAAGCCCTTTATCTGCTTCTGCACTCCAATAACCTGCTTTCGACTGGCGCTTAACATTCGGGCTTTCCAGTATTGTTGTTGATTTTTGAATGTAGTGTAGCGTTTTTCTGGCATCTAGTGTTTCGATTAGTTGTCCATTTTTATCGAACTCTTTTACTTTTACATTAGTAATGAAATAGTCTGGAGAACTGTTGAGAGAGTCCGTTTGAACAAGGTTTATTGTTGGCGACGTGCTAACCCAGAACGTGGCTACCATGACCAATAATACAGCGGTCAGTAAAAGTAGTTTTTTTCTTTTGCTCGATTCTCTTAATATCGGCATTATATCGAACCGTTTGTGCTTATCATAAACAAATAAATTCCATATGAAGCGATTAATGGAAGACCAACCCATCGAGGGATGCTGCTTGTTTTTGATTTTCTGAACATGAAAATGGCCAAGGCTAAGGCGAGTGTTAGGCCTAAAACCCAAGGGAAGTCTCTGTGTATTACATTAGCATCAATGACTCCAGGGGCAAGTAATGCCGGTAGTGGCAATACTGTCGCTAGGTTAAAAATATTCGACCCTAATATATTGCCAATGGCAATGTCATGGTGTCCCTTTCTCACACTACTCACGGAAGCTGCAAGTTCAGGTAGGCTTGTGCCAACGGCAACAATGGTTAAGCCTATTACTAGTTCGCTAACGCCAAGGGCCGTTGCAATACCTATCGCCCCCCAGACCAATAATTTTGAGCTTCCTATCAATACAGCCAAACCGACTAGAGATATCATTAGTGATTTTTGGATTGATGCGCCATCGTCTTCAGGTAAATCTGCTTTAAGGTCGTTTTCGAGGTCTTTACTGCCTTTTAGTAAAACAGTCAAAATAATAATGAATGCAATTATTAAAATAATGCCATCCCATACACCAAGGGTTTGATCATACATCAAGAAACCCGCTAATAGTGTAATGGCAATTACAAGAGGGACCTCTTTTGTTGACAGGCCAGAAGCAATTGGGATGGCAGAAAACAGTAAAGTAACGCCAAGAACAAGAGCTATGTTGGCGATGTTCGAACCAAGTACGTTGCCAACAGCAATTTCAGGTGCATTATCAAGCGCAGCAATAGCGGAAACTACCATTTCAGGGGCAGACGTGCCAAAAGCTACCAATGTAATGCCGATGATCATTGGGTTGACGTTCATTTTTTCGGCGACAAGAGCTGAATGTTCTATAAATTTATCAGAGCTTAGAACCAGAAGAACTAGCCCTACAATTAGGGCAGCGGAAAACAATAGCATGATGTTGAAATTACTCATAAATATTTGAGTCACCATTTAATGAGGTTTGGCTATGAAATTCAAGACTTGATCTTATAAACAAAATGGATTTGCGATGCCCTGATTTTAATTATCTAGGGGCAGTGGTAGTATCTTGGAATATTTTGCATGGATAAAAAGGTGCGCTAGTGGCAGAAGCTTATATAAAAGTTCAAGACCTAAGTTTTCGTAGGGGGGATAGAGTTATATATAAAAACGTTTCTCTCACCATTCCTAGAGGAAAGATTACTGCTGTAATGGGTCCGAGTGGCACGGGCAAAACTACTCTGCTGCGTTTGATTGCTGCTCAGCTAACACCGGATTCAGGTGAGATTTTAGTGGATGGTCAGAATGTTCATGCTCTATCACGATCGGACCTTTACAAAGTTAGAAAAAAAATGGGTATGTTGTTTCAAAGTGGGGCTTTGTTTAGTGATATGTCTGTCGCTGAAAATATTGCTTTTCCTATGGAAGAGCATACGAAACTAGACGCGATTGAAATTGCCGATATTGTTGCAAAAAAATTGCATAGCGTTGGTTTGCGTGGTGCAGCAAATTTAATGCCTTCCGAGTTGTCTGGTGGTATGGCAAGACGTGTTGCTTTAGCTAGAGCCATTGCTTTAGACCCAGAATTGGTTATGTATGATGAGCCATTTACAGGGCAAGACCCTATTTCAAAAGGGGTTCTTGTGAAGTTGATTCGTCAACTTAACGATACAGCCAAAATAACGTCTGTTCTAGTGTCTCATGATGTGGAAGAGTCTCTTTCAATTGCCGATCATGTTTGTATTTTAGCGGGAGGCAGAGTGATTGCAGAAGGTACAGCAGAGGAGATTCAAGCCTCAGAGGATCCAGAAGTGAAACAGTTTTTAAATGGAGAGCCGGATGGGCCTGTTCCTTTTCACTATCCAGAAAAAAATGATTCCGATAAGGTGGCATTATGAAGGGGATTACGCTGTTAGGTAGCGCGTTTCTTGATTGGCTTGAAGCGGTTGGACGAGCCGGAATTTTTTTAGCTCAAAGTCTTATAAGATTACCGGTTAGATACAAAGAAGCGATTAATTTATTAATAAAGCAGCTTTACTCGGTTGGCGTTTTATCTTTGGTTATCGTTGTTGTTTCTGGTGCTTTTATCGGCATGGTTTTGGCTCTTCAAGGCTATAGTATTCTTGCAAAATTTGGTTCTGAAGAGGCGGTTGGTCAATTGTTGGCTTTAGCTTTGTTGAGAGAACTCGGGCCAGTTGTTACGGCGCTATTGTTTGCGGGAAGGGCTGGCTCGTCTTTGACTGCTGAAATAGGTTTGATGAAAGCGACGGAGCAGTTATCAAGTTTCGAAATGATGGGGGTTGATCCGCTTCGCCGAGTGATTGCTCCAAGGTTTATTGCTGGGGTAATTTCACTGCCTTTATTGAGTTTGATTTTTTGTGCAACAGGTATTATTGGTGGATTGCTTGTCTCGGTGCACTGGTTAGGTGTTCATGACGGTGCCTTTTGGTCTCAAATGCAGCAATCTGTTTACTTTGATACTGATATCCTGAATGGATTTGTCAAAGCTGTGTGTTTTTCGATTGTTGTTACTTGGATTGCTGTATATCAGGGTTATGAATGTGTACCAACTTCTGAAGGAATAGGTAAAGCGACAACTCGTACCGTTGTTTTAGGTTCATTGGCTATTTTGGCGTTGGACTTTGTATTAACCGCCGCCATGTTTGGAGATTTTTAGTATGGGAAGTAAACGCACTGAATTGTTTGTCGGATGTTTTATTGTATTAGGTATTTTGGCTTTTGTTTATCTTGCTGTGCAGGTTAGTGGTTTGGCCTTTGCTGGTAAAAAAGATACCTACCAAATTGTCGCTCGTTTTGATGATATTGGTGGACTGACGAATCGAGCTAAGGTAACTATCGCTGGTGTAACAGTGGGGAGTGTCGAGTCTATTTCGTTTGATAAAGAGCTATATATGGGATTGGTTACTATGAACATTGACTCAGATGTCAACAATATTCCTACTGACAGTTCAATTGCTATCCTAACAAGCGGTTTACTGGGGGAAAAATATTTGGGTATTTCTATTGGTGCGGAGGATGAAATGCTTAAAGATGGCGGTGAGATTTTTGATACGCAGTCTGCACTTGTATTAGAGACTTTGATTAGTCAGTTTTTATTCAAATCCGGCGACTCGGAGAAGTAGGATATGTTGAAAGCTTTTTTAAATGTTTTTTTAGCTTTTTGGGTGCTTGGGTCTTCGTCCGTTTGGGCTGGTGTTGAAGGGGCAAGAGATGCCGTTGTTAGTATGGTTGAATCCTTTCGAACAGATATAGTTGCGGATAAAGAAACTCTTGCTAAAGATCCGGTTTTGCTAGAGAAGCGTGTGGATAACATATTAAGTAAAATTGTCGATTTTGATGATTTTTCCAAAAAAGTGATGGGCAAATACTATCGAAGAGCAACGCCCGAGCAACGAGTTCGTTTTGCTAATGTGACCAAAGATACTTTGTTAAAAACGTATGGTTCATCTTTGCTTGATATCGATGCTGATCGAATAAATGTGTTGCCGCTTGGGCCGCAAGGTCGAGGCAATGAAACAAAAGTTGAAGTTGACTTTAAGATGGACTCTGGTGGTGAGCTAAATATTGCTTTCTACATGGAAGAGACTAAGTCTGGGGCTTGGATGCTCAGCAATATCATCATTAATAACATTAATTTTGGCCTAACTTTTCGTAAGCAATTTGGCGTTATGATGCAGCAGAATAAAAATAATATAGAAGATGCAATTTCTGCTTGGAAAGAATCGTTAGCTAAAAAGTCTTAAGCATAAAAAAAGACAGTCTCTAGTCATAAAAGAATCCGAATTTATTTAATGAATTCGGATTCTTTTGTTTTTGGCTAAGCGGTTGTGTCAGTCTTGAATAAAATCTTAGAAAACAAGTGTTTTTTTATTCAGAGTTATACATTGAGGTGTTAAGTAGTTGGACTTACTAATGTAGAATACTGTCAATTACATTATTTTATTTATTGGAGCGACTGTGAACGCAGGTGAAGTAAAAGCACTTTTAGAATCCTCTATCAACAACTGTGAAGTGGTTGCCGAAGGAGAAGGTTGTAATTTTCAAATTGTTGTGGTGTCAAGCGAGTTTGAGGGACTGTCTACAGTGAAAAGACAACAGCTTGTTTACTCACATCTTCAAGAGGCTATTTCCAGTGGTGCAATCCATGCCGTGACAATGAAAACCTATACGCCAGAACAATTTAGTAAGCTATAAAAGCGATTATAAGAGATTAAAAATATGGATAAGCTTCTGATTACCGGTGGTGCTCGGCTTAATGGTGTTGTTCGTGCCTCGGGTGCGAAAAATGCCGCGTTGCCAATTCTAGCGGCAACTTTGTTAACAAAAGAATTGATTACTATTAAAAACCTCCCTCATTTACACGACATCACCACCATGCTTGAGCTTCTTGGTTCTATGGGCTGTGGTGTTGTTGTTGATGAAAAGATGAGCGTGCAATTGGATGTTTCAACATTAAATAATTGCGAAGCGCCTTATGAGTTAGTAAAAACCATGCGCGCTTCGATCCTTGTGCTTGGGCCGCTTGTTAGTCATTTTGGCAAGGCGGTTGTTTCTTTGCCTGGTGGTTGTGCTATTGGCAGTCGTCCTGTGGATTTGCATTTACGTGGTTTGGAGGCAATGGGGGCAACCATTTCTGTCGAGGGTGGTGATATTGTTGCCAGTGTTGATGGTCGTCTTAAAGGTGCACGCATCTTCTTTGATAAAGTAACAGTGACAGGAACTGAAAACCTTTTGATGGCAGCTACGTTGGCCGATGGTCAAACTATTTTGGAGAATGCTGCACGGGAGCCTGAAGTAGTAGATTTGGCTGATTGCCTGATTGCTATGGGAGCAAAAATAACCGGACATGGCACCGATACAATCGTCATTGATGGCGTAGAGACTTTGCATGGTACTAGTTACCCCGTAATGCCGGACCGTATAGAGACGGGTACGTTCTTGGTGGCGGCAGCGATTACTGGCGGTAAAGTGAAGGTTATTGATACAAATGTGAAATCTCTTGAAGCTGTTCTTGCAAAATTAGAGGAAGCCGGTGCTAAGGTGACTTGTGGGGAGGACTGGATTGAAGTCGATATGGAAGGGCGCCGCCCTCAGGCTGTCAACATTAGTACAGCTCCATACCCTGCATTCCCAACGGATATGCAAGCACAGTTCGTTGCGCTGAACTCGGTATCTAACGGCGTTGGTCGCGTTATAGAGAATATCTTTGAAAACCGTTTTATGCACGTCGATGAAATGCTGCGCATGGGGGCGGATATAGAAGTGAATGGAAATACGGCCATTGTCCGTGGTTGTGAGCATTTAAAAGGAGCTCCCGTAATGGCAACGGATTTACGGGCGTCTGCAAGTTTGGTGTTGTCTGCTTTAGTAGCGGATGGCGATACTAAGATTGATCGCATTTATCATATTGACCGTGGTTACGAGTGTATTGAAGAGAAGTTCGGTTCATTGGGTGCGAAAATTTCACGGGTTTTAAATTGATATGAGTAAAACATTAACGATTGCGCTGTCGAAAGGGCGCATCCTTGGTGAAACGTTACCGCTTCTAGAAAAGGCAAATATCGTTCCAGCTGAAGATATTAGTAAAAGCCGTAAATTAATATTTGATACCAACCATGAACATATTAAGTTGGTTATTTTGCGAGCGACAGATGTGCCGACTTATGTTGATCATGGTGTGGCAGATTTTGGGGTTGCAGGCAAAGATGTGTTGATGGAAGCATCAACCAAAAACCTTTACGAGCTGCTTGATCTTAAAATTGCAAAATGCCGTTTGATGACGGCGGGCGTTGTTGATCAGCCACTGCCAAATAGACGTTTGAAAGTCGCTTCTAAGTTTATAAAAACGGCAAAAGCGTATTTTGCTGAGCAAGGTGTTCAGGCCGATGTGATTAAGTTATACGGCGCAATGGAGTTGGCTCCTATTATGGGGTTGGCCGATCTGATTGTGGACATCGTGGATACAGGTAATACTCTAAAAGCAAATGGCCTTGAGGCTCGTGAGTTGATTGCGCCTATCAGTACGCGTTTAGTAGTTAACAAAGCCGCATACAAAACAAAATACTCTGAAATTGAGCCTATCTTAGAAATGATAAGACGTGCGGTTGAAGAAAACGAGGGTAAATAATTGAACCTTAATATTCGAGAATTCACTTCTAGCTCTGCTGGTTTTCGCTCTGAGTTAGAATCTTTGCTTGCATGGGATTCTGTATCCGATGCCGGTGTACAAAAAGCAGTAGCAGACATTGTTGAACAAGTCCGTTTAAAAGGCGATGAAGCGGTTATTGATTACACCAATCGCTTTGATCGTCGGCAAGTTTCCTCTTCAGCAGAGTTAGAAATCTCTCGGGAAGAAATGGCGCTTGCTAAAGACCGTGTTAGTGCTGAGTTGGTCGCTAGCTTGGAAGCGGCGGCCAAACGAGTTAATGATTACCATGAGCACCAAAAGCAGCCATCTTGGCAGTATAGAGAAGACGATGGCACGGTTCTTGGTCAAAAAGTAACGCCTTTAGATCGTGTGGGTGTTTATGTGCCGGGTGGTAAAGCGGCTTATCCTTCATCCGTATTGATGAATGTGATGCCAGCTAAAGTGGCTGGTGTAGGCGAAATTATCATGGTTGTTCCAACACCAGATGGTTTGGTAAATGATATCGTGCTCGCTGCGGCCTATATTGCGGGTGTTGATCGTGTGTTCACTATTGGTGGTGCACAAGCGGTTGCTGCTTTGGCTTATGGCACACAAAGTATTCCTAAGGTCGATAAGATTGTGGGGCCGGGTAATATTTACGTTGCTACCGCTAAGAAGATGGTGTTTGGTATTGTCGGTATTGACATGATTGCTGGCCCTTCTGAAATCTTGGTTGTGTGTGACGGTAAAACCGATCCTGATTGGATTGCTATGGATCTGTTTTCTCAAGCAGAGCATGATGAAGATGCGCAGTCTATTTTGATCTCTCCTGATTTGGCTTTTATTAAAGAAGTAAAAGCATCGATGGAGCGTTTGATTGAAACGCAAAGTCGTAAAGATATTATTAAGTCGTCGTTGGAAGGTCGTGGTGCTTTTATTCATGTTGAAAACATGGATGAAGCTATGGAAATTGCGAATATAGTCGCGGCTGAGCACCTTGAGTTATCAATGGATGAGCCTGAAAAATGGGCGGAAAAAATTCGTCATGCTGGTGCGATATTTATGGGACGTCATACTCCTGAAGCGTTAGGGGATTATTGTGCGGGCCCAAATCATGTGTTGCCAACATCGGGTACGGCACGTTTCTCTTCACCCTTGGGTGTGTATGACTTCCAGAAGCGAAGCTCTGTGATTAACTGTTCTCCTGAAGGCGCTAGTGAGTTGGCTAAAGTGGCTGCTCCTTTGGCTCGCGGTGAGTCACTAGAAGCACATGCTATGTCGGCAGAATATCGTATTCTGAAGGATTCTTAATGGCGAGTAATACATCGCATCCCGCCGCGCTGTATAAGTTAAGAAAAATAACTCGTATCGCGGCGTTAGGGATTCTGCTTTTGGTCGTGGTTGGCTTTTTTATGCCGACCGATTATCGCGTGGAGCGTAGTGTTATTATTGATGCGCCTCGTGATGTAGTGATTAAGCAAATGTTTCAAGGTGAGCGCTTGCCAAATTGGATGTATATTCAAGATGGCAAGATTGCTTCATTCGAGGGTGTTCTAGCGGAAGGTGATTCGATTGCTTTGCTATATGATAATTCGGATGAGCCAGGTGTCTTATCTGTGACGGCCTCATCTAATGATGTTGTGCGCTTTGATGTCCGTCCTAAACCAAAGGTAAATTTGGTGCATAATCAAATTGAGCTACAACAAGCAAAGGGTGGCACCTTGGTTAAATGGACTATCGAAGGTAACCTGAGTGCAGGTTTGTTAAGTCCTTATCTTGCTATGTTTGCTAATGATATAGCGGGCAGCAATTTTGAGCGAAGTCTACAAAAACTGAAAGAGCAAATTGAGCTACAAAATAATTAGCATGGGTTAATAAGTAATGCGTTGCATGGTGGGTTGTTTTTCTAACATGATGTTGGTCTGATAGGATTGCTGCCCACGAATACCCACCAAGGAAATGCGTGTTCCCGGTTTGAGTGAAGCGATCAAGCGTCTTACTTGAAAAGGGTCTTCACTTGGGGTGTTGTTGATTTCAAGAATAATATCCCCAACTTCTATGCCTGCTTTCTCTGCAGGGCTTTCTTTTGTTATATCGTTTACTAAAAGGCCGTGATTTGTTGGCAGTAATAAGTTCTTTGCCAAAGACTGTGTGACCTTTTGTGCATCCATGCCTAAATATCCTCTTACGACTTCTCCGTATTTAATAATGTCGGTCATGATGGCGAGAGCATCGTCTACTGGTGTGGCGAAGCCTATTCCTTGTGAGCCGCCTGTGCTTGAATAGATAGCAGAGCTGATACCAATAAGCTCACCTTTTAAATTAACTAAAGCGCCACCTGAATTACCAGGATTTATAGCTGCATCGGTTTGAAGGAAGTTCTCGTAAGTGTTAAGTCCTATACTGTTTCGCCCTTTGGCACTGATGATTCCAGCGGTGACCGTTTGTCCTATGCCAAATGGGTTGCCTATTGCAAGGATTTTATCGCCTACGGAAACGCTGTCGCTGTCACCCATTTTAATGTTTGGGAGGTTTGGGAGATTGATTTTTAAGATGGCTAAGTCTGTGGACGGGTCTGAGCCGATTAGCTTGGCCTTCACGCGTCGGTCGTCGTATAAAGCAATAACGATGCTCTGCGCATTTTGAATAACGTGGTAATTGGTTAGTATGAAGCCATCTTGTGTGGCGATGACGCCAGAACCGAGGTTGACACTATGTTTTGCTTGGTTTGATTCGCTTAGCCCTTTTTGTTGTGTAACTTGCGTATAGATGTTGACGACCGAAGGTGCGGCTATTTTAACGGGAGTGGAATAGCTGTCATCGGAAATCTTTTGTTTCTCCTGAATGAGTAGCACGGCTAGGCCTATACAAGTGCCAGTGAGTATGGAGATAATGGTCGGTATCCAGAAGTTTTTTTGATTCATAAATGTATAAGGAGTTGTTTTGCTACGCAGTGATTTTGAGTTATTGCTTAATAAAATATTGAGCCCGAGTCGATTCAAGGATTATGCGCCCAATGGTTTGCAGGTGGAAGGAAAAAAAGAGATTAACCGGGTGGTAACCGGGGTCACTGCAAGCCAGGCGCTAATTGATGCGGCTGTTGATTATAATGCAGATGCCGTCTTTGTTCATCATGGTTACTTCTGGAAAAATGAAGATCCTCGGATCGTAGGTATGAAGTATCGACGTATTGCGGCTTTAATTAAAAATGATATTAATTTGTATGGCTATCATTTGCCGTTAGACGCCCATCCAACTTTAGGGAATAACGCTGGTTTGGCTGATGCGTTAGGTCTGATGAATAGAGTTGGTTTACAGGCTGGTGTACCAATTGAAGAGGCTATTGGTGTTGTTGGTGAGCTGGCAGAGCCTGTCACTTCTGAGCAGTTTAAAAAAATGGTTGAGTCTGCAGTTGGTAGAGAGGTGCTTTTTGAGTGCGTCAATGAGCAAAAGATTCAACGTGTTGCTTTGTGTACTGGTGGTGCGCAAGGTTACATCGAGCAGGCTGCCATGATGGGAGCGGATGTGTTTATTACGGGTGAGGTTTCTGAGCAAACTATCCATATCGCGCGTGAAATGGAGATTCATTTTATTGCGGCTGGCCATCATGCCACTGAGCGTTTTGGTGCTCGTTCAATGGCGGATTACCTCGCTAATGAGTTTGGTTTAGATGCCGTGTTTATTGATGTGGACAGTCCTGCATAACTTATCGATAATGCTAAAAAAACGGGCTTCAAAGCCCGTTTTTTTTAGATTGTTCGTTTGGGTTCTAGGATGGTTGAATTGTCATCTAATCCAAAGTTTTCACTTAGCATGCCAGGTTCTTTGTCTTTCTTGAGAGCATAGTCTCTAGGCGGCTCAAATGTCGTCGTAGTATCTACCTCTTCCGTTGAGCGGTTTGCTAGGCTGCTGTCAACTTTTACGTTGCTTAATTGATTAGCGTTGTCGGCAAGTGTATTTCTAAGCTCAGCTAAACGTTTTTCAACAGACATTAAGTGTTCGTTGCTGTCAGTGAAGAAGTTGTCGATGATAACTTGTTTGTTATCAAGCTCTTGTTGCAATGACTTCATAGTAATGATGTTTGAGTTTGATGCTGTTTGCTTACTGTTCTTTGAACTGAAATTTTTAATGATAAGCGTGGCAATGCAACCAACAATAATGCCAGTTATAAATATAATAATGTTGAATTCTTCTAAGTTCATGACTTTCTCCAAAAAACAGATTCCTTATTATAGCGAAACCATCTCTACGATAACAGCTTGATAGGTGTTGTTTAAGGCGCAATTTGTTAGAATGCGCGCAATTAATTTATTGGAACGAAAAGTGCTGATGACTCCTATTACACGTTACAAGCAAGATTTAACTAGAGCTGACTTTAATTATGACCCCGCTCAAGAAGAAGCGGTAGAGGCACTTCAGGATTTATTTGATCGTTTAGTGGCTAGACAAAATGATAAATCTACAGATGGGTTTATTGGTCGTTTTCTTAAAAAGAAAAAACCTGCGGTTGAGCAAGGTTTGTATTTCTGGGGAGGCGTCGGGAGAGGGAAGACGTATCTGATGGATACTTTTTTTGACTGTTTGCCGACGGATAAGAAGATGCGCCTGCATTTTCATCGTTTTATGCAGATGGTGCATCAGGAGATGCGAAAGCTGCATGATGTAAAGAATCCTCTTGAAATTGTTGGAAAGCAAATATCATCTAAAGCTCAGGTGTTATGTTTTGATGAGTTCTTTGTCACAGATATTACCGATGCAATGATTTTAGCAGGGTTGCTTGAGGTTCTTTTTGAGAACGGCACGACCTTAGTGGCGACATCAAATATTGAGCCTGATGGTTTGTATAAAAACGGTTTGCAGAGAGCTCGCTTTTTGCCAGCAATCGCTTTAGTAAAAAAATACACCAAGGTAATGAATGTTGATGGTGGTGTGGATTATCGACTCAGAACATTAAAGCAAGCCAAGCTTTATCATTACCCGTTAAATAGGGAAGCAGATGAGGCTTTAAATGAGCGTTTCATGAGTTTAATTACGGATGCTTCTCATATTGTTGAAGGTGGTGATGCTGAAATCGAAGGTCGTAATATTCCTTTGGTTCGAAGCTGTGAGGGGCTTGCTTGGTTTGATATCAAGGCGTTATGTGATGGGCCGAGAAGCCAAGTGGATTATATTGAGCTAGCGCGCCTTTATAGTACGGTAATTATTTCTAACTTGCCGCAAATGGATGCTTCGCGAGATGACCTAGCAAGACGTTTTATTAATTTGGTTGATGAGTTCTACGATCGTCATGTTAAAGTAATTTTTTCTGCTGAGGTGGCTATTCCAGATATTTATCAGGGAACGAGATTGGCGTTTGAATATGATCGGACTGTAAGTCGACTTTTGGAGATGCAATCTGAAGAATATTTATCTTTAGAACATCGCCCTTAAACGTAATCTAGCTTTTATATTCGACTGTCTTGTTGTATACTTCGCTCGCCTTTTTAAAGGTAAGTGTACGTTGATCAGGTAATTTACTACTTGGCCAACCAATAATAATAGGTATAGCGTGTCATTGAACACGTGTATTGAAAGGGTTTTTTGATGAAAACTTTTACAGCTAAACCTGCTGAAGTTCGCCGCGACTGGTTCGTGGTTGATGCTGAAGGCAAAACTCTAGGCCGCTTGGCTACAGAAATTGCTCGTCGTTTACGTGGCAAGCATAAAGCAGAATACACTCCACACGTTGATACTGGCGATTACATCGTTGTTGTTAACGCTGAGAAAATTCACGTTACTGGTAACAAAGCAGCTGCAAAACAATACTACCGCCATACTGGTTACCCAGGCGGCTTGCGTTCTATGAATTTCGAGAAGTTGATTGATCACGCTCCAGAGCGCGTTCTTGAAATCGCCGTAAAAGGTATGTTGCCAAAAGGTCCTTTGGGCCGTGCAATGCACAAGAAAATGAAAGTGTACGCTGGTACTGAGCATCCACATGCTGCTCAACAACCTCAAGAACTTAACATTTAATACGGAAGATCATTATGTCAGCTACTCAATACTACGGTACAGGTCGTCGCAAAACGTCTACCGCTCGTGTTTTCCTTAAAGCGGGTTCTGGTAACTTAGTTATCAATAACCGTACTCTTTCTCAGTACTTCGGTCGTGAAACGGCTCAAATGGTTGTTCGTCAGCCTCTTGAACTTGTTGATGCTACTGAAAAATTTGACGTTTACATCACTGTCAAAGGTGGTGGTATCTCTGGTCAAGCTGGTGCGATCCGTCACGGTATCACACGTGCTTTGATGCAATACGATGAGACTCTACGTCGTACTCTACGTTCTGCAGGATTCGTAACTCGCGACTCTCGTGAAGTTGAACGTAAGAAAGTTGGTCTACGCAAAGCACGTCGTCGTCCTCAGTTCTCTAAGCGTTAATTTTCGCTTTGGAATTATTATTAAAACGCTTGGTGTGTTCGCCAAGCGTTTTTTTTGCTTGAAATAAAGCCTTTAACGGTATTCTTGCAACAAAATGTTTTTTCTAGGAAAAAACAACTGAAAATGATGTTAGAATAATGCAGCTTTGAAAATCATGGTTTTCATAGGTGTTTTCTGATTTTACTGTGTGTGAGTTACTCACTAGGTTAAACTTGATTGTGCGCAATGCAGTCAATTGTGGGGTGAAACTGCAGCTTTGTTTTCTAAAAGCACACAAGTAATTATTCTCAAAGTTTTGTGTTACTGAGGTAGTGAACTTTTTTTATTGCCTCATGGTCATAGTATAGTTTGTTCCCTTCTTTAAAGGGGATGTTGATGTTTTCAATATAGGGGTTAGACATGGGTGTTATTGCAAAGCGCTCCTCAATGACGTTCTTTTCAGATGGGGAAGATCATTATAGCCATCGAGTTCGTATTGTATTGGCTGAGAAAGCCGTCACAGTGGACATCATAGATGTAGACCCGTTCAACAAGCCTGATGAATTAGCTGATGTTAATCCATACAATGAGCTACCAGCATTAGTAGACCGTGATTTGGTTCTTTATGAGCCAAACGTCATGATGGAATATTTGGATGAGCGTTTTCCGCATCCACCATTGTTACCTGTATATCCTGTTGCTCGTGCTGAAAGTCGATTGTTTATGTATCGTATTCAGCGTGATTGGGCTAAATTGGTCGATTTGATTCTGACTAGTAAAGACAAAGAAGCGGTTGCTCAAGCGCAAAAAGAATTGCGCGAAGGTCTGCTGAATGTATCGCCTATTTTCGAAGAAAAGCCTTATTTCATGAGCGATGATTTTACGATTGTCGATTGCTGTTTGGCGCCAATCTTGTGGCGTTTACCTGTATTAGGTGTGGAAATTCCTAAAGAGCAAGCGAGAGCTTTGCATAAGTATATGGATCTAGTCTTTTCTCGTGAGTCTTTCCAAGAAAGCCTTTCCGAGGCAGAGCAAGAAATGCGCTTAGACTAATCGATGCTGTAATGTCGAGAGAAAAGTAGTAAAAGAGGAGCTTAAAGCTCCTTTTTTTTACCAAACATTTATGAGGTGGGAAAATAATGTTACCGAAGAGATCTTATTTGTTAAATGCTGCTTATTCTTGGGTCGCAGATAATGAAATGACGCCTTACCTTTTGGTGGATGCAGAGCAAGAAGGTGTGGTTGTGCCTACAGAGTTTGTGAAAGATGGGCAAATTGTACTGAACATAAGTATGTCAGCGGTTCGTCATCTAATTATGGATAAAGAAGGGGTATCCTTTGAGGCGCGTTTTAGTGGGAAGCCGATGCAGGTGTATGTTCCTATAAAAGCCGCGCTTTCTCTATTTGCTAAAGAAAATGGAGACGGCTTAGTGTTTCCATATGAAGAGTTTCCTAATGAACCTACACCACCAACGCCTCCTGAACCAAAAAAAGGTTTTCAATTGAAGGTTGTTAAATAGCTACGCTTTTCTCTTATTTTAATGTGCTATGTAAAAAGAGTCGCTTAATAAGCGACTTTTTTGTTTCTGTTCGGCTAAGTGGCATGTCTATTTAGTCTTCGCATCCAAATAGCTGGCGTTCAAGTAAGTCAATTAATATATGAATAACAGATAGCTGGCATTCATGTACTCTAGCTGTGCCAAGAAGATTTATTTTGATCTCTGTGTCGTCTTGAGAGGTGAGTGATGAGACGTTCTTTGCTTCAGGGCTGGTGAGTGCAACTATGCTCATTTTACGCTCATGTGCAGCTTGAATGGCTTGTATGATAGGGGAGGTGTTGCCTCGATTGGCAATAACAAACAGTATGTCACCAGGGTTGCCAAGAGCGGTAATTTGCTTAGAGAAAACGTCGTGATAACTGTCATTATGGGTGATGGCTAGTAAGGTAGAACCTTCACCGCTTAGGTTGATTGCCGGTAATCCAGGTCGCTCTCTATCCATTCGATCAAGCATTAAGGTGCTGAAATATTGTGACAAATGAGAGCCTGTACTGTTGCCTATACAGATGACTTTTCCGCCTGATGCAATGCTTGAAAAAATAACTTTAGCAGCATGTTCGATATAAGGGGGTAAGCTTTCCAGAGCTTGTTGTTGAGCTTCAAAGCTTTGGGCAAATTGTGTGTAGATCGCTTCTTGAAAATCCATATGATTAAAATACTGCTTTTAGCCAAGTTAAATGTTGTTTGTCTATTTTTTCATCGAACAGTATCGCATCAAAGCGAGTTGCACTGTTTGATTTGTTATTTTTTTGCAGCCACAAAGCGGCGCTATTGCGAATTTTTTTAAGTTTGGATTGCCCAATACTTTCAGCCGCACTACCATGATTTTTATTTGCCCTAAAACGAACTTCAATAAAAATATAGGTGTCTTGATCAAAGAAAATTAAATCAATTTCTCCGAGACGACAGAAAAAATTTCGTTCCACAAAGCAAAGCCCCTGACTAAGTAGAAAATCTTCAGCTGTTTGCTCTGCTTTTTCGCCGCTATTTTTCGCTGCTTTCCTTTTGTTCAAAAAATTGATGACTGTCTGCATATACCAAATTCCCTTTTCGGTAAGTCATGATTTCTGGTCGCTTATGAAATATGCCATTTTCGTCCATGGTTATGATGCCCGTATTTGCTGATATTTTCGTTGTTGGTAGTAGGGCGAAAAGTTGATATTTGTTAGCAAGTAGATATGAGTCGGCACCTAGTGCTTGTAATCGACGTAAAATGTTTGAGCTCTGCTTGGGTAGGACATCAAGAGACGAATTATTTGGCGTCAAAGCAGGTAATTCTGTAAAAAGTATTCTTTCAATATCTTCAGGTTTGGTTGATTTTTCAGGGGCGCTGTCATTAAGTGTGCTGCTGGCAAGCATTGGAATTTTGTCAGCAAAGTAAAAATCTAAAAGGGGTCTTATTTGTTTGGCATCATTCAGCTTACCGACATAGTAGACATAGTCTAAATCTTCTCGAGAGCGAGCGAGACCTTCTACCTGTGAGCCTGTCCATTGTTCTACTAATCGTTTTCGTGCATGGCTTTCATTAACCAATAAAAGCTTTTGAATAGCACCTTGTCGCCCTTTTGGAGTATCTGAATAAGATTGATTTGATGTTATTTTGACATTCTCTTTAGTGGCTTGAGCGCGAAATTCATCACTTTGTTTTAGTGCCCAGGTGTCCTGTGTGCTAAGGATCGCAGCTCTTGTAGCTCCTTCCTGTTTGGCAAAGGCGATCAGCTCATGTATTTCGTCTTCTGGGTTCAAAGAAAAGTGATATAGATTTTTAGGATGCAGATTAATATCAAGTTGATTCAGTGCGATAACTGGATAAGGCAGGTCTAGTCGACTGATTTGCGCAACATTGTTTTTTTGTAATGGACCAATGATGACATCAGGCTGTTGCTCGTTGGCTGCCGCTAAGGCTTGTTCGATGTTTTTGTAATTGTCTACATTAACAATATTTACTTGAGGCCTTGCTTCTTTTTGATTGTAAAAAGTTGCAAAAAAGCCATCAATTATTGCCTGAGAAGCTCGCTCTAATTTGCCTGTCATAGGTAGCATTAAGACAATTTTCTTTGGTGCCATTTGCTCAACGGATGCCATGATCTTGAAATCTTGAGGGGGTGTTATGGCCGCTGGGTGGCTTGGGTTTTCGGCTTGCCATTTTTTGAACATCTTCAGTTGTTGTTCAATAGACAGTGTTTGGTTTCTTAGAATACTGCTGATGGTTAACCAACCATTAAGTAGCGGCTTTTCTTGTTGAAATAGTTCATCCACTTCATTTTGAGTCAAATTCTGTATGGCTAACCAGAGTTTTTCTTGGTTTTCTTTGCCCTCGTTTAGCGGCAAATTGTAGGTAAGGTCCATACGAATCTTGACGACTTCCAACCAATTGTCAAAGTGCTCAAAAATAGAGGCCTTAGTTTCTTTAAGCTTATTTTGGTTGTCTGGATGGCGCGCCGCAATTAGCTGATTCGCTTGTTGTAAATAGCTTGTAGCAGCCACGGAGTTATCAAGATAAGACGAAGAAAGTGCGGCCAATAAATAGGCTTCAAATTGAATGGAAGAAGTGGTGTTTAATACTTTACTTTCTAAGACATCAATGGTTTTTTGAAACTCATCTTGCTGATAAAAATTCTTTGCTTTTAGATAAGAGTCAGCCAATGTTTTGGAAACATCGGTGGTTTTTTTAGGATGATAAATACTGGGTGGTAGGGTTCTTTCTTGTGAACCATTTTGGCTTGTTTGAGCTCTGTTTTGTGGCTGTTCCATATTTAAATTCATGGAATTACAGGCGCTTAGCAGAAAAGTACAAAGAGTTAATGATATGATGCGGAAATTAAGTAGGCTCATAAGCTTATAAAATGACAAATAAAAGAGGCAACATGTTACCACATAGTTCTGATGATGCGAGAGGGTCGCTGTACATAGTTGCAACTCCAATCGGCAATCTAGATGATTTCAGTAAAAGAGCGGAACAAACTTTACGCGATGTTGACTATATCGCGGCGGAAGATACTCGACATACGAAACGCTTGCTTAATCATTTTGCGATTGATGCGAAGCTGTTTTCTATCCACGATCATAATGAAAAAGACAAAGCAGACTACGTTGCTACCTTGTTAGATGATGGCAAAAATGTCGCGTTAGTGTCCGATGCGGGAACGCCTTTGATCTCGGACCCTGGTTATCACGTCGTTCATGCACTGCGTGAAAAAGGCCATAAAGTTGTTCCTATTCCGGGCGCTTGCGCCTTGATCGTCGCTTTGTGTGCATCGGGTTTACCCACTGACCAATTCTTTTTTGCGGGATTTGTGCCAGCAAAATCAAAAGGGCGTTGTGATTTATTTGAGTCTTGGAAGAAGCAAACGGGTACCGTGGTGTTTTATGAGTCGACTCATCGTGTTTATGATTCGATTGCGGATGTTCAAAAAGTGTATGGTGATGATGCTAAGCTAGTCTTGGCGCGTGAAGTTACTAAAACATTCGAAACATTTTTGTCTGGAACCGCTTCTGAAATCCTTGCCAAGTTTGATGAAGATGCCAACCAGATGCGTGGTGAATTCGTTGTGATGCTGAGTTTTACCCAAGAAAGCGGCGATGAAGCAGAATTAGAAGCCAAGCGTATTCTGACCATTTTATTAGAAGATTTACCGGTCAAACAAGCCGCTGCAATGGCCGCTAAACTGACTGGTGAAAAGAAGAATGCGCTTTATAAAATGGCGCTGGAAATGCAAGGCGAATAAGTTACCCTCCAGTATGGTAGTAAACACCCATGCTATTTCTGGGTGTTTACATTCCGATAAGACTGAGTATACTCAGCTCTACTTGTCGGAGTGCCATTTGGCTGAGATCGCATAATTAAGTGCGGGATCCGCAGAACCTGATCGGGCTAATACCCGCGTAGGAAACAAGAAAGTCTCTATTTTTCTTATCTGCATCGAATGAACTCCTGATTTTTATGGAATCGATGCTGTCATATTGTTAAAGCCTCCTTTCATATAATCAGGGTTCATGTTTTGCAATAAACGCCCCTAGTGCGTTTGCCTGTAAAGCAGCACCCCAGACAAGCAATTCTCCATTTTAATAATAAGGGAAGTGCTCATGTCGACGAATAACGAAATAGCAACACCATTAACGACCCCATCTAAAAAACAGTCTCGTGAAGCGTCTCGCCAAGCAGCGAAATCTTTTATTGAGTCTTTGCAAGCCAAACCTTTTCCAGCTTCAGAGCGAATCTATTTAACCGGATCCGATGAGTCGATTCGGGTTCCCATGCGCAAGATCAATTTGACTGATACGCCTATTGGTTCTGACCCTGACAATTTAACCTTCGAACCAAATGAAGCCATTTATGTTTACGATTGTTCTGGTCCATACGCCGACCCGCAAGAAAACATTGATGTCTATAAAGGTCTTAAGCCAATGCGTGAGGCCTGGATAGAACAGCGTGACGACACAGAAATATTATCAAGTGTCTCTTCTGAGTTTGCGCAGTCCCGTTTAGACAATTCTGCTCTCGACGAGCTGAGATTTAAAGCGTTACCAAAAGTCCGTAAAGCGCGCCAAGGTAAATGCGTTACGCAAATGCATTACGCTCGCCAAGGGATTATCACGCCAGAGATGGAATACATTGCCTTGCGTGAAAATCAGAACATCGATGCCATTCAAAGTGAGTTGCTATTAAAGCAGCACCCGGGGCAAAGTTTTGGTGCTAACTTGCAGACGCGTATTACGCCAGAGTTTATTCGTGACGAAGTGGCAAGAGGCCGCGCCATTATCCCGAATAACATCAATCACCCTGAATCTGAGCCAATGATCATTGGTCGTAACTTCTTAGTAAAAGTGAATGCCAATATTGGTAACTCTGCGGTGACCTCTTCTATTGAAGAAGAAGTAGAGAAACTGGTGTGGTCGACTCGTTGGGGAGCCGATACGGTAATGGATTTATCGACAGGTAAAAACATCCATGAAACTCGTGAATGGATTTTACGAAATTCTCCTGTGCCGATAGGAACCGTGCCTATATATCAAGCATTGGAAAAGGTAGATGGCGTTGCTGAGGATCTAAACTGGGAAGTATTTCGCGATACCTTAATTGAACAGGCGGAGCAGGGGGTAGATTACTTTACCATTCACGCGGGTGTTTTGTTGCGTTATGTGCCTATGACGGCAAAACGTCTAACAGGAATTGTTTCCCGTGGTGGTTCTATTATGGCGAAATGGTGCTTGGCTCATCACAAAGAAAGCTTCTTGTACGAACGCTTCCGTGAGATTTGTGAACTGTGTGCAGCGTACGATGTGGCTTTATCACTGGGAGATGGCTTGCGCCCAGGTTCTATCATGGACGCCAATGACGAAGCGCAAATGTCGGAGCTTCGTACTTTAGGGGAGCTGACTCAAATTGCTTGGGAATACGATGTACAGGTGATGATTGAAGGCCCTGGGCACGTGCCGATGCAACTGATCGAAGAAAACATGACGGAGCAACTTAAGCATTGCCACGAAGCGCCGTTTTACACTTTGGGGCCATTAACTCAAGACATCGCACCTGGTTACGATCACATTACCTCTGGTATTGGGGCTGCACAAATTGGTTGGTACGGCTGTGCCATGTTGTGTTACGTGACGCCAAAAGAACATCTCGGTTTGCCTAATAAGGAAGATGTTAAGGAAGGTTTGATCACTTATAAAATTGCGGCTCATGCGGCGGATTTGGCAAAAGGTCATCCGGGAGCGCAAATTCGCGATAATGCGTTATCGAAAGCCCGTTTTGAATTCCGTTGGGAAGATCAATTCAACTTGTCATTAGATCCTGAAACGGCTCGTTCTTACCATGATGAAACCTTGCCCCAAGTCTCAGGAAAAGTGGCTCATTTCTGTTCTATGTGCGGGCCCAAGTTCTGTTCAATGAAGATCACTCAAGAAGTGCGCGACTATGCGAAAGGACTGGAAGACGCACAAGCCATTGACGTGAGTGCTTTAGAGGCAAGCGATGCACAAGCCGGTATGCAGCAAATGTCTGAGCAATTCCGTGAACTAGGTAGTGATGTGTATTTGACGACTGACAAGCTAAAAGAAAAGTCGCTGTAAACGAAGGGGGATTTATGACAATAAAACCTCCTGTTGTTTGGTGCGTGGGTGGATCGGATTCGTCCGCCCACGCGGGACTTCAAGCGGATTTACGTACGGGGCAAGATTTGGCTTGCCACGTACAGACTATCATTACTTGCATCACAGCGCAGAACTCCAAAGAAGTGCGTTCGGTGGAGCCTGTGTCGTTGGCTATGTTTGATGAGCAGTGGCAGACCTTGTTGGATGATGTGCCGCCGGATGCGATTAAGATCAGCTTACTTCCTTCCATTGCTATAGTAAGAGCCTGTTCGAATTGGTTAAGGCTGATTAAAACCTATATGCCTAATGTCCCTGTGATTTTTGATCCTGTGATGGCGGCGAGTAGTGAAGCGGGTAATCAATTGCAACAAAGTGATGTAGCCGCCAACTTATTGGATTACGTCTTACCCTATGTGGATGTTATTACGCCAAATCTGATGGAGTTTTCTATCCTGACAGGCTTGTCGGGTGAACGTCCGGTCGAAGAAATTCAGTCAAAGCTGATGCCTTATTTAGAAGGTGCTGAGCGACACTGGTTAATTAAAGGTGGACACAGTGGTGCTGAAGACGTGGCGACTGATTGGTTGATTGGGCGGAACTCTATCCTAGGTTATGCTTGCCAGCGACTCAGCGTGCATAACACGCGAGGCACAGGTTGCACTTTGTCGACCGCTTTAGCCAGCTTTATTGCTCACGGTTATGACTTATTGGATGCGATGACCATGGCGAAGGCCTATATCACTGGAGCATTAAAAAGTGGTGTGCAGATCGGAGCAGGAGCAGGGCCATTGGGTCGCCCTGGTTGGCCTCTACAAATGGAAAACATGCCAAGGATTGTGACGCCACAGCAAGATATTCGATCGGTGAGTCAAACATTCGTACCAATAAATTCAGATCAAATGGGCTTGTATCCCGTGGTAGATTCCGTTGACTGGCTTGCGTTGGTGCTTGAGCAAGGAGTGAAAATCGCCCAATTGCGTATTAAAGACCCCAATGCAGTGGATTTGGAAAATACGATTCAACAAGCCATTGCTTTGGGTCGTCAATATGAGGCACAAGTGTTTATAAATGACTACTGGCAAGAAGCGATTCGCTTCGGTGCCTATGGGGTGCACCTTGGTCAAGAAGACATAGAGGTCGCCGATTTAGCCAAGATACAAGCAGCAGGCTTGCGATTGGGGATTAGCACCCACGGTTACTATGAAATTGCGCGAGCTCAATCCATTCAACCCAGCTATATCGCTTTGGGTCATATTTTCCCTACACAGACGAAAGATATGCCATCCCAGCCGCAAGGTCTTAAACGACTTAGTCACTATGCCTCCTTATTAAAAGGTGTGTATCCGACGGTGGCAATTGGTGGCATTAATGCCGACCGTCTTCCTGCTGTCGCTCAAACGGGAGTGGACAGTGTTGCCTTGGTTACTGCTATTACCAAAGCCGCAGAGCCAGAACAGGCGACCCGTTCTTTAGTGGCTTTGTTTGAACAAAATGCCCGAGGTGATCAATGAAACTATTAGTAAACGATATGGCTCATGAGTTCTTAGGTGAAACCTTAGAAGACCTGCTTTTAGAGCTAGGGAAAAATCAGCAGGGTATTGCTGTTTCGATTGATCTGCAAGTGGTGCCCAAGAGTATGTGGGCCAGCACGGTGTTGAGTGAGCACAGTCAGGTTTTTATTTTTGAATCCATTGCAGGAGGCTAACATGTCATCACTTATTATTGCTGATCATGAATTTCATTCTCGACTTTTTACCGGAACGGGGAAGTATGCCAGTGCGGATGCCATGATGGATTCGCTAACCGCCAGTGAAAGTGAATTGGTTACCTTGTCTTTGCGTCGCATGGATTTAAAAAATCAATCCGACAACATACTTCAGCCATTGCAGCGACAAGGACTGAAACTGCTGCCCAATACATCGGGTGCACGTACCGCAAAAGAGGCAGTATTCGCCGCTGAACTCGCCAGAGAAGCGTTAGAAACCAACTGGGTCAAGCTGGAAATTCACCCCGACCCACGTTACTTAATGCCAGATGGAATGGAAACTTTATTGGCGGCGGAGCAGTTAATCCAAAAAGGCTTTGTGGTCATGCCTTATGTTCATGCGGATCCTGTGCTTTGTAAAAGGCTGGAAGAGGTGGGGTGCCAATGTGTGATGCCACTAGGTTCACCCATTGGTTCGAATATGGGGCTAGCGAGTCGCCCATTCTTAGAGATCATTATTGAGCAGAGCCGAGTGCCAGTTATTGTCGACGCTGGCATCGGTGCCCCATCGGACGCGTCATTGGCTATGGAAATGGGCGCGGATGCGGTATTGGTCAATACTGCTATGGCTGTTGCCAAACAACCTGCTCAAATGGGTAAAGCCTTTCGTTTAGCGGTAGAAGCGGGTCGCATGGCCTATGAGTCGGGGCTGGGGGAGCGACGTCTACGAGCGCAAGCCACCAGTCCTTTGACAGACTTTATCGGAGCCTTGTCTTGATGAACGAAAATGCTCATAAGATACGCCTGCTAGAACAAAGTCCTGCTGTAAAAGGTCAATTTAGCGACTTTGTTGAACAGGCGGATTGGCAAGCCATGACAGACTTGCATCAAACGAAAACAGAACAAGACGTTCTGCGCGCGCTGAGTAAAACTAAGCGAGATATTGACGACTTTGCAGCATTAATTTCTCATGCAGCAGAAGCCTATTTATTCGACATGGTGGCCAAAAGTGAACAGCTTACTTTGCAGCGCTTTGGTAATACCGTGAGTTTATTTGCGCCTTTGTATTTATCTAACACTTGTGCCAATGAATGCACCTACTGTGGCTTCTCAATGAGTAATGCCATTAAACGTCTCACTTTAGATGAAGGTCAAATTCAAAGTGAAATCCGTGCGATTAAAGAAAAAGGCTTCGATCATATTTTGCTGGTGACTGGAGAGACGAAGAAAGTCTCTATGCCTTATTTTGAGCGCATGTTGCCCTTGTTTAAACCTGCCTTTAGTCAACTTTCGATGGAAGTTCAGCCATTAGAGGCAAGTGAATATAAGCAGCTGCAAGGAATGGGATTGGATGGTGTGTTGGTCTATCAAGAAACCTATCACCGTAAGACCTATCTTGAGCATCATTTAAGAGGCAATAAATCCAACTTTAATTATCGTTTGGATGCTCCAGATAGAATCGGCCAGGCGGGTATTCATAAAATTGGTTTGGGGGTGTTGTTAGGCTTAGAGGACTGGCGTACCGATTCGGTGATGATGGCGCATCACTTACGCCATTTGCAAAAGCGTTATTGGCAAAGCCGGTATAGCGTTGCATTTCCCCGTATTCGTCCTTGTGAAGGGGGGATAGTTCCCAAGTCGGTGATTTCGGATCGTCAATTGGTTCAGTTGATCGCGGCTTGGCGTTTGTTCGATGCCGACTTGGAACTGAGCTTATCTACCCGTGAGTCTCCTGAGTTTCGTGATCATGCCATACGTATGGGGTTTACCACCATGAGCGCAGAGTCAAAAACTCAACCTGGCGGTTATGCCAAAGAGTCACCGCAAGCCTTAGAGCAATTTGAAATCAGCGACGAGCGCAGTGTGGCACAAGTGGCCGCCGCCATTCGTTCACAAGGACGCGAGGTGGTTTGGAAGGATTGGGATGCATCGCTTAACCTTTAGCCAGCTAAGAACATCAAATAGGAGCATAGAGCCTTACAAAGTTACGTTTAACAGAGGATAATCAGTGGTTGGAATAAGTATCAGGTATAAGGGTGATATGAAGTATGCCGCTGATTATTTTTGATTGTGATGGGACGTTAGTTGACAGTGAGCTTCTCTGTAATTTAGCACTAGAATATCAACTGGCAGAATTGGGAGTTGAATGCCAAGCGAAGGAATTGCTGAAAAAATTTCGTGGTGGGAAATTGGCAAACATATTGGTGAGTTTGGAAACGGAGTTTTCTATTCAGCTACCTAAAGCATTTGAGAAAGAGTACAGGTTGAAAGTGACAGACTTGTTCGATAAGCATCTCAAAGCAAATGATGGTGTTAAAGGTATTCTAGAGTCATTGAGCGTACCTTATTGCATAGCGTCATCTGCCCCCCAAGCAAAAATCCAGCAAGCGCTAAAAGTAACCGGTTTAGCTAAGTACTTTAATGAAAATATTTTTAGCTCATACGATGTGGGGTCATGGAAGCCAGAACCTGGATTGTTTTTGCACGCAGCAAAAGTAATGGGAGTAGCGCCCAATGATTGCTGGGTGATTGAGGACAGTTTGTTAGGAGTGGAGGCCGCGAATAGAGCATGTATGAAAAGTATCTACTACGCACCAGAGGTGAATGAAATAAATAAGTTTGGCGTCCAACAGATCCAACATATGTCACAGCTATCAGAACTTATTCTTTAATACCTAGTCGACTGTAAAAAGTTAGTTGGTATGAGAAGCTTGATACTAAAAAGCTACTTTACTGCCTGTTGATCATTCTATTTTGAGTGATCGATTAAAGCGGTTTCGAATACAACTGATTGAAGTTGATATGCGATGAGGGTCTTAGAGTTTGGCTAAAACATTGGATTAAGGAAGGAGCAATGAATACACGCGTGACGCGGGCTTTAGTTTGGCTCAAGCAGATTTTTAGTAGTGAGCAAATTGAGTATCAGATTGTTGGCGGTTTAGCCGCGACTGTTCATGGCGGTAGTCGTGAGGTTGCAGATATAGATCTTTATATCTGCAAGAGTGACGTGAATAAAATTTTGCCTCATGTTGCTCAATATATTTCTAAGCCGTTAGCTCGTTATACGGAATATGGTTGGGATCTTGAATATTTGCAATTGGTTTATGAGAACCAAAAAATTGAAATCGGCTTGTCCGAATACACTAGGATACAGTCACATGAAGATGGCACTTGGCACCTGCTCGACATCCATTTTGCTGAATCGGTTATCAAGCCGTATCAAGGTCTTGAGTTATCAGTTATTCCGATCCATCGTTTGGTCCAGTACAAGCGAATATTGGGGCGTGAAGTGGACTTGATTGATATTGAAGAATTAACTTCGCTCAGTGATTCATTATAAATAAATGGCTCAAATCTGATCAAATTACTCCAGTCGTCCGATCCTAATATAGCGACTCCTTTCTTAATGAATGTTTAACCCTGAGTCCTTTTTCTGAGAAAAAGGACGTAACGTCAATTGAACCAGTCTGTAGCCTAAGAATATGTTCGCGTGTGCGCGGTTGGCAGCAAAAAACGGCGAATGCGCATTCTCCCTTACACTCTCATGACAAGTTGTGCATCTCGATTCACTCTCTTTGATTCGGTTTGACAGATAAATCGACATAATAGATTTCATCCAAACAGGAAAAGAGCTTAAGGAGCTAACTATGTTTAATCGTAAGAAAGCAGGAATTGTTGGTGTGATCGGTTTGAGCGCCGCGATTATAACTGGCATAGCCGTCAATGCGTATGCAGGCACAAAATCACCTGAAGTGGGTGCTGAAAAAGGCCAAGCAGCGCAGCAAGCTCCAATGAATTCTGCCCCAAGCCATGAACAACTTGCTAGCCGCTTGGCTCAGCAACTTGGCTTAGACGAAAAAACACAAGCTAAAGTAGCGGATTTATTTGAGAAAGATGGAAAAGCTATTCGTAAAATTCAAGAGAAGCTACACAGTACTCAAGTTGAAATAAGCAGTTTATCGCCTAGTTCAAAAAATTATATGGATAAAGTTGATGATCTTGCTGAAGAGAGTGGTGAATTAACAGAAGACCTAACGGTTGCTTATGCGAAAAATCGTGCTGGACTTTATGCATTGCTAACACCAAAGCAAATTGAAAAATTGGAAGCCCCAGTTCAGCCTCAGTCTTAATATTTCATTGATACATTTCCCTTTGTATTGAGAGAGCCTTGCCCCAGCAATAAAATGCTGGGGCTTTTTTATCTTCGATTAATGTTTAGTCATAATGTGTCTTACAACTGTGTAGTCTTCTAATCCATACATGGACATATCTTTGCCATAGCCAGACATTTTCATTCCACCGTGAGGCATTTCTGTTGCTAGCAACATGTGAGTATTTATCCATGTGCAGCCATACTGAAGTCGTGCGGCTAGTCTTGCAGAACGGCTGGTATCTTGTGTCCAGATAGACGAGGCTAAGCCGTATTGAGAGTCATTGGCAAAGGTCAATGCTTCATCTTCGTCTTCGAATGGTGTTATAGAGATGACTGGCCCAAACACTTCTCGTTGAACAATTTCGTCATTCTGTTTTGCATCTGCAATAACGGTAGGAGCGTAAAAATATCCATTGCCAGGAATAGGGTGCCCACCTGTGGTAATGCGAATATGCTTCTGCGATTTTGCTCTTTCAACGAAGGCACTTACTTTATCAAAGTGTGCTTTGCTGACTAAAGGTCCCATTTCAGAGTCTTCATCATAAGGTGCACCCACTTTTATTGATGCAACAGCCTGGGTAATTTTGCTAACAAACTCATCGTAAATGTCTTTTTGAACATAAATACGACATGCTGCCGTGCAATCTTGACCTGCATTATAAAAACCAAATGCACGAACACCTTGAATCGCTTCCTCGAAATCAGCATCGTTAAACACAATAACGGGCGCTTTACCACCGAGTTCCATATGGAGGCGCTTCATATTGGAAGCACTAGCAGCCGCGATATTTTGTCCTGTTGCGATGGAGCCTGTTAGGGAAACCATGCTAACTTTGTCACTCGTTGTTAGGTGTGCTCCTACGCTTTTACCCTGACCAAAAATGATATTAATAACCCCAGCCGGAAAAATGTTATTAATTATTTCCGCTAATTTTAATGTCGCAAGAGGTGTAATTTCAGATGGCTTTAATACGACAGTATTACCGGCCGCAATAGCGGGTCCTAGCTTCCACGCTAACATAAGAAGTGGATAGTTCCATGGAGTAATGGAGGCGATGACTCCTATTGGATCACGTCGAATCATTGAGGTATGACCTTCCATGTATTCCGCAGAAGCAGAACCATTCATGCAACGACAAGCTCCAGCAAAGAAGCGGAAAGCATCTGCGATAGCTGGAATTTCATCGTTTAACATGCCGGCATAAGGTTTGCCTGTGTCATCACACTCTAAGCGAGATAGGGTTTCGCTGTTCTCCTCAATTGCATCTGCTAATTTCAGTAGAAGTAGTGAGCGATCTTTAGGTGTGGTTCGAGACCAAGACTTGAAGGCCGTTTCAGCAGCATCAATAGCAGCATCGACTTGTTCCAAGCTGGCTTCAGGGATGCTTAGCAATACTTCTCCAGTCGCAGGGTTGTATATATCAAATTCTTCTCCTTTTCCTGCTATCAGTTGTCCATTAATCAATAATTGATTTGTCATAACAAACTCCTTTAATTGTGTTTGGTGTTAACTGTTTTTATTTACCACTACCGCCAACATCTTCTGCGCCGCGAGTTAGGAGGTGGGCGACTAAGACTGGAATCATGGTGGCCAGCATGACAAAAAGCGCGACAACGTTCGTAATAGGAACGTCTCGTGGTCGGGTAAGCTGATTGAGCAGCCAGAGTGGGAGAGTTTGTTCGTGCCCTGCTGTGAAGGTTGTAACGATTAGTTCATCAAAAGAGAGAGCGAAGGCCAACATGCCACCAGCCAAAAGAGCAGAACCTAAGTTGGGCAGTACAATATAACGAAATGTTTGAAAGCCATCGGCGCCTAAATCCATAGATGCTTCAATTTGGCTGTAAGAAATTCGTCTTAGTCTGGCAATAACATTGTTATAAACCAGCACAACACAAAATGTTGCATGTCCGATCACAATCGTTAAAAGTCCTGGGTCAATATCAAGTCTTTTAAAGGTGCTTAATAAAGCTAGCCCTGTCACTATGCCTGGTAGGGCAATAGGGATAATAAGAACTAAGGTAAGAGTGTCTTTACCAAAAAAAGCTCGACGATACATAGCTGCAGCAGCCATTGTACCCAGAATAATAGCGATAATGGTGGCCATAAAAGCCACTTTCATAGAGAGTCCAAGCGCATCGAAAATGTCAGCGCGCTGCATGGCTAAATCAAACCAATGCAAAGTAAAACCTTTTGGTGGAAAGCTGAAGGCGGACTCTTCTGTATTAAAGGCGTAAATGCCAATAATCATAATCGGGAAATGGAGAAAGAATAATCCTCCCCACGCTAAAGAAGTTAGCCACCAAGGAGCGCGTGTATTAGAGTGCATCGAAAGCCCCCAAACGTTTTGCTAAGCGAAGATAAATGGCAATCAAAATAATAGGTACCATTGTAAAAGCGGCTGCCATTGGCATATTACCAATCGAGCCCTGTTGTGCATAAACCATGTTGCCAAGGAAAAAGCCTGGAGGCCCAACCAATTGCGGAATGATGTAGTCGCCTAAAGTGAGACAAAAGGTAAAAATCGAGCCCGCAGCCACACCTGGAATCGACAGGGGTAATATGACATGTCGAAATGTTTGTGATGGTTTCGCTCCAAGGTCAGAAGAAGCATTGAGAACGGAGTGTGGTAAACGCTCCAATGACGCTTGTATTGGGAGAATCATGAAAGGTAACCAAATGTATGTGAATACAAGGAAACGCCCTAAATGAGAGGTGGAAAGCGTATTACCACCAATGTCTGGAATGTCCAGAATCATTTGTAAAACATGGTTTAGTGCAAGAAAGTTAATAAACCACTGCAATACCCCGTCATTACTCAGCATGAGCGTCCATGCATAGGCTTTTACAATGTAGCTTGTCCACATTGGTAGCATGACTGCAATATAGAAAAATGCTTTGGTCTTGCCGCTTGCATAGCGAGCCATGTAATAAGCTATGGGAAAGGCAATAATGGCGCTAAAAACTGAAACACTAATGGCCATGGTTACTGTACGAACAATGATGTCGTAGTTACCTGGCTGAAAAAGGTTTTTAAAGTTTGCTAGGGTCAAGTCCGGCATGACCGTCATGGTGAAGTCGTCAAACGAATAGAAACTTTGCCAGAGTAAATTGAGCAATGAGCCGATATAAATGAGGCCAAACCAAAGTAGTGGAAGCGACAATAACAAGAGCAAATACGCGTTTGGATGACGGTATAATGTATCCGAGAAACTTTGTAGGATGGATCTTTTGTTACTTGTAAGCTGAGACATGATCTTAGGCTTCCTCATGTAACATAATCATTGAGGATTCAGGCCAGCTGACACTGACAGTACTACCACTTACCAAACTTTCAGATAGGGCATTATTGGGGCGTTGGGAGCTGATTGTTTCTCCCGATTTTAGCTTGATATCAAATCGAGTATTGGCCCCGTGATAGAGAATTTCGCTGATGGTGCCTTCGGTAGTGATGAGTTTTTCATCACTCTTTTCATTGAGCATAATATGTTCTGGCCGGATCGAAAAAGTGCGATTTTGCCCGATTAAAGAATGTGCGAAAGAGCCTGAAATCACATTTGAAGTACCAACAAATTCAGCCACAAAACGTGTTTTTGGCTGATTATAAAGGGCTCTTGCCGAATCAACCTGTTCAATTTTACCGTTATTAAAGACAGCAACTCGATCAGACATAGACAACGCTTCACTTTGGTCATGGGTGACAAAAATGAAAGTGATTCCTAATTTTCGTTGTAATGATTTGAGTTCAGACTGCATTTGTTCTCTGAGTTTTTGGTCTAGTGCACCTAGGGGCTCGTCTAACAGTAGCACTCTAGGTCGATTGACCAGTGCGCGAGCAAGAGCAACACGTTGACGTTGGCCACCAGAAAGCTGCGAGGGTTTACGGTCTCCATAATCATCTAGTGCTACCATTTTTAGAGCTTCTAGTGCTCTGCTGTTGCGCTCTGATCGAGAGACGCCTTTTACCATCAAACCATAAGCGACGTTGTCATGAATGTTCATGTGGGGGAATAGTGCGTAGTCTTGAAAGACCGTATTAACATCTCGCTGGTAAGGTGGCTGTTTGGTTGCATCTTGGCCGTGAATCAAAATGCTTCCGCTGTTGGCTTGTTCAAAGCCAGCTATGAGTCGAAGGCAAGTCGTTTTTCCTGATCCAGATGGACCGAGCATAGAGAAAAACTCGCCTTCGTTGATCTTGATGGACACATCGTTAACGGCTGTCACATCTCCAAATTGGCGACGGACATTAATAAACTCGACAGACGTATTCATTTTATTCCTCATTGATTGATATGCGCCTCTGGTTGTGAATTTGTAGCGTTATAAGTCACAACCAGAAGCGATAAGACGTTTTTATCATTAAGATTGAGAGAAGAGGGCGGCTATCTTCCGCCCATTATTGCGATGTAGTCTTGAGTCCATCTGCTATATGAAACGCACTTTCCTTGGGTCGAACAATTTGATACTGGTGTTTTCCAAAACGACACTTTTTCAAAATCATTAGAGCCATTGCTTTCACAGCCATTTTCCCCTAATAACGCATTGTTTTCGCAGGCTTTAGGTACCGCAGGGACAGAGCCAAACCAAGCCGCTACGTCGCCTTGTACTTTGGGTTTGATAGACCAGTTAAGCCATTTGTATGCACAGATAGGATGTTTAGTGTTGCTAGCTAGCATGGTGGTATCAGCCCAACCTGTAACGCCTTCTTTAGGAATGGTTGTGGCGATGGGTTCTCCTGATGCAATTAAGCTGTTGGCTTGGAAAGGCCAAGCGCTCGAGGCAACCACACCTTCGTTTTTGAAGTCGCTCATTTGAACGTTGTAATCATGCCAATAGCGATGGATTAGTTTATGTTGCTGGCGAAGAAGTTGAAGAACCGCAGCATACTGTGTTTCATTTAATTCATATGGGTCTTTGATTTCTAAATCTGGGCGAGTGGATTTCAGGTAAAGTGCCGCATCGGCAATATAGATAGGTCCATCATAAGCTTGTACTCGACCTTTATTGCTTTTGCCATCAGGAAGAGTCATTTCTTTATAGACAATATCCCAACTGGTTGGAGCGGTTTTAAACGTATTCGTATTGTACATTAAAAGATTTGGCCCCCATTGAAAAGGCACACCATAATGCTTGCCCTTAACGGTATGCCAAGGCGCATTTTGTAAGCGAGGGTCAATGCTCTGCCAAGAGGTGATTTTCGAGGTGTCTATAGGTTGTACACGCTTGCCATAGATCAAGCGCAAAGAGGAGTCGCCGGAGGCCGTAACAAGATCGTATCCACCTTTTGCCATCAGGCTTACCATTTCATCAGAAGTGGACGCCGTTTTGACATTAACGCTACAGCCTGTGTTCGCCTCAAATTGAGTGACCCAATCATAAGCAGGGTCAGAACTGCCGCGCTCAATGTAACCAGGCCAAGCAATAATATCTACTTGGCCTTCTCCTTTTGGTGTGTCTGCAATGGCTTGGAGTGACAGGGGAGCACTGCAAGCTAATAAGCTGACGCAGAGTATCTTTGTGAGTGGTCGTAGTTGTGTCATTTTGAAGGTCCTTTTGTAGATATCTGTTTTTGAGAGCAACCCTCTTCTTGATTCATAGAGGGTTAATATCTAGTTATTTGCACAGAGCAAGGAATGGCGTATTCACTTTTTTATCCTTCATTCTGCTAAAAACAGAATATCGATAGGTAAAAGCTCATAGCAAATATAAAATAAAGATCCTAGCTATCGAAAAAAACGATAATGGTAGTGAAGGGCTTTATGATATATCTGTTAATACAATGAAATTACTAAGGAATAAATGACAGTGGAACCTTCTTTTTTTATTGCTGTTATGGGGGTGCGCTTATGATGTCTCTTCGTCAAATCCGCTATTTCATTGCGATTGCAGAGACAGGGTCAGTTTCAGCGGCTGCAAGCACCGTTTTCATTTCACAATCGACATTGACCATGGCATTGAGACAACTTGAGGATGAGTTGGGTGTTGAGCTTTTTGTTCGTCATGCGAAAGGTATGGAGTTAACGCACTCTGGGCATCAGTTTTTGCGTCAGGCGCATTTGATTATGAGTGCCGTTGATAATGCCAAGCGAAGTCTACAGCAAAGTACCGATGACATCGTTGGGGAACTGAACATTGGTGTGACTAGTCTCGTGGCGGGCTACTATCTTGCGGATCTATTGTCTCGTTTTCAGCGAATTTACCACAAAGTAAAGATCCGAGTAGTGGAAGACGAACGCGAATACATTGAACATTTGCTTGTCAGTGGAGAGCTGGATGTGGCGGTATTAATGCTTTCTAATTTAGAACATCGCTCGGCGTTAAACACGGAAGTATTAACCTATTCTCGTTACCATATTTGGTTGCCTCCGGAGCATCAACTGCTTGAAGAAGAATCCCTTAGTATGGATTTGATTCTAAAAGAGCCGCAGATTTTATTGTCCACAGACGGAATGGAACAACGTATTAGAGATATTTGGCAGGATACTTGTGCAATGCCCGATATTGCCATGAAGAGTAATTCGGTCGAAGCTGTACGCAGTTTGGTTTCTGCTGGTATGGGGGTGGCTGTTATGCCCGATATGACATATCGACCTTGGTCAGTTGAAGGCGATAGGGTTGAGGCCAAGCGTATTTTAGATGTTTCTAAGACTCTGGATATCGGTCTTGCATGGCGCCGCGGAGGTATACGTAATCTGCTTGTAGATCATCTTTTAGAAGTGGCCCGTGAGTCTATGTCCAAACCTTCTTTGCTGAATCAATAGGTTTTTGTAGGAGTTTATTATGAGTGATGTATCGATCACATATTCTAAAGAGTTGTTGATTAATGGCGAATTGATTGCTGGAGAAGGTAATCTAGAAAAAATTGTAAACCCCTCAACGGCAGAAGACTTAGTGTTGATTCATGAGGCTTCTGGTCAGCAGATTGATGCGGGTGTTAAGAGCGCACAATTAGCTGGAAAAATGTGGTCGAAAACGACGCCTAAAGAGCGTGCAAATTATTTGATAAAGATAGCCAATCTTATCGATAAGCACGCTGACTATTTAGCTCGATTAGAAGCGTTAAACTGCGGTAAGCCCTTGCATTTTGTCATTCGTGATGAGATTCCAGCCGCTGCGGATGTCTTTCGTTTTTTTGCTGGGGCAGTCCGATGTAGACCTAGTCCTACGGCGAATGAATACCTGGCGGCAAATACGAGCATGATTAGAATGGCGCCTATTGGTGTTGTCGCAGCCATTACGCCTTGGAATTATCCGTTAATGATGGCGGCATGGAAATTAGCGCCTGCATTGGCGGCTGGTAATACCGTGGTATTTAAGCCTTCAGAGCAAGCGCCGCTGACAACCTTAGCATTTGCTAAGTTACTTAATGAAGTGCTCCCTCCTGGGGTCGTTAACGTGTTGTTTGGTCGTGGAGAAAGCGTTGGCAGCAATATGATTAAGCATTCAGGGGTGAGAATGGTGACCTTAACTGGCGATATATCAACAGGGCAAAAGGTGCTGCAGGCGGCGTATCGAACCGTTAAGCGAACCCATTTAGAACTGGGGGGGAAGGCTCCAGTGATTGTTCTAAACGATGCCGATCTGAATAAAGTCATTAAAAGCGTGACAAAATATGGTTATTACAATGCCGGTCAGGATTGTACTGCGGCTTGTCATATTTATGCAGAAAAAGGAATTTATGAAAGATTAGTAGCGGATCTTGCCGATAGCGTTGCTAAGTTAAAGTTCAATCAGGAAGAGGATAAGCAAAATGATTTAGGTCCGCTTATCAGTGAACGCCAGAGAAACAGTGTTGCTAGTTTTGTTGAGCGAGCAAATGAATTGCCTCATTCAGAAATCCTTGTAGGTGGTGTCGTTCCAAATACGTCTGGCTTTTTTTATCAGCCAACATTGATTGCAGGCGTAAGAATGGATGACGAAATTGTACAGCGGGAAGTGTTTGGCCCGGTTGTATCTGTTACTTGTTGTGAAAACGAGGAGCAAGCAGTGCAATGGGCTAATCAGTCTGAGTATGGTTTAGCCTCTTCGGTGTGGTCTGGCAGTATCAAGCGGGCCATGCGTATTGCATCACAGTTGGAGTTTGGCTGTACTTGGATAAATAACCATTTCCTTTTACCCAGTGAAATGCCCCATGGTGGCTTAAAGCGTTCAGGTTATGGTAATGACCTTTCGATGTACTCACTGGAAAATTACTCCATGATGCGTCACATCATGATTAGCCATGATTAGCATTAATATGTCTTATTTGCTGTGTTTGTTATTTGCTCAGCTATTTTAAAAAGACCTTACTTGAACTTGGTGAGAGAAGGCTCAAAAAAATGGATTGTTCACTACTCATTAGAATGGCGTATTTTCTTTTAAAGGGAAAATACGCCAGAAGGACTTAACTTGCTACAGTATTAAACAATTCAAAGTAAGTTGGGAAGGTTTTTGAGGTACAGCCTGGGTCGTTAATCGTAACGGGGGTGTCAGAGAAAGCGACTAGAGAAAAGCACATAGCAATACGGTGATCATTATAGGTATCAATTGCCGCGTGCTTTAGATTTTCTACAGGAGTAACAGTAATGAAGTCATCACCTTCAACGACGTCTGCGCCCAGTTTTTTCAGTTCGGTTGCCATAGCGTATAAACGATCCGTTTCTTTTACGCGCCAGTTATAAATATTACGAATCGTTGTTGGGCCTTTAGCGAAAAGGGCGGTGGTCGCAATGGTCATGGCGGCATCAGGAATGTGGTTCATGTCCATGTCGATGCCATTCAATTCGTTGCGTTCGGCTTCAATCCAAGTTGGACCGTAAGTGATTTTTGCTCCCATTTGCGCCAACACATCGGCAAATTTAACATCACCTTGTACGCTGTCTGTTCCAACCCCATGGACTTTTATCTTGCCCCCAGCAATCGCGGCGGCGGCTAAGAAATAGGAAGCGGAAGACGCGTCACCTTCAACCATGATTTCACCAGGGCTTAGGTAAGTTTGTTGACCTTTAACTACGAATGCCTGGTAATTTTGGTTCTCGACTTCGACACCAAATTGCTTCATGGCGTGCAAAGTAATGTCTATGTAGGGTTTAGAAACCAATTCACCGTCGACTTTAATGGTTAAGTCACTTTTTGCTAACGGTGCGCTCATCAAGATAGCGGTAAGAAACTGGCTTGAAATGTTGCCTTTAATAGACACTTCACCGCCAGACAGGCCGTTCGCTTTTATTCGAAGTGGTGGGTAATTTTTTTCACCTTCGTAAGTGATGTCGACACCAAGTGCTTGTAGTGCATCGACTAGATCGCCAATAGGGCGTTCGTGCATGCGAGGCTCACCATGTAAGAGAAATTCACCTTTGCCCAAGCACAATGCCGCCGTTAATGGGCGCATTGCTGTGCCTGCATTACCAAGGAATAGGTCGCCAAAGTCGGCTTGAATTGGACCGCCAAGGCCTTCTAATACACAGGTTGTGCCATTGTCTTCTAAGGAATAGATTACGCCCAGTTTGGTTAGGCTTTCTAGCATGCGACGAATATCATCGCTGTCTAGTAGATTGGTAATTTTTGTAGTGCCTTTTGCTAGCGTTGCTAACAATAAAATACGGTTTGAAAGGCTTTTGGAGCCCGGAATCTGGATTTCTCCATTGGCTTTAGAAAGAGGGCCTAGCGTAATTGAATTCATTATTATGTCCATCACAGTGGTGTTTATTGTTTCGACTTTGTGGTTCGTTATGCGTCGCTGCGTGTGAATGATAAGTGTTCGATATTGGCCGTAATTTATTCGTTATAGTGTGTCCATGGTTAAGTGGTCGCGTCACTCTTTCAGGAGAGGTCAGTCTTGAATGCGGCATAGTATACCTTTGATGGCGTTATCTGTCAGTTATGCAAATTCATGCGGTTTGCTATTTTTTATAAAAAAGTGTCTTTAGAATGTTGGCTAATAAAAATGAAGCAAAGGAAAATTTGCATGAGACATCAGTACCATCCACTTGGATTTGAAGGTTCCCGTATTGCACAGGGCTTTTGGCGTTTAAACGAATGGAATATGACATCTTCAGAAACCTTGAGTTTTATCGAGTCCTGCTTAGATATGGGGGTGACCACATTTGATCACGCGGATATTTATGGGGGGCATCAATGTGAAGCATTATTTGGCGAAGCGTTAAAACAAAAGCCTGCACTGCGGGATAAAATGGAAATTATTACCAAGTGTGGCATTCTGCTCCCTTCTGAAAATCGTCCTGATATTCAGATGCATCGTTATGATTATAGTGCGGAACATATTTTGGCAAGTGTTGATCAATCCTTAGCAAATTTGCAATGTGAGTACATAGACACTTTGTTACTTCACAGACCAAGTCCTTTAATGGATGCGGATGACGTGGCGCAAGCTATGGATCTGCTTTTTACGCTGGGCAAAGTGAAGCACTTTGGAGTGTCTAACTTTACGACTCATCAATTTGATTTATTGCAATCTCGTCTGGATGCTCCCTTGATTATTAATCAGGTGGAACTGTCGCCCTTGGCATTACAGCATTTTGAAGATGGCACTTTAGACCATGTGCAACAGCATGCTGTGACCCCAATGGCTTGGTCGCCATTTGCTGGTGGCGACTTGTTTTCTGGTTGTGATGAAAAATCCGTTCGAGTTCAGGCTGTTTTGAAAGACCTCAGCGGTAAATATAACTGCTCGATGGATCAGCTTGTGGTTGCATGGTTATTACGCCATCCAGCGGGTATTTGTCCTGTTATGGGATCGGGTAAGGTTGAGCGTTTATCGTCGGCTGTGGAGGCGATTGCGATTTCATTAAGTGATGATGATTGGTTTCGAATTTGGGTAGCCTCGAAAGGTCAGCCAGTCCCTTAAGATCCATTGCTAATGAAGATGTGTAAATCAAAAAAAGTCATGTAAGTGGCTTTTTTTTGTGCCTATTGTTTTGCTTGGTGTAGAAAGCGTATCTTTTCGTAAGTCAGTCGCCACAGCGAATAACTTCTTCATTATACTCAATCTAAATAATTCGGATTGAGGTGTTTTGAATGAAGCCATCTATTATTGCTGGGGCCGTTTTTTGTGGAGTGCTGGCTATCACGAATGTACAAGCGCAAACGTTATCCAAACCAACCGGTCCTGTCATTCTTACCGTTACAGGGAATATTAGCCATACCAACACAACCAGTAAAACGGCTGAATTTGACCGAGACATGTTGATGGGGCTAGAGGTCATAGATCAGAAGACAATGACGCCTTGGAGTGAGGGGGTGGATTTATATCGTGGACCTCTGTTGCGTTCAGTGATGGCGGCAGTTGGGGCACAAACAGGGGAATTGTCGGTCACTGCGTTGAATGATTACAGCGCCAAAGTGCCGAAGAAAGATGGTGAAGACTACGATGTGATTCTCGCAATGGATATGAATGGCAAGCCAATGAGTGTGCGAGATAAAGGCCCCATTTTTATGCTTTATCCTTTCACTGATCACCCAGACTTAAATAATGAAGTCATTCACAACCGATCTGTTTGGCAAGTTAAATCGATCAATGTCGAGTAAACTTTAATATGCGCTTCATTTTTCTTCCGGTCACTAAAGTGATTAAAAATAAGAAATCATCATCTTTTATTTTATTGGTGATTGCGGCACTCCTTTTTATGGGAGCTGCCATGTTAATTTTTGCAGAGTTAGTTGAGCGTCAAAAAATAGTAATGTCTGCCGTGGAAGAAGATGCTTTATGGGCTGCTTATCAACTAGACAGAGAAACGTTAAAACTTAGAAGCTCTTTAAAATTGCTTGAAGACGATTTTACCAATGAGCGACTTGTTGATGCGAGAACACGTTTCGATATCTTATACAGTCGTATTAATGTTTTAGAAAAGGGACAGCTGAGGGTTCTGTTTGATCGATTAGATAATTCTGATGCCTTGATGAAAACGTTGAAGCATGAGGTAGCAGATATTGATCAGCTACTTTTTCGTGATCAATCATTAATTAATGTGCAACTTCTAATTAATAAAAGCAATGTTCTTCTAAAAGAAACTGAAGGCGTTGTGCTTAGTACGTTGGCTTCGAGATCCCGTGAAAAAGTAAAGCAAAGGAACGATACTCTTGGTTTGTTTTTATATTTAGGCTCATTAATCGCCTTACTAACTATTACCATGATTTTTATCATCATAATGTTGTTTAAGCAATTGAAGGTGGCAAGGGAGTCTTTTGAAAAGTCCCAAAAATTAACCAAAGATCTTGAAAGTGCAGTTTTTTCTGCTGAACAAGCTTTAAAGGTTAAATCAGAGTTTCTTGCTACCATGAGCCACGAAATTCGTACTCCCATGAATGCAATAGTCGGTTTCAGTTACTTGCTATCTGGAGCGGATATTAAGGATGAGCATCGTGAAAAGGTAACGAAAATTCAGCAGTCTGCGGATGCCTTATTAGCCATTATTAATAGTGTTTTAGATTATTCTAAAATTGAATCAGGGAAAATGGATTTAGAAAACTCTCCGTTTAGTTTAGATGAGGTTTTGGAGTATGTTTATCAAACTAATGAAGGACAAGCGAAATCCAAAAATCTCAGCTTTATGATGAGTCGAGATTTTACCTTGAATAATACTTTGGTTGGTGACAAAACTCGATTACAACAAGTTCTTATTAATGTGGTAGGTAATGCCGTTAAATTTACACATTCTGGCTCAGTCAATGTAAATGTTTATCGATTAAATACGGAAGAAATTGCGATAGATGTAAAAGATACAGGTATTGGTATTCCTGAAGGCGTTAATGTATTTGATGTGTTTAAACAAGCTGATAGTAGTACAACACGATTGCATGGGGGGACTGGTTTAGGGTTAAGCATTACTCAAAAACTGGTGGTTCTATTGGGTGGTCATATTTCTTATGAAAGTGTGGTTGATGGCGGTTCTATTTTTACTATTAAGCTTCCTTATACCCCTGATTCTAGACAAGATTTAGTACCGTTAGAAAAAGTGTCTATTCTTGAAGAAGATACTGAAATCGTATCTTTACTCTCTAGGTTGAACGTTGATCGTTTAAATTTAGTGAAGTTTTCAAATTTGACTGAGAAGGATTTGCCTATTCTTGCAAGCCATCATTGGTTAAACGAAGAAGGGATGCTTTTTGAAGAGCTAAAAAGTTATGAGAAAAGTATTCTCTTTTTAAATGGCTCATTTTCAGATAAAGAAGGTTTTGTTGTTTCAGGGCTCGTTACGCCCACTAATATCAATAAAAAAATAGTGGCTTTGAATTTAGCTAGGAATCAATTGCAGTCGATTAAAGCTAAAAATGATTTTTTAGATAAGAATGAGTTTTTCAGAAGCAAAAGTATATTACTCGCTGAAGATAATAAGATTAACGCCAATATAGTTAAGGCAATTATAGAAAAAATGGGCGTCTCAGTAGATTGGGTCGAAAATGGAAAGGATGCTTATGAACGGTCTCTGAATGAATCTTATGATTTAATTTTAATGGATATAAGAATGCCCATAATGGATGGCTATGAATCAAGTCGAAAAATATTTGAAACCTTAGGTGATAGAAAACCACCTATCCTTTTTTTAACGGCTGATACCGTTGATTTAGAGCAAAATAGTTTAATTGGTATTGATGATGTTTTGTTTAAACCGCTAGATCCTTATCTGCTGATTGAAAAAATCGAATCTTGGATGATTAAGTATGATTTTGATTCGTTAAAGAAAAAAGACCGCAGAAATTGTTTTTTATCTGACGAGAAGGATTTAGATGTTTTATGGTCTGAGCTTGAGATGCTTGAATCTCTTTTAGTGAGTGGTGATTCTGATTCCGAAGAGGTTCTAAAAAATATAATGGCAAAAATATCAGGTTATAAACGAGTGGGATTATTGGAATCTGCGTTAGAAGACAGTTTGTCTTACGACTATATGGATGCGATAAATAAGGTTGGGGCATTTAAGCGTGCTCTTATATCGGACTGTCTTGAGGAAAGTGCTAATTGAGGGATGGAAGTAACGTGAATAATCTTAATATTTCGAAGAAAAAGCGTGTGCTCATTGTTGATGATGTGCCAAAAAATATTGATTTACTTAGAAATATTTTATCTGAACAGTACCATGTCCAAGTTGCAAAAGGTGGACAGCTGGCTTTAGATATAGTCGATAGATCCCTACCGGATATCATATTGCTTGATATTATGATGCCTGATATGAATGGTTTTGAGGTATGTGAGCGATTGAAGGCTGATCCTAAAACACATGATATCCCAGTTATTTTTTTGACGGCGGTAACGGACCCACAACATGAGCAAAAAGGTTTTGATGTAGGGTGTGTGGACTTCATCACTAAACCGATAACTCCTTTAACAACCCTTGCTAGGGTGTCGGCTCATTTAAAGGCAGCAGAAGAGAACCTTCGTAATAAACAAATTATTGATGATAGAACAAGAGAGCTTGATGAAGCCCTAGAGTCTGCTATTGGTATGCTAGGAGCGGTCAGTCAGTTAAATGATACCGATACGGGTGTGCATATGTGGCGAATGGCTGATTATTGTGCGGCCTTAGCAAAAGCAATAGGTTGGGAAGCGTCACAGGTTGAATTGTTAAAGTTAGCGGCACCAATGCACGACACCGGAAAGGTGGGTATTCCTCATAGTATTTTGAAGTCACCAAATAAATTAACGGATGATGAATGGGTGATAATGCGTCAACACACCGTCATTGGCTATGAAATTTTAATCAGAGGGGAAGCGCCATTATTTAAATTGGCTGCGGAAGTGGCACTTGGTCATCATGAGAAATGGGATGGTACGGGTTATCCATCTCATTTGAAGGGAGAGGAGATACCTCAATCGGCTCGAATCGTTGCATTGGCTGATGTTTTTGATGCTCTTACTATGAAGCGTCCTTATAAGAAAAGTTGGACAATAGAGGAGTCGTTCGATCACATTCAGCAAGCGGCTGGTACACACTTTGACCCAGAGTTAGTGCGTACCTTTTTATCGATTGAAGATGAGCTGAGAAACATTAAGGAAAAATGGGATGCTGTTGAATAAGTTTTATTAAGCAACAGCACAGCATTTCTTGAATTTTTTACCAGACCCACATAAACATGGATCGTTTCTACCAACTTTCATAGCGTCGGAATTAATTAATGGTGTATTTTTTGCGACGTCATGTTCTCCAGAGATATAGAACCATTGCCCCTTTATTTTCTTAAATAGAGAACGCTCACTTAAACGGCCAATATGCTTGCCTTCTTTAAAGTGGGCGGAAAAAGAGACCATGCCGGTTTTGTCTTTTTCTAAGCCATTCTCTGTTGCATTAATTTCAAGCTTAATCCATTTTGTATGTTGATTGCTTTCTTCTATATCAGTCGCGGCTTGATCGGGTTCGTCCTTCAGTTTTTGCGTAGCGGCAATGTATTGGAAATCACCAATAGCAAAAGCGGTGTAACGCGAACGCATTAGCGTTTCAGCGGTAGGGGCCGTACCTGGATTGTTATGGTACATACCACAACACATCTCATAGGGGCTTCCTGTTCCGCATGGACAAATTACTGGGACTGGCATAGATCTACTCCTCTCATCGCCAAATACACTCCAAGATGCGTATAATACCTTTTTATTTAACGGCTTACAGGAATTATTTGTGACTTCATCGGGCCCTACATCATTTTTTTGGTTTGATTTTGAGACAACCGGAACGGACCCAGCGCGAGATCGTCCTATGCAATTTGCAGGGATTAGAACAGATCTTGATTTTAACCCTATTGGCGAGCCAATCATGTTCTACTGCCGTCTAGCAGAAGACGTTCTACCTCAGCCAGAAGCCTGTTTGCTAACGGGCATAAGCCCTCAAGATGCGAATAGGGAAGGACTATGTGAAGCAGAATTTATGCAGGCAGTAGAAGCGGAGCTCTCACAACCCGGCACATGTGCCTTGGGGTACAATACCATTCGTTTTGATGACGAAGTGGTTCGTTATGGTTTTTATCGTAATTTCATTGATCCATATGCAAGAGAGTGGCAAAACAATTGCTCTCGTTGGGACATGATTGACTTGGTAAGAATGACCTATGCGATGCGCCCAGAAGGCATTGTTTGGCCAAAAGGGGAAGACGGTCAAGTGTCCATGAAATTGGAAGCACTGACCAAGGCGAACAATATTGCTCATGAGCAAGCTCATGATGCTTTGTCAGATGTTTATGGCACTATTGAGATTGCTAAGCTTATTCGTGAAAAACAACCGAAACTGTTCGCTTATTATTTTAAAATGCGTCAAAAGCATGAGCTGCAGCAGTTTATTGATGTGGTTCGATTAAAGCCGTTTTTGCATATATCCGGTATGTTCGGGCAAGCCAAAAATTACGCGGCGTTTGTTGTGCCGATTGCACCACATCCAACGAACAAAAATGGTGTGATTGTTTTTGATTTGATGGCAGATGCTCAGCCCTTAATTGATCTGAGTGTGGAAGAAATACGTCATCGAGTTTTTACTCGTCAAGAGGAGCTTGGTGATCTTGATAGACTGCCTCTGAAAGTGATTCATTACAATAAATCTCCTGCTGTAGCCCCCGCTACTTTTCTAAAAGATGCCGATGTTGTGAAGCGACTTGAATTAGACGGTTCAGTTTGTCGTCATAACCTTGCCATCATCAAAGGGCATTCTGGTTTGGCGGCAAAAATAAGCGATGTCTTTATACAAGAGGATCGACCCATACATAAAGATCCAGATGTGATGCTTTACTCTGGTGGTTTTTTCTCTCGTGAAGACAAATCAAGGATGGAGAAAATTCGTTCGACTCCGCCAAATCAATTGTCAGAACTGGCTATGTCGTTTGATGATCGTCGTTTACCTGAAATGTTAATGCGTTACATTGGGCGAAATTACCCTGATCAATTGAGCGAGCAACAACAGTTTGAATGGGAAGAGTACAGACAGATTCGCTTGCTTGAAAAAGACGGTGGAGGCTCTATTAATATGGAGCAATATTTTGAGCGACTGAACTATATTGCTCAGACACCTGATTTATCTCCAGCGAAGCAAATTATGCTTCAAGATTTGGCGGATTACGCTCAAAGTATTTACCCGATACCTTTATAAGGAATTTATATGAGTGAACAGCATAGAGGAACTCATTGGTTAGTTGGGTTTGCTGCCTTCATTATTATCATCGCAGGTTTGAAAGCCGCATCACAGATTGTTGTACCATTTATGCTGTCTGTTTTTATTGCCATCATTTGTGCGCCTGCAATGTCGAGTTTGCGCCGTCGCGGAGTACCAACTTGGCTGTCTATTTTGTTGGTCGTTTTACTGATTATGTTGGGGATTGGTTCAATCGCTTTATTGGTTGGGGCCTCGCTGGATAACTTTTCCAGTCAGTTACCTAATTACAAAAAACGATTTGGCGAAGAGATGTCTAGTTTGATTCAAGTGATTAATCATCTCGGGATTAAAATATCGTATGATCAAGTAAAGGGATATATTGATCCATCTGCTTTGATGCAAATGGTTGCAAATGCATTAAGAGGGCTGGGAAGCGCTCTAACAAATCTGATTTTAGTGGTGATGATAGTCATCTTTATCTTGTTTGAAGCGGTTGAGTTACCGAAAAAGCTGTCTTTAGCCCTTAATGATGCATCTAAATCCATGGAGAAAGTTGAGTCTTTTGTTAAGTCTGTCAATCGCTATCTAGTGATAAAAACTTTGTTAAGCATGATGACTGGTGTGTTAATCACCTTCTTGCTATGGGTTTTAGGCATTGATTTCCCAATTTTATGGGGAGTATGCGCGTTTCTTCTTAACTTTGTGCCCAATATTGGCTCTATCATAGCGGCGGTTCCAGCAGTATTGTTGGCTTTCGTTCAGCTTGGTGGTTTGTCAGCAGGGTTAACTGCTGGAGTCTTTTTGTTGGTCAACCTTATTATTGGTAATGTCATCGAACCACGCTATATGGGGAAAGGTTTGGGGTTATCAACCTTGGTGGTATTTCTGTCATTACTTCTTTGGGGATGGGTGTTTGGTCCTGTCGGAATGCTTTTATCAATCCCATTAACCATCATTATGAAATTAGCATTTGAAGCAAACCCTAAAATGCATTGGTTGGCGATTTTGATCGATTCACAAAATAGTTCCCATAAACGATAGGGCGCTGTTCTGAATTAAATTGATGGTTTTGATTAATAAGCTAGTAAGAATCTTATTGGGATTCTTACTAGCTTATTTTTGATTTATTGTATATACTTCGCCATCAGTTTTTCCTCCGAGAATCTCTAGAGAATTTTATTAAGGCATGTAAATGATTACAGGCCTTATCCTCACCAAAAAAAGGTACTAATTTACATGTCTGACGCTGATACTCAGCCTACATTTGATTCGTTGGGCCTAATCGCCCCTGTTCTTAAAGCGGTTGCTGACCTAGGTTACGAGCAACCATCTGCTATCCAAGCGCAAAGTATTCCATATCTATTAGAAGGTCGTGACCTTTTGGGGCAAGCGCAGACGGGTACTGGTAAGACAGCAGCGTTCGCGCTTCCGTTACTGTCTCGCATTGATGTTACAGATAAAACGACACAATTACTTGTTTTGGCTCCAACTCGTGAACTTGCTATTCAGGTTTCTGAAGCATTTCAAAGTTATGCCCGTAATCTTCCTGATTTTCATGTGTTGCCAATATATGGCGGCATGTCCTACGACACTCAACTGCGCCAGCTAAGACGTGGTGTTCAAGTGGTTGTTGGTACACCGGGTCGTGTGATGGACCATATTCGTCGTAAGACGTTGAAACTAGAAGGTCTTAAAGCGCTCGTTCTAGACGAAGCTGACGAAATGCTACGTATGGGATTCATCGACGATGTTGAGTGGATTCTTGAGCAAACGCCACCGACCCGTCAAATCGCTTTGTTCTCTGCGACTATGCCTTCTGTGATTCGTCAAGTGGCAAATCGTCATTTGAACAATCCAAAAGAAGTTAAGATTGTTACTAAAACTTCTACCGCAATGACGATTACGCAAAAATACTGGCCTGTAAGCGGACTGCACAAACTAGACGCTTTGACTCGTATTCTTGAAATGAACGAACACGATGGCATGATTATTTTCGTTCGCACTAAAGCAGCCACGGTTGAATTGGCTGAAAAGCTAACAGCACGTGGTCATGCTTGTGAAGCGCTTAATGGTGACATTAGCCAGAATTTGCGTGAGCGTACGGTTGATCGTATTAAGAAAGGCCAAATTGATATTCTAGTTGCTACGGATGTTGTGGCTCGTGGTCTGGATGTTGAGCGTGTTAGTCACGTAGTTAACTACGACATCCCATACGATACGGAATCTTATGTTCACCGTATCGGCCGTACTGGTCGTGCGGGTCGTTCAGGGACAGCCATTTTGTTTGTGGCTCATCGTGAGCGTCGTATGTTGCAAGCTATTGAGCGCGCAACTCGTCAGCCAATTGAAAGTATGACACTGCCGACGGCTTCAGATATTAATGCGCAGCGTGTTAGCCGTTTTAAACAGAATATTTCTGACACGATGGATAATGAAGACTTGGATTTCTTCTTGGAGCTTGTTCAAAGTTACCAGAAAGAAAATGAAGTCGATCCATTAAAAATGGCAGCAGCTTTGGCTCATATGGCTCAAGGAAAAACACCGCTATTGTTGTCTGAAATGGAAGTTCGTCAAGAACGTAGAGAGCGTCGCGAAGATCGTGGTGACCGTTCTGATCGTGCACCTCGTGAACGCAAAGTTCGCCCTGTTACCGCAGAAGCTATGCCATTGAAGGATGATCCAAATACTTCAATGACGCGTTATGTTGTTCAAGTGGGCTACAGTGATGGCGTTAAGCCTGGCAACATTGTTGGTGCGATTGCTAATGAAGCGGACATCGAAAGTCGTTACATTGGCCATATTGAAATTTATGAAGACTTTGCAACCGTTGATTTACCGTCTAGCCTAAGTTCTGAGACTTTAGGTAAGTTGGGTAAAACACGTATTTGTGGTCAGCGTACAGATATCGCTAAGTTAGAGAACGCGGATGAGTTGAATAAGCGTGCAGCAGCACCTTCAACCCGTAAGCGTCCTTCTGGCGATCGTCGCCCATCCAATGGTGGTGATCGTCGTCGCTCCAACGGTGGTCGCGATCGCGATGCCAATCGTGGTGGTGATCGCCGCCCAAGAGCTCCTCGTAAAAACGCTTAATAGGTTTTACGTTATATAGTTTTTAAAAACCGAGCCTAGTCATAGGCTCGGTTTTTTTATGTCAGTGTGTTGGCTATTGTCTATTGGACTCTTCTGCTAAAATTCTGATGTTTTTCTCCACTTTATAAAAAGGCCGCTAATGAACGAAATTACTATTATTAAGCCAGACGATTGGCATTTACATTTTCGTGATCAAGATATGTTGTTGGAAACCGTGCCTGCGACAGCGCGTTGCTTTGAACGTGCGGTAGTAATGCCAAATTTAGTTCCTCCCGTTACAACGGCTGAATTGGCAGTAAGCTATAAAGAACGTATTTTAGCGGCTCGACCTGAGGGCAGCACTTTTACGCCCATCATGACGATTTATTTAACAGATAAAACCAGTGTTAAAGATATTCAAGACGCAAAGAAAGCCGGTGTCTTGGCCGCTAAGATGTATCCAGCTGGTGCAACCACCAACTCTGATTCAGGGGTAAATTCTCTTGAGTCTATGTATCCTGTTTTTGAAGCGTTGGCAGATAATGACATGCTGCTACTCATTCACGGTGAGGTGACGCAAAAACACATTGATATTTTTGACCGCGAAAAAGAATTTATCGACCAGCATATGGTGAATATTGTTGATCGTGTGCCTAGTCTGAAAGTGGTGTTTGAGCATATTACGACGAAAGATGCCGCTGACTTTGTTTTGGCTGCGCGTGATGGCGTGGCGGCAACCATTACTCCCCAGCATTTATTGTTAAATCGAAACGATATGTTGGATGGTGGTGTGCGACCTCATAATTATTGTCTGCCAGTACTTAAACGCAGCACACACCAGCAAGCATTGCGAGAAGTGGTGAAATCTGGTTCACCTAAGTTCTTTTTAGGTACGGATTCTGCTCCACATGCAAAACATCGCAAAGAGTCTGATTGTGGTTGTGCTGGCTGCTACAGTGCCTGGTCTGCTCTTGAGCTTTACACGCAAGTATTTGATGAATTGGGTGCGCTTGATAAATTGGAAGGCTTTGCGAGTATTTATGGTGCTGATTTTTATGGTCTACCGAGAAATACGCAGACAGTGACATTGGTTCGTGAGCCATGGGAAGTGCCTAGTAGTATTACTTTGCCAAACGGTGAGCCAATAGTGCCTTTCTTTGCTGGTAAGCAAGTTTCTTGGAAGCTGAAATAAAATTATTTAGCGGTTATCAATATTAAACGAAAAGCCGAATTCAGAAATGGGTTCGGTTTTTTTTGGTGAAAACAAAGTAAGAGAGTATTAAGGGAGTATGTGTTGCTAGGAAAAAAGAAGGTATTGTATTAAATGGTGCGGATGGAGAGACTCGAACTCTCACGCCGTGAAGCACTGGAACCTAAATCCAGCGTGTCTACCAATTCCACCACATCCGCATGTCGTGTTGACGGCGCCGATAATACCGAAATTATTAGCTGATGCAAGTGTTTTTCAATGAGATATTGAAATTATTTTATTGATTATCTTTAGTCAATTTTATAAGCATAAATAATACAAAAATGGTCTAATATTGGTACCTTAAGATGTAATTACGGTAGAAACAAAATATGGAAAAACATTCAGTTTCATTGATCCTGAACCCCCTTGATCTTGCGACACTTTTTGTATTTTTTGCCTGTTGGTGGGGATACGCTTTTTACGCACAATATAATTCCAAGCGCCGCTCTTGTTTGGTGAGTGTTTTACATCAATTTCGATTGGCGTGGATGTCAAGATTACTAAGACGAGATAATCGAATTGCCGATGCTTCGGTTATGGCCAATTTAGAACGGAGCAGTTTGTTTTTTGCATCCAGCAGCTTATTGATTATTGCTGGCTTGTTTACCGCCTTTAACTATTCGGAAAAAGCACTTGGTATCCTGTCTGATTTTTATCTCTTGTCACCGATGAGCCAACAAGAGTGGGAATTGAAAATTATCGTATTGGTGGCGATTTTTTCTTATGCCTTTTTCACTTTTACTTGGTCGGTTAGACAATACAATTTTTGCTCTGTACTGGTGGGGAGTGCGCCACTGGCGACCGAGCGTGGTATTGAAGAAAGTGAGCGTGAACTGTATGCCATGCATATGGCCCAAATCTGTAGCTTGGCGGCAAACCAATTTAATTATGGGTTACGAGCATTTTATTTTGCTATGGCATTTTGTGGTTGGTTTCTCGGTCCTTATTTCTGTATGGCGGCGAGTGTTATGGTGGTGGCTGTTCTATACCGTCGTGAATTTCGTTCAAAAACGTTTAAAACTTTGAGCCGTGGGCTCGTTATGAAATCTCATGCTTCCTAATTTTCCTAAACCTTTACCCGAAGACGATAAGCCTGTAAATCGAACGGTGAATGTCGATGACAGGCTGTATCAATACCTAGTAGATGTCTCTGTCCGTGAAGATGATCTGTTAAAGGCGTTGCGTCGCGAAACAGCTCAGTATCATATGGCTCGGATGCAACTTTCTCCAGAAGTCGGCCAGTTACTGGCTTTGTTGGTTAAATTACAAGCGCCGAAGAAGCTCCTAGAAATTGGCGTATTTACTGGGTACAGCACCTTATCAATGGCGATGGCCATGCCTAAAGAATCAAAGTTGGTTGCCATTGAAAAAAAACAGATGTGGCTAGATATTGCGACACGGTATTTAGACCAAGCCGGCTTAATGGATCGAGTAACGACGTATTGTGATAAAGCGTTGCCTATTATGGAGTCTTTTTTAGCGTCTGAGCAGGAAACCTTTGATTTCATCTTTATCGATGCCGATAAGAAAAATCTACTTTCCTATTATCATTTGGCGAAGCAACTACTGTGTCCAGGTGGTTGTTTGTTGATTGATAATACCTTGTGGTGGGGTAATGTCGCTGATGACGCCTTCACGGATAAAGATACCAGAATCGTGCGTGAATTAAATAAAACCATCCACGCTGATAGGGAAGTTGGGTTGTCATTGATTCCTATTGGCGATGGTCTGACGCTGGTTCGAAAAAACACCTAGAGCTTGATCGTAAAATGATCAGGTATCTCATTTAATCCTATCTGAATGCTTTCAATTATCTATATCCATAGCTTTATTGTGACTTTTTGCTTCTTTTGACAAGTTTGCCTCTTGAAATTGCTTTAAGAGGCTTTATCTAAGAGGCACAAGTGAAACGAAATACGCCTTTGGTTATATTTCCGAAGGTTCATTCAAATAGGAGCAAGCTACAAAATGGCAACTGATACTCAAAAAGAAACGTTAGGGTTTCAAACGGAAGTTAAACAACTACTTCATTTGATGATCCACTCTTTGTACTCCAACAAAGAGATCTTTCTACGTGAGCTAATTTCCAACGCGTCTGACGCGGTCGATAAGCTTCGCTTTGAGTCTGTCGCTAACGCAGACCTTCTCGCAGAAGACCCAAACCTACGTGTTCGTATTGAATTTGATAAAGATACAAACACTGTCATTATCGACGATAATGGCGTTGGTATGTCTCGTGAAGAAGCGATTACCAACCTTGGTACGATTGCGAAATCGGGAACATCTTCTTTTCTTGAACAACTAAGTGGCGACCAGAAAAAAGACAGTCAGCTAATTGGTCAGTTTGGTGTTGGTTTTTATTCTGCTTTTATTGTTGCTGATAAAGTGACTGTTGAAACTCGTCGTGCTGGTGCTGCACAAGATGAAGCCGTTCGTTGGGTGTCTGATGGTTCTGGTGAGTTCACTATTGAGAATATTGATAAAGAGACACGTGGCACACGCATTATTCTTCATTTAAAAGCAGATGAAAAAGAATTTGCCGATAACCATCGTCTTCGTCACTTAGTGACTAAGTATTCTGATCATATTTCTATTCCTGTAGAGATGGAGAAGCCGGTTTATCCAGAAATGGATGAAGAGGGCAACCCTAAGCCTGTTGAAGAAAACAAAGCGCCAGAATACGAAGCGGTTAACTCTGCAAAAGCCCTTTGGACGCGTCCTCGTAACGAAGTGACGGATGAAGAATACCAAGAGTTCTATAAGCATATATCCCATGACTACCAAGAGCCTTTGAAATGGTCTCATAACAAGGTTGAAGGTAAGTTGGAATACACAAGCTTGTTGTACATTCCATCTAAAGCGCCTTACGATCTTTGGAATCGTGATATGCAACGCGGTCTGAAATTGTACGTTCAGCGTGTATTTATTATGGACGAAGCGGAAGCCTTCTTACCGCCTTACATGCGTTTCGTGAAAGGGGTGGTGGATTCTAATGATTTGTCTTTGAACGTGTCTCGTGAAATCTTGCAAAACGATCATGCGGTTGATTCAATGCGTTCGGCATTGACTAAACGTGTGTTGGATATGCTAGCGAAAATGGCGAAGAACGAACCAGAAGATTATCAGAAATTCTGGAATGAGTTCGGTAATGTCATCAAAGAAGGTCCGGCTGATGACATGGGCAACAAAGATAAAATCGCTGGTTTATTGCGTTTCAGTACTACTCATACGGATGCACCAGAGCAAACGGTATCTTTGGCTGATTACATCGAGCGCATGAGTGAAGGCCAGGACAAGATCTATTACATTTATGCTGAGAGCCACAATACGGCGAAAAATAGCCCACACTTAGAGATTCTTCGCAAGAAAGGCTTTGAGGTGTTGTTGTTAAGTGATCGTATTGACGAATGGATGATGTCTTCTCTACAAGAGTTTGAAGGTAAATCTTTCCAAGATGTGACCAAAGGTAAATTGGATCTAGCCGATTCAGAAAACGAAGAAGAGAAGAAAGAAAAAGAAGAGAAAGCTGAGCAAATTAAGCCATTGCTTGAGCGCATGAAAACGGTTCTTGAATCTAAAGTGACGGCAGTCAACAGTACGGATCGTTTAACTAACTCGCCAGCTTGTTTGGTGGTTGGTGAATACGATATGGGCTTGCAGATGCGTCGTTTGCTTGAGCAGGCTGGGCAACAGTTACCAGAATCGAAGCCTAGCCTTGAGGTAAATCCAGACCACCCAATCGTTGCTAAAATGGATGCAGAAACGGATGAAGATCGTTTTGCCGATATGGCTTGGTTGTTGTTTGAACAGGCAACCTTGTCAGAAGGTGGCCAACTAGAAGACCCTGCTACTTTCGTTAGTCGTATGAATAAACTGATTGTACAACTTAGCAAATAAGCTAAGTGATGATAATCATGATGAAACCCATATTTGCTTGCAAATATGGGTTTTTTATTGAGAGATCAACAGCTAAATGGAGCCTCAGTTTGATTCATTGAATAAAATCATTTAGTTTTAGTTCGTGCTATGGAATAGCGTTATTATCATCAAAGGAGTGAATGATGTTTAGATCAAAACATGTTGTTTCAATCGTTTTTTTATTATTGTCTCAGTTTCTCATTGCGAACCCAGATGTCCAATTGGCAACCGTGTTTACTGATGATACTCATGTTGAAGATTATCTTATTAGTGAAAAATATGATGGTGTTCGTGCTATTTGGACGGGGGATGGATTAGTTAGCCGTCGTGGTAATCCTATCAATGCACCAGAGTGGTTTACCAATAAATTACCGAAAGTTTGGCTTGATGGTGAACTTTGGTCGAAACATAATGACTTTTCTTTTGTCCTCTCAACGGTTAGTAAGCATATTCCTGTAGATAGTGAGTGGCGCAAAATCAATTACATGATTTTTGATGCCCCAGATAGAGAAAGAAACATGACGTTTGAAGAAAGGTACAAACGTTACACTCGTTTACTAACAATTCTTGATTTACCCCATGTTAAGCCAGTTGAACAATTTACGGTAAAAAACAATAAAGAGCTTAATGAAATGTTGAATGCCTATGTGCAAAAAGGCGCTGAAGGTTTGATGTTACATCGTAAAATGGCGAGATTTGCCAATGGTCGATCGGATAATTTGCTCAAACTAAAACCTCATATGGAAGCCGATGCAAAAGTTCTTGAAATTATAAATGGTACTGGCAAATACGAGGGCATGATGGGCTCTGTTGTAGTAGAAACAGAAGGAGGCTTGCGTTTCAAAGTAGGCAGTGGCTTTTCTGATCAAGAGCGTCGTTTTCCTCCCAAAATAGGACAAACTATTATTTATAAATATCATGGTTTTACAGAGAGAGGCATACCAAGATTTGCTAGCTTTCTTCGATTTCGTGAAGCCAATTATTAGTGTTTTATTGTTTTTTATAAGATGAGGCTGGATTGATTAAAGATATTTATTGTTTACCTGGAACTATGTGTGATCAACGTTTGTGGCAAAGTACGCAACAAGCGTTGGGGCAATCATTACTATTGAATCATGTGCCGATTCCAATGCTAGAAAATATTGATGTCATAGTGGAGGCCTTGTACGAAAGTTTACCCAAGCACCCAATAAATCTATTGGGTTTCTCAATGGGGGGTTATTTGGCTTGTGCGTTTGCTATTAAATATCCGCAAAGAGTGAAACGATTAATGGTCTTGTCGAATACGGGCAGTGGTTTATTGGAAACAGAGCGAAGACAGCGTGAAATTGCTTTAAACTGGGTTGCTAAACAAGGCTATAAAGGTATCCCAAAGAAAAAAGCGATGGCCATGTTAAGTGAGAAAAATAGCGAGAACAGTGAGTTAATAGAAATTATTCAAGCAATGGATGCTACTTTGGGAGAGCGTGTATTTATTCAGCAGTTGAAAAGCAGTTTGGATCGACCTGAATTGTTACCTGAGCTGTTAGAAGGTGATTTTCCGTTGAGCTTTGTGGTGGGTAATGAAGATTCATTACTTTCAGCTGATGTGCTAGAAAAAATTAGGTCATCCAAACTGTGTACACTTCACACCCTTAATCAATCCGGTCATATGCTGACTTTAGAGCAGCCTGTTTTGGTGGCTGATTTAATTAAAAGTTTTTATTCATGAATCAATATTTGTTTAAAGTGTTGGGCAAAACAAACTGTGAAGCGTTTTAATTAGCTCTTTTACTCGGTTGTCCCCGAGACTGTAGAAAATCGTTTGTGATTCTCGTCGAGTACTAACAAGTCCATCCTTTCTTAAGACGGCTAAATGTTGTGATAAAGCTGACTGACTTAATGGAAGTTTGTCATTCAAGGCGCTTACAGAGAGCTCTTGATCTAACAAATGACATAAAATCATTAGGCGATTTTCGTTACTAAGTGCTTTCAAAAATACAGCGGCTTGAGAGGATTGCCTAAGCATATCTTCCATCGTGATAGCAGGGTTAGTCATAATGTTTTCTCATTCTAAATAGCGCTATTTACGCGCTTAGTAATGTAGCGGGTAAAAGCATCCACAATGTCTGTGGATAAAAGTGGTAGTAAAGCTGTTTAGGTTCTGTTTATGTGAGCAATGCGGCCAGTATAGAGTTTTGTATGTTCTTTGAACAATGGCCGCCTTGCTCATTTTTATTAATCTAATTTGAAGCTTGACCAAATCGGGGCGTGGTCGGAAGGTTTCTCTAGAGCACGCAAATCATAGTCTACATCGGAATCTTCTAAGTAGGGCGTTAAACCATTTGATGACATGATTACATCAATTCTTAAGCCGCGCTTAGGGGTATCATCAAAGCCTTTGGAGCGATAATCAAACCAGCTAAAACGATCATTTGTTGTCGGGTTTAGGTGGCGATAAGTATCGGTTAATCCCCAGTTTGCTAGCGTTGTGAACCATTCTCTTTCTTCTGGTAGAAAGCTGCATTTGCCTGTTTTTAACCAACGTTTGGCATTTGGCTCACCAATACCAATGTCTAAGTCTGTTGGGGAAATATTAATATCACCCATAACAATGATTTTTTCATCAGGTGAATGCGCCGCAAGGTACTCCATTAGATCGGCATAAAACTTACGTTTTGCAGGAAACTTGGTTTCGTGATCGCGATTTTCCCCTTGAGGAAAATAGCCATTTAAGACTTTTACTGGGCCCTTTGGCGTATCAAATGTGGCAATGATCATACGGCGTTGAGCGTCTTCCTCATCGCCGGGAAATCCGTACTCAACACTAGTGGCTTCTTGCTTGCTAAAAATAGCCACGCCGTAATGAGATTTTTGTCCATAATAATAGGCATGATAGCCCACAGATTCTGGGATCTCATGAGGGAAAGCATCGTCATGAACCTTGATTTCTTGTAGGCCAATGACATCCGGTGCGTGTTTTTCAACCAATGCTTCTATTTGATGTGGTCGAGCACGCAAACCATTGATATTAAAAGAGACAAATTTCATTTAAATGATTCCATAGAAAATTTTCTTAATGATACCCAGTTGCGTTGTCTGCATAAAGGGGTTTGCGCATTCGTTGTGGTCGATTGTGATCTGTGGCAATCAAGCAGGTAGGACTTGTGCAAAGCAATAACCTCGTAATATTTAACCTCTTTGTAGTTGGGTGCTTATAGCCATCAATAAAAAAGTAAAGGAGAAGTGCAATCAATCAAGGCGATCATTAATGTATTGTCGTTTTCTTTACGTAAAAACTAGAACGCCATGATGGCTAATTAAGAGAAAATGATACCAATAGTCATCGCTATTCCTCTTTTATTAAAGTTAGTTAAGTCGATGAACGATGGTATTGTATGGCCCACAAACTTATCTATTTTTATTACTTTATTCTTCTGAAAAGGACTTTGTTATGGCGGATAATAAGAACATCGGAGTAATGAGTTACTTCCTGTCACCAGAAGCTAGGTTGACAATTATTGTGCCTGTTGTGCTTTATAATATTACGTTTTGGTATTTTGGTGCTGGATCTGCGTTATTAGTGACGGCTTTCTACTCTGGTCTTTTAGAGATATTTTCTAAGCAATCTAGATCGCTGTCCATTATTGCCTTGATCCTAATTTCTGGAAGTGCGCATTTTCTTTATCTAAATGGCTATACTTTTTTTGGAATTAAACAAGAAAGCGTGTTTTTGTCGGTTGGAGGGTCCATAACCGTTATTCTCGTTTTTTGTTTTTATTCACTGATAGGCCGACCTGTCGTCCGCACCCAGGCTGAAAATGCGCTTCCCTCTCTTAAGCAATCACCTTTTTATGGCACTGAAAAATACAGCCGAGTTTGGCAAGAAGTTTCTCTGGTTTGGATTATTGTCTATGGCCTAAAAGGCATAGTGGTCGTTTTGTTGTCACAAGATATGCCTTCTTATGTGGATACAGCGGTATTTTTGGACGCATGGCCGCTGACATTATTATTAATCGCATTCAGTTATTATTGGCCCAGCTTTCGTTGGTCATCGACACAAGAGCTAACAAAGTAACGAATCTTTGTTATTTGCTTGGCCTTCTTATGAGAGCATCAGGCTGATAAACTGTGCGCAAATCATATCTTAAATAGCTTTGGAGACTCAGAATGTCTTATCAGTACGACTTATTTGTTATTGGTGCCGGTTCAGGTGGTGTGCGCGCTAGTCGTGTTGCGGCCTCTAAAGGGTATAAAGTCGCCGTAGCAGAAGGCAGTGCATTGGGTGGCACTTGTGTAAATATTGGTTGTGTGCCTAAAAAACTCTTTGTATATGGGTCTGAGTTTGGTCATGGCTTTGATGAAGCGGCCGGTTTTGGTTGGTCTCATCAAGGTGCTGAATTCAACTGGTCTGTTCTGCGTGATAACAAAACTAAAGAGATTCAGCGCTTAAATGGTATCTATGGCAATTTGCTTGGTAATGCCGGTGTTGAGCTAATTACAGGGTATGCGAGCTTTGTTGATGAGCATACCGTCATGGTGGATGGAAAAACCTACACAGCAGAACGTATCTTGATCGCCGTTGGTGCCAAACCTTTTATTCCGGAATTTCAAGGCAGCGATTTGGTCGTTAGCTCCAATGAAATGTTCTTCCTAGAAGAATTGCCTAAAAAAGCCCTTGTGGTAGGTGGTGGTTACATTGCCGTTGAGTTTGCTGGCATTCTAAATGGCTTGGGTGTGGAAACCAGCCTTGCTTATCGTGGAGATCAACTGCTACGTGGCTTCGACCAAGATGTCCGTGATTTCGCTAGCGAAGAATATAAAAAGTCAGGTATCGATGTGCGATTGAATACAGACGTCGATCGCATTGAGCTTGCAGATTCAACCAACCCAGATGGCACTCGAACCGTTTATTTCAAAGATGGTCATTCAGAAGAGTTTGGTCTAATTCTCTATGCAACAGGTCGTGTGCCCAATGTGGACTCCTTACATCTTGATAAAGCCGGTATTAAAACGGGCAAGAATGGGGCTGTGATCATAGATAAAAACTTTACCACTTCAGCAAAAAGCGTTTTTGCACTTGGTGATGTGACCGATAATATTCAGTTAACACCAGTGGCGATTAAAGAAGCCATGGCGCTTATCGCTTATTGGTTTGATGGCAAAGAAGTGGACTTTGATTACGACAATATTCCAACCGCCGTCTTTAGCCAACCGGCAATTGGTACTGTTGGCTTGACTGAGCAAGAAGCCGAAAAGCGTGGTCTAGATTTCCGTGTGTATCAAACCGATTTCCGTCCGATGAAACACACACTAAGCGGGGGTACATCGCGCTCTTTGATGAAGCTATTGGTCAACAATGCCGACGACAAAGTCATTGGTGCCCACATGGTGGGGGATTACTCTGGTGAAATCATTCAGGGTCTAGGTATTGCCATAAAGGCCGGCGCTACAAAGGCTGACTTTGACGAAACGGTAGGTGTTCATCCAACCAGTGCAGAAGAGTTTGTTACCTTCTCTGAGGTATCGCTTAAGAAAAAATAATCCCGAATAGGAGTTTGGAAGGGCGCTTTGATAGCATTTATCGGAGCGCCTTTTTTATGTGGGGCACTCGTTCAGTGATTCCTTTCGCATACGTTTTCTCTATCGGTGTAGTCTTAATTTCGATTGCCACACTTGATGGTCTTCTTTAGTGTTGCTAGCACTCGCAACATGAATTTCAAAAGACAAGAGACCAAGATGAACGAAGTATTAACGACGTTACAACCTGCTGCCATTTGGCGTCATTTCCAAACCCTATGTAATACCCCAAGACCATCTTTTCATGAAGCAGCCTTAAGAGAGCAGCTAATTCAATGGGCGACTGATTTAGGTCATGAGACCTATGTGGATCCCGTCGGCAACCTGTTAATACGCAAAGCCGCTAGCAAAGGCATGGAAGACAGAGAAACGGTAGTTTTGCAGGGGCACTTGGATATGGTCGCGCAAAAGAACGCGGACATTGATCACGACTTCACGAAAGATCCCATTGTGACGCAAATCATTGATGGCTGGGTTCATGCAACGGGGACCACGCTGGGTGCTGATAATGGCATTGGTGTCGCCGCGGCTATGGCGGTGTTGGAATCGACGGAATTAGCGCATGGTCCAATTGAAGCCTTGTTTACCATCGAAGAAGAAACCAGTTTACGAGGTGCCTTACAGCTCGAAGAAGGTATTTTAAAGGGTAAAATCTTACTAAACTTAGATTCGGAAGATCGTGGTGATGTTTACATTGGCTGTGCTGGTGGTATGGACATCAATGTGGCAAAACACTATCCCATGGTGTCGGCTAGCAGCGATAAGAAAGCTTTCAAAATTACCGTGTCAGGCTTACGTGGCGGGCACTCTGGTTTAGATATTCATAAAGGCCGTGCCAATGCGAACGTATTAATTGTACGTTTGTTAAATTTGCTGAACGAGCGTTGTGATTTTGGCTTAAGTTCCTTTACCGGCGGCACCCTTCGCAATGCGATTTCTCGCGAAGCGATAGCAACTATTAATATTCAAGATATAGATCAAACTAAGCTATTTTCCTTTGTTGAAGAGTTTGAAAAAGCAACTAAAGCGGAATTCAACACCACGGAACCGAATTTAGTGGTAGCGCTAGAAGCGGCTGAACTGGATTCTGAGCTAGAGGCCAAAGACAAAGATGCGTTATTAAACGCCATGTTCTGTGCGCCTCACGGCGTTCATCGTATGAGTGCCGATTTGGAAGGTGTGACAGAAACCTCTTGTAACTTCGGAGTGATCAACTTGCGCAACACAGACGATGGCAAGAAAGCCTTCGATGCCTGTTTGTTGGTGCGCTCTCTTGTGGATTCCGCTGTTGAGCATTTAGCTTATGTCGCCAAATCGGCGTTTTCTTTAATCCACGCTGAAGTGAAATTAGAAAATGGCTACCCAGGCTGGCGTCCAGACCCAAATGCGGGCTTGCTCAAGCACTTCTTAACAGTTCACACTGAGGTCATGGGCCACGAAGCAAATGTGAAAGTAATTCATGCGGGGCTAGAGTGCGGCATCATTGGCGCGAAATACCCAGGTATGGAAATGGTCTCCTTTGGACCGAATATCCGCGGGGCCCATTCGCCAACCGAACGCATGGAAATCGACTCTGTTGGGGATTTTTGGCGACTACTTGTGGCGCTATTGGAATCCGTTCCAAAGGCCAAAGAGTCTTCCCCTTTTTAAGGGGGAGAGACTGCTTTTACGCTGCGCCTTAAGCCATCCGTAAATATGAGTCGTATATTTCATTCAATATCGAGGGACCGATGCAAGATAAAAAAGTCAAAGACGTATATAACTCTTATTTTCAATTTAATAATGAGCGAACGCTTTCAACAGGTTTAAAAAGTGAGCTTTTTACGGTTGAAGCTGAAGGGTGTTCGGTTTTTGTGGACAGAACACGTAAGTACGACAATCAGATAGTTATCTATGGTGTTTGTAGTGCAGAAAACTTAGAAAGCCACCTGACATTATATAAGCATGGTTTTTCACCAGAGATTTCTATTGATCTACAGGCGATAACCAATGAGCTGAAAACATGGTTATCAAATCACGAGTTTGTGTCTACTTATGAACACGAGTTTCTTGAACTAAGGGAAGCAAACTACGTAGCATGTGCGGAGCAAACAGGCCAATTAACAGTTGAGCGATGGTCACATGATAATGTCGATACATTTTTAACTTTACTCAAAACCTCAGGTTTAGAGTGTTCCGAGGAAATTTGGAAAAAGAAGCGTTCGTTATATTGTACTGATACTTTTCGCTGTTATGTTGTAAAAATAAATGGTGAGCCATGTGCTTGGGCAACGAGTTTTATTGAGAATGAATACGCAATATTAGCTAATGCGTATACACAAGAATCTTATCGCTCGAAGGGATGTCAAACGGCCTTACTGAGAGCAAGAATCGAAGAGGCCTTCTCTTTGGGTGCCAAAGTGGTTTTGACCGATGTAATGCCAAAAAGTACGAGTAGCAAAAATTGTAAATCAGTCGGCTTTAGTCGTATTGGAATGCGTAGTGTGTGGTGCAAAGACTAGAAATATCATAATCAACTCAAGCAGATTCGTAACACTCAGCACTTTTGTTTGAATCTAATCTAGTGTTTACAGCAAGAGGTTTATATAAGGTGGCAGTGTACGAAACACGCAAAGCTGAAAATAGTGACTATGAGTTCCTATTTGGGCTTAAGAAATCAGCAGAATTCGAACCAATCAAAGCTATCTTTGGATGGGATGAGAATGTTCAAAGAGACATTCATCGCACTGAATGGAACGAGGAAAAACCAACCATAATAGAAGTCGATGGAATTGCAGTCGGCAGTTATTTAGTACAGCTTCATGCTGACCACCTGTACTTTGGTCGTTTTTTTTTGTTACCACAGTACCAAGGTAAAGGTATTGGTAGCCATGTCTTGAAACGAGTCATTGAAATTGCCGCTCAACAATCGTTACCAATTCAGCTTTGTTATCTACAAGGAAATCGAGTAGGGCAACTATACAAAAGGCTGGGCTTCGAGGTGACAGGACAAGACAAACAGTTCGTGCACATGCATAAACTATGCTTATAGCAATCTATTTAAGCTGATTTACACCGTGTAGCCTTTGCTTTACTTGCGTCTGTTTCGCAAGTTCAACGCGTCAACGCAACCCCAAACCAAGGTGATTGACAGGCGGGAGTCCTGTTTATAGAGATTTTTGTAAGTTGCGCCTTTAGGCCGATATTGAAATGAGTATCGAAGTGACCACCAAGTATTTCAACTTGAGATTTTAGAGTATAAAAAAGATCCGATCATAGGGACTGAGGGAATCGCTTGCCTCGCTGGGTAAATCGCGCTACAAAAGAGCAAATAAAGAATCAACATAGCGGCGATCAAAGACCATCTGAAGATGTATCGTCCAAACAGATTTTGGTATTTAGCGAGTTATATAACAGGGAAGTCCTACCATAAAAAGCCAATCCCCTATATAGACAACGCAACCGTTCACAGCGGGTTATATCCGCAGCTACGCTGCTGTATAACTCTTAATTATAAGTACTACAGCCTAGGAATAATTTATGAAAAGAGGAACTGAACAGAGGACTGTACGTAGTTTTTGTCGTCGCATGAGAAAGATAAATCTTCAGCCGACGTATCAACGTGGGGCTGTATGGAGTAAGCCACAAAAACAACTTCTTATTGACTCAATTCTTCGAGATTTAGACGTACCAAAGATATATCTGCGTGAGATAAGTGATGATGCATATGAAGAAGAAGCCGTGGATGGCCAGCAACGATTAACCGCAATATACGGATTTTATAATGATGAATTCCCACTTTCAAAAGATGCAGATGATATCGACGGGCAAGCAATTGCAGGAATGAGATTTAGTACGCTCGATGAAGATGTAAAAGATTTGTTTGAGGCATATGAGCTAACAGTTGTGATATTGAGGAATGCCTCAGAAGAAGAAGTTGAGGAGATGTTTTTACGGCTTCAGAATGGAACAACGTTAAATGCTGCTGAAAAACGTAATGCGATGCGCGGCAATATGAAAGATTTTGTGCGCATCGTTGCACAGCATGATTTTTTTGATAATTGCGGTTTTAAGAATCATCGATTTGCGTACGATTTAATTGCATCTCAAATGATTAGGACGGCATTAGAGGGAGAGCCTTGTGGTGTCAAAAGTGCTGACATTGTCAAAATGTATGAAAGAAATGAAAATTTTGATTCGGAAAGCAAAGAAGCAAAGAAAATAATCAAAATGTTGGATTTACTTTTGGAGGCTTTTCCGGAAAAGACCCCCGAGTTAACTAAACTTACATCATTATCTCTGTTTATCTTATTTTCCTACCTCAAAGAGAATTTTGATATTAAAAATCGCATCACGGAATTGGGGCGATGGTTCATTGACTTTGAGACATGGAGAAAAGCTGATGAGCAAAGGCCATCAGACGAGCGCGATCCGGAAATGGTAACGTATCAAGATAAGATGAGTAGAACTACCGACAGCCAAGATTCTGTTGAGTATAGGCACAGGACTTTACTTACGAGAGTGCTCAAAGAAATTCCAGATCTTATTCCGCTTGACCCACAAAGAATATTTTCACATGAACAGAGAATGGCAATTTTCCGTCGAGATGGTGGAGTTTGCCAAGTCAAAATTAAATGCGATGGTGTCAAATGTACTTGGGATTATTGGCACACTGATCACAAAGTGGCTTGGAGCAACGGGGGCAAAACAACAGTTGAGAATGGCCAAGTTGCCTGTGTTGAATGCAACTTGGCAAAAAGTGCAAATTAGAGCTAAAAAAGTCAAGCATGGCGTGGTTTTTCGTTACTGCAGCGTCTTCACTAAAAGGCCGCACTTGTTTCGGGCATTAGATTCCATTAAGTGAAAATGAATTTTACGAATCTAAGGCAAGATGTAAAAAAGTATTTTGACGCTTGCCCCTAAATTACTTTTAACGGTGAAGAAATGAACCCCAAGGATGTTGTTCTATCATTCTGGAATGCTATGCAAACAAATGACTTTGCCAAAGCGAGTGAGTGGCTTAGTCCTGATTTTGAAGGTTTTTGGCCTCAGTCAGGTGAACTTATTGTTGGTAGGGATAACTTTGCAGCCATTAATTCCTATTATCCTGCTAACGGTGTTTGGCAGTTTACTCTTCATTCGATTGTCTGTGATGGTGCAACGGTGGTAACCGATGTTTCTATCAGCTATGGTGTTCAAAAAGCCCGTGCTATCACGTTTCATACAGTGGAGGGTGGTTTCATTATTAAGCAAAAAGAGTTCTGGCCTGACCCTATGGAAGCGCAAGCGTGGCGATCAAAATGGGTAAAGGTTGTACGAGAATAAGTCATACACTTAGGAAGAAATTAAGGTCACATTTCTATCGCTTGGCGTTGCGATCTATCTGCAGCGTTCTTGATTAAGGTAGAGGAACATTGTTATTTCACGATGCTTTTACATAATGAGCCAAGCTTCGAGTAAAACCTTCTTTTACCTTAATCATCTTCTAATGCAGTGAACGAACGTTCCATGAAGCTGGTCTTGATGATAGAGAAATACGATTTCTCAAAAGTTAGGTCACGCAATAACTCTTTTTATACAAAATCAAAAAAAGCCAGACTCAAAGTAAAATGACATTCCGACGAGGTAGGCGATAGTTTCGAGGGGGAATGTCATTTCACTTTGTTGCTACCAAACCTTCTCATTTCAAAATGTGATCCCAAGGTAATGCTTCCACCAAGCATTGCCTTTTCTTTTTTTAAAGTGGGTGCAAGGTCAGCGGGTTAGAATATGTCATAATAGCCAAATCGAAGAGGAGGTTGGATGATGGATTCAAAGGCGCTGACGATTGAGTTGGATAATGAGCAGTATGAGGCGGTGTTAGGCGAAAATTTGCTGACGTCTTTGCTGAATCAGGGGGCGGATATTCGCTATGGTTGTCGTGCCGGTGCTTGCGGTGCTTGCCGACTTTATGATGCCAGTAACTGCGAATCGATTCTTTCCTGCCAAACGAGTATTTCTTCGGCCATGTCTTTATCTCGGCAAACGCCTGCCGTGTCTTCTTCTTTCTCTGTTGTAAATTCTATTCATTTGAATGATTCGGCTATCGAGTTAACGCTTTTAGGGCCAAGTGACGATTCTTTCGGAGATCGTGTTTCGGTTGGTTTTCCGGCCAGCCAATCATCCACTGATTTGATTGATGAGCGAGCTCACTATTATGAAAGCATGGCGTTAAATCCAGCAGGAGCGCCTTTGAAGCTGGTGTTGAAAAAAGCCCAGCTGGACGATCAAAACTGGCAACAGGCCTTGGCTCTGTTATCCGAAGATAAAGTGGATGTGCAGTTATCGACAGGTATGCGCAAAGGGCGCTTGTTATTCGAAATGGACATTGCTGATGCACCGGTTGTGGTGATTTCTTCACCTGATAATGACATCTTCCAGCCCTATTGGCGTGACGCCTTACAGGAATACAGATCAAAGTATTTTGGGCATTTTTCTCTTTATGAGAATAAGGATTTGACGCTGAGTTTGGCAGACGATGCGCTTATTGCTTTTCTACAAGAGTCGCTGACTGAAGCCGGTTCAGCGGCTTTGCATATTATTTATCATGGTCAAAATGTGTCTGCAAAGGATTGGGGTATGTTATTGCGTCCTTTGCGGATCCATCCGAGTCAGCTGCATTTTGTTCGGTAATTTGACTGTTTGTTTTTATACATTTTAATTTTAGGTCTTTAGATGAAAATACTACACACCTCAGACTGGCATCTTGGTCAGCATTTCATGGGGAAATCACGCCGTGATGAGCACAAGGCATTTATTGACTGGTTGCTGGCGCTGGTGGATGAAGCGTCTATCGATGCTGTGATTATCGCGGGCGATGTGTTTGATACGGGGGCTCCGCCGAGTTATGCGCGGGAAATGTATCATCAGTTGGTGTTGGACATGAAGGCGCGACAATGCCAGTTGGTGATCGTCGCAGGCAATCATGATTCCGTCAGTATGCTAAACGAATCTAAGAGTTTGCTGACATACCTTGATACTCAAGTATCAAGTCAGGCGAATCTTGAAGACATTGATGCTCATGTTATTCCTCTTAACAACAAAGAAGGCGACGTGGCAGCTTGGGTATGTGCTGTTCCGTATTTGCGTCCAAAAGATGTGATGCAGAGTGTTGCGGGGCAATCTGAGCAAGATAAGAAAATGAGTCTATTGCAGATGATTGGCGACTTTTATCAGCAAGTGTATGACGCGGCGTGTGAGAAAAACAAACGCTTAAAAGCCCCAGTGCCGATTATTGGTACAGGGCATTTGACAGCCGTTGGTGGGCAGGTAAGCGAATCGGTTCGTGATCTTTATGTGGGCACATTAGAAGCGTTGCCAACCAATGTTTTCCCCGCATTTGATTATCTTGCACTTGGGCATATTCATCGTGCTCAGCCGATTAGTAAAAGTGGTCGATTCCGCTATAGTGGCTCGCCGATACCGCTGAGCTTTGATGAATTGGGGCGAGACAAAAGCTTGGTGATATTCGACACGGATCTGATTGGCGAAGACACTTTTGTTGATGACTTATTTGCTGAGCTAAAGGATCCGGTACAGTTAGTCAGTATTCCCAATTTCCAGCCCATGGCCAGTTTGAAGGGGAACTTAAAAGAGGTCATTAAACAGATTTCAGCGTTGGAGTTACCGCAGGATAAAAACCTTTGGCTAGAAGTCACAGTGATCGCAGATGACTATTTGAGTGATGTGCATAAGCGGTTATTAGAAGTGATCGATGGCAAGCCCATCGAGTTGCTTCGAGTTATGCGCCGCAGTGGTCTAGAGAAAAAGAATCAAGATTTTGAAGCTCGCAAAACGCTATCAGAATTAACCGTTGAAGATGTTTTTCAGCAGAGTCTTAAATCGAATTTAGAGCTGGATGAAGAAGAAAGCAAAGTGCTGACTGAGTTGTTTCAAACTTGCCTGGTGGAATTGGAAGAGTATCAACAAGAAGGCGAGGAGAAGCAATCATGAAAATTTGCAAACTGCGCCTGAAGAATTTGAACTCCCTAAAAGGCGAATGGGAAATCGATTTTACCAAGACACCCTTCGATGATGCGGGAGTCTTTGCCATTGTTGGACCAACGGGAGCAGGTAAGTCTACCTTGTTGGATGCAATCTGTTTGGCTTTGTACCATGAAACACCACGTCTAAAAGTATCACCGAGTCAGAACGATGTGATGACACGTCATACGTCTGAGTGTTTGGCGGAAGTGGAGTTTGAAATAAAAGGAAAAGGCTATCGCGCGTTTTGGGGGCAAAGACGCGCCCGAGGACAAAGCGATGGCAAGCTACAGCCAATGACGTGCGAGTTATGCGAGCGTGATGGCACCATAATTACCACTAAGATAAATGAGAAAATCGATAAAATAGCCGACATCACGGGATTGGATTTTTCGCGTTTTACCAAGTCTATGCTGTTAGCTCAAGGTGGTTTTTCGGCTTTTTTAAATGCCTCTGCCAATGATCGTGCCGAGTTATTAGAAGAACTGACAGGCACTGAAATCTATGGCGATGTGTCACAGTGGGTATTCGAAAAGCATAAAGCGGAAAAGCAGGCTATTGCCGGTTTGGAAAGTTTAACTGAGCAGACTCAGTTACTGACGGACGAGGCATTCTCTGAGCTTAAATTAACGGAAGCGAACTTTGAAGCGGATGATAAAGCAAACGCGACGGCCTTGAAGTCTCACCAAACTGCACTCGAATGGCGTCGTACCGAGCAGAATCTGCAAGAGCAGGTGGCTTTGTATCAGCAGCAAGTTGATGAGGCGAATCAGGCGCTGGCTGATTTTGCGCCAAAGCAAGAGCAACTTGAAAAAGCGTTGACTGCGCAAGTGTTACAACCTGACTATGAAAAGCAACACAGTTTACAGTCCCGCCTAGATCAAAACAAAGCCGATATAGACCAATATACGCACAAGCAACAAGAACTGAACAAGCAAAGTGTGGTTTTGAACGAATCGGTTGATCAAGCGAAAGAGGGGCTGATAAAAGCCCGTGCCGACTTAGAAGCGTTCAATAACAAAGTGAATGATCAAATTCAGCCTATCTTGTCTCGTCAGGAGAGTGTGAAAGCGCAGCAACAGGATGTTTCCACTCGATTAAAAGAGGTGGCTGCTAAAGTTGAAAATCAACAATCACAGTTAAAAAACGTGTCTGATAAACAAGCGGAAGTGAATAAAGCTTGTGAAGACAGTAAAGCGATTTTGAACCACTGGGCATCTCCTGAAAAAATTGAAAATCAATTATCCAGTTGGCAACATCAAGCGCAAAGCATTGCCGCAAATACCCAGGCCATTGCTGAGCTAGAAAGTAATATTGCAGCGAACACGACCTCCTATGAGGCGGCCGCTTCCTCTCTGGCTGCCAATCAAGCCAAGTTGGAACGAGAGCAAACTACGAGTGCAGAGCAGCAGAAGAGATTGCAGGATACACAGAATGCGTTTACTCAATTGTCCGGACAGGATGATTACAGCGAATGGCAAAAAGCCTATCATCACACTGAACGCGCTCATTATAATGCGCAATCTCTTTGGAAGCAGTGGCAATCCTACCAAGATCAATTAAGGCAGCTAGAGGAATTAGACAGTCATCTGAGTCGGATGACGCTAGGTATCCAACAGCAGCAAAGTCAGTTGGAGCAACACCGGCAGTCATATAAAGACAAACTTCGTCATCAGAAAACGGTTGAGAAACTGGCTGAGGCCGAACGTCATCTTGTCGCCCTGACTCAGTTACGTAATGATTTGGGTGAACAAGATGCCTGCCCACTGTGTGGGTCCGCAGAGCATGATTTAGCCAAGGCTCTGTACCAAAGCGATTCGGGTAACCAGGATGAATTTGTTCGTTTAGGAAAAGAACTGGATACGTTGAAAGCACAAGGCATGCAATTGGCGGCGGATCTGGAGGCGATGCAAAGAGAGCTTGCTTCCGGACAAACTCAGCGTCAGCAGTTGGTTGAGGGCTTGGTTGCGAAGGAGAATGAACTTAGGGAATGGTTGGTTTCATTACATCAATATACCAATCATCAACAAGCCGTCGTTGATTTGCCTAATCATGAGCAAGTGTTGTCCTTGGTGCAGCGCGTTGATCAAGATTGGCAAGCTCAGCTGGCTGTAGCACCCAAACTTGAGGAGCTTCAGCAGACTCGTTTGGCGCTAGAGGCTGAGTTGCAGAAGGTGAGCGCTCAACATCAAACATGGCAGCAGCAAGTCGCAAAAGAAGAATCACAATGCCAGTTACTATTGCAGACCTTAGAAAGCCTTCAGCAGACTATTGCCGCTAGAAAAACGGAACGAGAGAACACGATTGCTAACTTGAAGCAGGAGATGCAGCAAGTCAGTGTTCCTGAGAGTTATTTTAATTTAGAGCTATCAGAAGCATTGTCACAATTGCAAGACGCAATGACGCAATGGCGTAACAGTAAGGCGGGCTACGAGGCTTTATTGCAGCAAGGTGAACAGCTAGGTTACGAAAAGCAAAACATAGAAAGCTCATTGAAAGAGAATCAGCAGTCGCATGATGAGATACGTAGCAAGCTTACTACTTTTGATGAGACGTTAGCCGCCATCACTAAAGAGTTGGAGGCGCTTCTTGCTGGTAAGACAGTGGCTGAGCTTCGTCAGGATCACCAGTCTATATTTGAGCGCGCTCAACAAGGTGTTGATAAGATTGAGTCTGAGCGACAGCTGGCTGCGCAAGAGTTGGCTTCATGTAATGCCACATTAGAAACACTTAATAAGTCCCATACTGCAATGACTACGGAATATGAGCATGCCTTGTCCCATTGGAAGCAGTGTTTACAGGAAAAAGGCTTTGAAAATGAAGAGGCGTGGTTAAAGGCGAGTTTATCGGCCGATGAGATTCGTCAATGGCAAGAGGATTCCCAGCGTATGCAACAAGCGGTGACTCGATTGCAGACCTTGTTTGATCAAACTAAGGCCTCATTGCATAAGCATAATGAAGGCAAGCCCGATCTAATGACGGAAAACTCAGTATTTGACACCTTGTCTCTGGCCGAGCTAGAGGAAAAATGCACTCAGCTTGATGTGGAACGCCAAGCATTGCATCGTCAATGGGGAGTGATCACACAACAGATCCAAGAAGAAGTTCAACGCCGAGAACAAGTGGCGAAGTCCAAGGAAGCGTTAGCGGCACGCCGTGAAGCCTTTGTACATTTAGAGCGTTTGAATCATTTAATTGGCTCGGCCGATGGTGCGAAATTCCGTCGTTTTGCGCAAAGCCTTACTTTGGATCACTTGGTGTATTTGGCGAATCAGCATCTTGATATTTTGCATCGACGTTACCAGTTAATGCGCAATGAAGATGCCTTGTCATTGCTTGTTGTGGATACCTGGCAGGCGAATGCATCCCGTGACACTAAAACGCTGTCTGGTGGTGAATCTTTCTTGGTGAGTTTGGCATTGGCATTGGCTTTGTCAGATTTGGTTTCTCATAAAACCAGTATTGATTCGTTGTTTCTTGACGAAGGCTTTGGCACTTTGGATAGCGAAACCTTGGAGTCGGCTCTGGATGCATTGGATAACTTGCATTCATCAGGTAAAACCATTGGTATTATCAGTCATATCAGTGCGTTAAAAGAACGTATTCCAGTACAAATTAAGCTCACTAAACAAAGCGGGCTAGGAGTAAGTCGTCTGTCTTCGGAGTTTGCTGTGCAATCTGCGGATGGGTTAGATAATGCTCCGTGATTTGCTGGGCTTTGATGGTGCAAAAGTTTTCCCCAGTTTTATGGGAACAAGTATGTAAGTAAGTTGTAAAATATTAATTAAATCAAATGCTTAATCTTACGTTCATTATTGTTCATTTTGCGTTATTCTTAGCACTGCAAAAGAGCAGCTACGGATTTTTAGAGAATGTAAAGACATTGTAGAGGTGTCTTTCTTTAATCATTCAGCTTGTTAGAATAGATTTTTAGCGCTGATAGTGAGCTATCAGCGTGGCTTGTTGTAATTAGAGCCATTTAAGCGATTAAAAAAGGAAAGTTTGCATGACAGACTCAGGCTTCCGACTCAAAGGAAGCGTCGTTACGACGATTTTATTAGAAATTCAAACTTTCTCATTAGATGACATTGTGTTTCATTTAAAAGAGAAGATTAATCAGGTCCCGAATTTTTTCAATCAAGCACCGATCATCATTGATATTTCAAAAATGAAGCGCGGTATTCGTTTGGAAGAGTTTGAGGAGCTGATTAAGTCTGTAAATGATCTTGGTCTTGGTGTCATTGGTTGGCGTTGTGATCCTGAGGCATTGCCCGTTTGGAATGCTTCGGTAACGATTCCTTTATTACCTGCCAGTAAAGCAAGGTCGATTAATGTCTCTCCTGCTGTTAAGGAAGAGGTTAGTCCGGATGTGGTTGTCAAAACTGTAGTAGAAGAACGCTTGGTCCCCCAATCGACAAAGGTTATTACCAAGCCGATTCGTTCTGGACAACAAGTTTATGCGGAAGGTGATTTGATCATTCTTAATCAGGTCAGTGCTGGTGCTGAAGTTCTTGCGGATGGCAATATCCATGTTTATGGAGCATTACGTGGTCGCGCATTAGCGGGTGTTAAAGGTGATGTGGACGCACGAATTTTTTGCAAAAGCTTGGAGGCCGAATTGGTTTCTATTGCGGGTAATTTTATGTTGAGTGATGCGCTGCAAAATATCGTTTGGAAAGACAGCGCGCAAGTGTTATTAGTTGACGATAGTTTAGAAATCGTACCGCTTTAAAGTTTATTATTTAATTTGTTAGATAGACTCAATTTGAGTGTGTCGGAGGATATAGCATTGGCAAAAATTATAGTAGTCACATCGGGCAAGGGTGGTGTTGGTAAGACAACATCCAGTGCTGCGATTGGGACTGGTCTTGCGTTGAAGGGTCATAAAACCGTTATTATCGATTTCGATGTGGGTCTGCGTAATCTTGATTTGATTATGGGTTGTGAGCGTCGTGTGGTTTATGACTTTGTTAATGTTATCAACAAAGAGGCGACACTTTCTCAAGCCCTGATCAAAGATAAACGCACCAAAGAGTTGTTTATCTTGCCTGCTTCACAAACTCGCGATAAAGATGCGTTAACGATCGAGGGTGTACAGTGGGTGCTTGAAGAGCTTGCCAAGGAGTTTGATTACATTATTTGTGATTCTCCGGCTGGTATTGAAAAAGGGGCTCAAATGGCCCTGTACTTTGCTGACGCAGCGATTGTTGTCACTAACCCTGAGGTCTCTTCGGTACGTGACTCAGACCGTATTTTGGGTATTTTACAAAGTAAATCAAAACGAGCGGAAGAGGGTAAAGAGGCCATTGAGGAGCACTTGCTTTTAACTCGCTACCATCCAAATCGTGTTGCTTTGGGTGAGATGTTAAGCGTTTCTGATGTTGAAGATATTCTAGCAGTTCCTTTGCTGGGTGTTATCCCTGAATCTGAAGCGGTATTAAAAGCCTCTAACCAAGGTACACCTGTGATTTTAGATACTGATTCTGAAGCAGGTCTTGCTTATATGGATGCTGTTGATCGCTTGATGGGTGAAGAACGTCCGTTACGCTTCTTAGAAGTTCAGAAAAAAGGCTTCATCAAACGATTGTTAGGAGGTTAGAGTGGGAATTTTTGATTATTTCAAAAGCAAAAGCGCGCCAACTTCCGCATCGGTTGCTAAAGACAGATTGCAGATTATTGTGGCTCACGAGCGTAGTAAGCGTCATCAACCTGATTACTTGCCACAAATGCAGCAGGAAATTATTGATGTGATTCGTAAGTATGTAAATATCGGCAGTGAAGACGTGCAGATACAGCTTGATAATACGGATGATTGTTCTGTGTTGGAGCTAAATGTGACTTTGCCAGAGCAAAACTAGAATTTTTATCATAAGTTGCTGTTGATAAAATAAGAAGCGCCTAACGAGATGATTGATATGTGTCTTATTAGGTGCTTTTTTTTATGTCAAATCTCTTGTCTTTTAGTAGCATTGTTTTACTCAGATTTCCATGGGTGTATGATTCGTTGCATTCAATTTTGATTCTTAGAGTAAGATAATATGATGCGATTTTCTCTGTGTGTCGTTACTGCTTTATTTCTTTCAGCTTGCAGCGAACCAAAACAAGTTGTTGCAAAAAAGAAACCTGCTCGTCTATCTTCGGATCTACCAATTGCTACGACAGATCCTAAAGCGATGTTGGGTGCTCAACTGTTTTTTGATACCAGTTTATCTAAAGAGCGTAATCAGTCTTGTGGTACCTGCCATGATATTGGCAATGCTTTTGTGGATAAAAGAAGAGAGGCATTATCTGGTGCAGTTTCATTAGGTAGTGATGGATCTTCTATGGGAGGTCGCAATACACCGACAGCTGCTTATGCCGCGTTTTCTCCAGCGTTTCATCGTATGACTAATGGCGAGTACCGCGGTGGTCAATTTTTAGATGGTCGCGCTTCGGGGTTACCGCAGCAAGCAGAGGGTCCTTTCTTAAATCCATTGGAAATGGCTATGCCAAGTGCTGCTGTTGTGGTTGATCGGGTGAGAGAAAATGAGCGGTATGAAACGCTGTTTAATTCTGTCTATGGAGAAGGGGTTTTGAATGATCCTGCTAAGGGTTATGCGGCTATTACAAATGCCATTGCCAGTTTTGAGCAAACGGCCATGTTTATGCCTTTTGATTCCAAGTACGATCGGTCCTTACGTGGTGAGGTAGCGTTAACGCCCCAAGAGGAATTGGGCAAGACTTTGTTTTTCTCTCAACAATTCACGAATTGTAATTCTTGTCATCAGTTACATAAGTCGCCTCTTCATTCTCAAGAAACTTTTACTAATTATGAGTTTCGTAATATCGGAGTGCCGGCAAATCCTGATTTAATGGCTCAAAATGGTAATAAGAAAGATTTGGGATTATTGGACAATCCTTCAATAGATGACCCTAAGCAAGCTGGAAAATTTAAGGTGCCATCGTTGCGTAATGTAGCAGTGACTGGCCCATACATGCACAACGGTGTTTTTAAGGATCTAAGAACTGTGGTGCTTTTTTATGATAAGTACAATAATCCTAAACGCACGATAAACCCTGAAACAGGTAAACCTTGGGCTAAACCAGAAGTTGCTGAAAATATTGACTTAGTTGAATTGCAAAAAGGGCCTGCTCTTCCGGATCAGCGGGTGGATGCCATTGTGGCTTTTTTGAAAACACTGACAGATCAGCGTTACGAATCTTTGCTTGATAACTAGAGTTGTTATTTATTAGATTGTTTTGGTTAGGTCCTTATTGTTTTCATTGATAAAACTGGCTACTAAGACAAAAATTTATTACATTGACCCTTTGGTTATTTTTTGCATCTTGTATGTGTCGCTAGAATATGAAGGGTTAATATAATGAAATATGTTCCACTTGGCCGAACTGGCTTAGAAGTTTCTCGCGTATGCTTGGGTACCATGACTTGGGGTACCCAAAACAATCAAGCCGATGCTGATGAGCAGATAGAATATGCTTTAGCAAATGGTGTGAACTTCATGGACACCGCAGAAATGTATTCTGTGCCGCCAACTGAAGAATCTTATGGCAAAACAGAAACCATTATTGGTGATTGGTTGTCTCGTAACCCAGAGCGCCGTAAAGAGTTTATTTTGGCGACTAAAATTGCAGGGCCTGGACTAGCATATGTTCGTGGTGGCAGTAACATATCTGGTAAGACTATTGTTGAAGCGGTTGATGCTTCTTTGAAGCGTCTTCAAACAGATTATATCGATCTTTATCAGCTACATTGGCCAAATCGTACAACGCCGCATTTTTCTAAGCATTTCCCTGGGGCGATCACTTTTACTGACGTTGATCACGAAGAACAATCCGCTCAAATTCTTGATATTCTGCACGGGCTAGATGCTTGTATTAAAGCGGGTAAAATTCGTCACTTTGGCTTATCTGATGATACAACATGGGGCATTAATGAGTTTATTCGCTTAAGCGAGAAACATGATTTACCGCGTGTTGCTTCAATCCAGAATGAGTTTAGTCTATTACACGCAAAAGATTGGCCATATTTGGTTGAAAACTGTGTGTATGAAGATGTGGCTTACTTGCCTTGGTCTGCTTTGGCGGCAGGGGCATTAACAGGCAAATATCTTGGTGGTGCTCGTCCTGAAGGTAGTCGTTGGACGTATGCTCAACGTAACGGTATTTTCCGTGATACGCCTCTAGTTGAAAAAGCGGTTACCGCTTATCTTGATGTTGCTAAAAAACATAGTTTTACTCCGGCTCAGCTTGCTTTGGCTTGGTGTAATCAAGTGGATGGTGTCACTTCAACCATTATAGGTGCAACCTCTCTTGAGCAACTTAAAGAGGATATGGCTGCTTTTGATATGAGCTTATCAGAAGAGGCGTTGAAAGATATTATGGCGGTGTTTAAAGAGTATCCTGTGCCGTTTTAAAGTTTTTAGTTTTAGTAGATTAAAAAGCGCTTCGGCGCTTTTTTTTGTGTCTGTTGATTTAGGGGGTATCAAAGGGAGAAAATACAGGCAATAAAAAACCCGATGCCAAGGCATCGGGTTTTTTAGAGTTAAGAAAAATAGATCTTAGTTCTTTTCTTTTTCTTTCTTCTCTTTAACAGCTGCAATTACTGTTTCTGCAACGTTTGCAGGACATGGTAGGTAGTGAGAGAACTCCATAGAGAACTGACCACGACCAGATGTCATCGTACGTAGAGAGCTGATGTAACCAAACATTTCAGATAGAGGAACGTCTGCTTTGATGCGAACACCAGTCAAACCTTTCTCTTGGTCTTTGATCATGCCGCGACGACGGTTCAAGTCACCAATTACGTCACCTACGTGATCGTCTGGAGTGAATACGTCAACTTTCATGATAGGTTCGATCAACTGTGGACCAGCTTTAGGAACAGATTGACGGAAAGCACCTTTAGCCGCGATTTCGAAGGCAATCGCAGAGGAGTCAACTGCGTGGAAGCCACCGTCAAACAATTCTACTTCAACGTCTAGTACTGGGAAGCCAGCTAGAACGCCTTCTTCCATCATAGACTTGAAGCCTTTTTCTACAGCAGGGAAGAACTCTTTTGGTACGTTACCGCCCACAACAGTAGAAGTAAATTTGAAGCCTGAACCCACTTCACCAGGTTTGATACGGTAGTCGATTTTACCGAACTGACCAGAACCACCAGATTGTTTCTTGTGAGTGTATGTGTCTTCAACTTCTTTCGTGATTGTTTCACGGTAAGCAACTTGTGGTTGACCAACGATCAGGTCTACACCGTAAGTACGTTTCAAGATATCTACTTTGATGTCTAGGTGAAGCTCGCCCATACCTTTAAGGATGGTTTCACCAGAGTCAACGTCAGTCTCAACGCGGAAAGTTGGATCTTCTGCAACCATTTTACCGATAGCGATACCCATTTTCTCGTTACCGCCTTTATCTTTAGGAGTAACAGAGATAGAGATTACTGGCTCAGGGAAAACCATTGCTTCAAGAGTACAAGGGTGCTTAGGATCACATAGAGTGTGACCAGTTTGTACGTTCTTCATACCAACGATTGCAATGATATCACCAGCTTGTGCTGTGTTGATTTCTTTACGGTCGTCAGCTTGCATTTCAACCATGCGGCCTACACGTTCAGTTTTGCCCGTGAAGCTGTTAAGGATTGTGTCACCTTTGTTCAATACGCCTGAGTAGATACGTACGAAAGTAAGGGCACCGAAACGGTCATCCATGATTTTAAATGCTAGTGCTTTTAATGGCTCTTTAGCATCAACGATTGCTTTATCGCCAGTTGGGTTACCTTCTTCGTCAGTAAGATCTTGAGGATCTACTTCAGTTGGGCTTGGAAGGTAATCAACTACAGCATCAAGAAGAAGCTGCATGCCTTTGTTTTTGAAGGCAGAACCACAGTAAGTAGGGAAGAAAGCAAGATCACGAGTACCTTTACGGATACAACGTTTAATGTCATCGATAGAAGGTTCTTCACCGTCCATGTATGCCATCATTAGGTCGTCGTCTTGTTCAACTGCAGTTTCGATTAGTTTCTCACGGTATTCTTCAACTTGATCAACCATGTCAGCAGGAACATCTTCAATGCTGTAGTTTTCAGGTAGACCAGTGTCATCCCAAACGTAAGCTTTACGAGTTAGAAGATCTACAACACCAGAGAACTCATCTTCCGTACCAATAGGTAGAACCATGATAAGAGGAGTAGCACCTAGTACTTTTTTAACTTGCTCAGTTACACGGTAGAAGCTTGCACCTAGACGGTCTAGCTTGTTAACGAAGATCAAACGTGCAACTTCAGATTCGTTCGCATAACGCCAGTTAGTTTCTGATTGTGGTTCAACACCACCAGAACCACAGAATACACCAACACCGCCGTCAAGAACTTTCAAAGAACGGTAAACTTCTACTGTGAAGTCAACGTGTCCAGGTGTGTCGATAACGTTAAAACGGTGATCTTTCCAGAAACAACTTACAGCCGCAGACTGGATGGTGATACCGCGCTCAGCTTCTTGTTCCATGAAGTCTGTTGTAGATTCGCCTTCGTGAACTTCACCAAGCTTGTGGATCATACCGGTAAGTTTAAGAATACGTTCTGTAGTAGTAGTTTTGCCCGCGTCAACGTGAGCAAAAATACCGATGTTTCTGTATTTTGATAAGTCAGCCATTACATTACTCTAAATAAGTGAGGACGAAATTTGCGCGCTATTATACAAGACTTTTTTATTCATAGTCAGGTATTTCGCGCTATTCTATTATATTTTATGTGACTAAAGAAAGGGGCAAGATAAAAGCATTTTATAAATGTGGCTTAAGATCTTTTAACTGCGCTTGAAATTATTGTAAAACACCTAATCTCGACGTAATTTATCGGAAATGGCGATAGGGTTTGGAAAGTTCAAAATGACAATATAAGTAGATAGGGCAAAACTAATAATTGCCGTCGCTTGAATTACATGGGAGGCTTCTTTTCCTATCAACCCTATGTTTGCTGCTAAATAGGCAATCAAGAGTGAAAATTCGCTTACTTGTCCTAATCGGAACCCTACTTCCCACGATGTGCTAGCGTCTTCTTTTATTCCTTTTAATAAATAGCGGAAAACAACAGGTTTGATGAGCATTGAACTAAGAGCCAAGATCAATGCAGGAAGTATAACAAGTCCTAGTAAATCCAAATTGAAACTTGCGCCAATGGTAAAGAAAAAAAGTATTAAGAAAAAATCTCTTAGAGGTTTTAGGTGAGTGGCAATGTATTGTGAAATAGGGCTTGTTGCTAAAGCAACGCCAGCGATGAAGGCGCCCATTTCTGCAGATAAGCCTGCAGTTTCAGCGAGTACAGCCATGGAAAGACACCAGCCAATCGAGACTAAGAAAATATATTCATGAAAGCGATCAAATCGAGTAATGAGCTTAAGCAAAATATACTTTACGAAGAAGAAAGCACTACCGATAACGAGAGGGAGGCCAATAAGAGGCTTTAAATATTGCATTGCTCCATTATCTGTTGTACCCGAAATGCTATATAAAACCAGTAATACTGCAATGGCAATCATGTCTTGTAACAGCAATAACCCAACGACTAGTTCTCCTGTATGTTTATGATGAAGCACCGTAGTGGGTAATAGTTTTATACACACAATTGTGCTGGAGAACATCATAGCGATACCAATGATTAAGCTTTCTACATTGCTATAGCCACACGAAATCGAGACGACATATCCTAAAACGGCAAAAGCTGCTGAGCTTAGGAGGGCGATTCCTGAAGCCTTTTTTAACATATTGATTAAATGGCTTGGCTGCATATCTAAGCCGAGAAGAAAAAGTAAAAAGATGATGCCAATATGACTCATTTCATCCATGAGTCTTGGTTCGTTGATGAGTGATAATGCGGAGGGACCGAACAAAACACCTAGTGCAATATAGGCAATGATCATAGGTTGCTTTGTATATAAAGCAATGGAAGCAACGACAGCAGCTCCTGCGAATATCAAAAAAAAGGAGTGTACTATCGATGCTTCCATTAGTGTTCCTCTGGAATGTATAGGGTTAGCTTTACTAGATTATGACCAAGAGCCTGAGCCCGCTTTTTTTCTGCGTAGCATTGGCAAAATTATGCCGAGAGCAAGCCCGCCTAAAAGTGTTGCTGCACCGATCATGAACCATTTTTGCTTTGTGGTGTTCTGCAACTTTTCAGATAAAGCGATGGCTTTATCTGCTCGCTGTTTGAGACTTTCGATTTGGTAGCTAACGTCTTTATTTTGGGAGACAATAGCTTGGGCTTTCTTGGATAATTCAGCCGCTTCTACAAGTTGTTGTTTTAGAGATTCATTTTCGTCTTCTAGTGATAGATTAGCTTGGTTTAATTCTTGAATTTTTTGTTGATTTACTTTTAAAACACTCGCCATTTCTGATCGTTTTTCTGTACTTTGATCTAGGCGGCTTTGTAGGTTTTCTAGTTGATCTCTGCTTACCATGTCTTCACTAAGAAAGTAATCTGCAACCCATCCTTCATTTCCTGATGGTGTTCGAACTTTGGTGAAACCATTACTTTGCTCAAGTACTTCTAGCGGAGTGCCACTTTTTAAGCCTCGCTCCACTGCTCTTGTGCTGTTGTCTAAGCCTTCTCTTATTGCGACAAATTGAATATCGGAAATGTATACTGTCGCAGAATGCGCAGTGGCAGAAAGTAGTACGCCAACGATTAGGCTGGTAATGCGTTTTTTAGACACGTTTAGTTCCTTTAACTATCATTTCATCTCTTTAGTACGATAATCATGAGGCGTCCAATACGCAATAGAAAAGGCCATCGTAATGGCCTTTTCTTGTTAGTTTATTGAAAATGTTTTGTCTAGCGACGTAAGAAGAGAGGTCTAGGGTCTGCAACATCACCTTGGTAGGCAATTGAGAAAGGCCTATGTAATGCTAATGCTTTCTCTAAATCTACTTCATCGTTGAATTGAAAACTATTAAAACCAACTCGTAGTAGGTAGCCTAATTGATCCGGAATAAAGTTACCCAGTGCTCGGATTTCACCTTGGTAATTTAGCCTTTCTCTTAGTAGACGGGCGTAACTGAAACCTCTGCCGTCCGTAAAAGCTGGAAAATGAACGCCAATAACGTCAAATTGACTTAAGTCCACATTTTCTAGGCACTCTATGCCATCACCCGCTTCTAGCCAAATGCCAGCAATGTTTCCAATGCTGTCCTTTTCGGCTAGCCATTTCTGAGCGGCTACGATGGAACTGGAAGTAGTCTCTTGGTCTATTTCTTGTAACCATTGATAAGTATTGTCGATGATTTCACCGTTTTTAATTAGCTTTGGCATAAGCGGCCTCTTTAAATGGTGTGATGCCAACGCGGCGATAAGTGTCAATAAAGCGTTCTTCTTCTGTGCGATTATCAACGTAAACATTCATCAGCTTTTGAATAATGCTACTAATTTCTTCCTGAGCAAAAGAGGGCCCAAGAATTTTACCAATACTGGCATCGTGACCAGAAGCGCCACCGATTGATATCTGGTAGAACTCCTCACCTTTCTTATCGACACCTAGAATGCCAATATTGCCAACATGGTGGTGGCCACAGGCATTCATACAACCTGAAATATTTAAATCAATGTTTCCAAGGTCATATAGGTAGTCAAGATCATTAAAGGTTTCTTGGATTTGTGCCGCAATCGGAATGGATTTCGCATTGGCTAAAGCGCAGAAATCACCGCCTGGGCAACAGATCATATCAGTTAGTAAGCCAAGTGTTGGAGTGGCAAAACCGGCTTCTTTTGCTGCTTTCCACAGCTCAACTAACTGGTCTTGACGAACATCGGCCAGTACAAGGTTCTGTTCGTGACTAACGCGCAATTCACCAAAGCTAAACTTATCGGCTAAGTCAGCCGCTTTTTGCATTTGTTCAGCGGTGGCGTCACCTGGTGCTTGCCCTGCTTTTTTCAGCGTTAGCGTTACAATACGGTAGCCTGCTTTTTTGTGTTCGAACGTATTGCGCTCAAACCAACGAGCAAAACCCGCACTTTCAGCAAGTTTGTTTGTAAGGTTTGCTGGGTTGTTTTCTAGAGTCTCGTAACTTGGCTCACTAAAGAAACTCTGTAGGCGATCAAACTCGCTCATTGGAACCGTGCTTTCTTTGCCTTTTAGGTGCTGCCATTCAGCATCGACGCGCTTACGGAATTCTTCGATCCCCAGTGCTTTAACGAGTATTTTAATGCGAGCTTTGTATTTGTTGTCACGGCGACCTTGTTGGTTGTATACACGAATAATAGCATCCAAATATGTCAGTAGGTCTGCACGAGGAATGAATTCGCTAATAGTGACGCCCACCATTGGGGTGCGGCCTAAGCCACCACCAACAATGACTTTAAAGCCTATTTCTCCTGCGTCATTTTTCTTGATATGTAAGCCGATATCATGGACTTGTGTTGCTGCACGGTCAGCCGATTCAGTGGCATTGACAGCAATTTTGAATTTGCGTGGTAAGAACGCGAACTCTGGATGGAAAGTAGACCACTGACGAATTAATTCACAGTAGGGGCGAGGGTCAACGATTTCATCGGAAATAACACCCGCATATTGGTCGGTTGTTGTATTACGAATGCAGTTTCCACTTGTTTGTGTTGCATGCATTTGTACTTCAGCCAGTTCCTCTAGAATGTCTGGTACATCTTCCAGTTTTGGCCAGTTTAATTGTAAGTTTTGACGGGTGCTAAAATGCCCATAGCTTTTGTCATAACGACAGCTGATGTCTGCCAATTTTCGTAATTGAGTACTTGAAAGCATTCCATATGGAATTGCAATACGCAGCATAGGAGCATAGCGCTGTACATAAAGGCCGTTTTGAAGGCGCAACGGAAGAAATTCTTGCTCACTTAATTCTTGATTTAGATAACGGCGTGTTTGATCGCGGAATTGTGCTACTCGCTCTTCAACAAGCTGTTGGTCAATGGCGTCGTATTGATACATAGTGAAATGAACCGTAGTTGATATAATTTAGTCGCGACATGTTAGCAAATATCCTTTATTCTAAAAATGAATATTTACCTATATCTTTAGTGGTTTTGATAATAAGGCTTATTCAGATTTTGGCTAATCAAATCGTGAGTCAATAGAAAGAGGAAAAATACCTTACTTTTTTACTTGGTCTTTGGCTTTGTCTATTATCTCCTGTAATATAGCCCTCATTGATCGTTATGAAGATTTTGAAAAGGGTTTTTATGAATATTACAATTACTGATAGTGCCCAAGAATACCTCGCTTCTTTGCTGGAAAAACAAGGGGTTGAGGGGATTGCTGTACGAATTTTTATCCAACAACCTGGCACGCCTTATGCCGAAACTTGCCTTGCGTACTGTCGACCAGATGAAGTCAATGAAACTGATGAGATTCTAAATCTACCAAAGTTGAAAGTGTATATCGAAAAAAACTCTGTCAATTTCTTGGATGAGGCTTTTGTAGATTATGCGACTGAGAAAATGGGTGGCCAATTAACTATTAAAGCACCGAATGCCAAAATGCCAAAAGTTACGGCAGATAGTCCAATTGAAGATCAAATTAATTACGTACTGTATTCCGATATTAATCCAGGTTTGGCTGCTCACGGCGGCGAGGTAAGTTTGCTTGAAGTGATTGATGGGCAAGTCGCTGTATTAAAATTTGGTGGTGGATGTCAGGGCTGTAGTGCTGTTGATTTAACTCTTAAAGAAGGTGTTGAAAAAACTTTAATTGAGAAAGTGCCTGGCTTAACCGGAGTTAAAGATTCAACGGACCATTCCGTAACAGATAACGCATTTATGTAAAGTTGATATTGTATAAAAAAAGGGAATCACCTATAGAGGCGATTCCCTTTTTTAGTTAAATGGCATTAAAAATTGATGATTTAACTGCGTTGGCGTTTAGGTAAAACATCACGTAAGTTATTTGCCATATCAGTAAGTGCTTTTTCTGTTGTTGCCCAGTCAATGCACGCATCTGTGATGGAGACCCCATACTCAAGATCACTTAGATCGGCTGGTACTTTTTGGTTGCCCCAGCCGATGTTGCTCTCAATCATCAGTCCCATGATAGATTGGTTGCCATCCAGAATTTGTTGAGTGGCATCTTCTGCCACTGTGACTTGACGTTCAGGCTTCTTGCTAGAGTTTTCGTGGGAAGTATCCACCATGATATTCATTTTAAGCTTGGCTTTGTTTAGCTCTTGCTCGGCTTCAGCAACGAATTTTGCTTCATAGTTGGGTTTGCCGCCACCGCCACGAAGAACAACGTGTCCGTAATCGTTTCCTTTGGTGTTGACAACCGTAACTTGACCTTCTTCATTAATCCCTAAGAAAGAGTGGGCGTGAGAAACCGACTGCATCGCATTAATAGCAACAGTTAATCCACCATCGGTACCATTTTTAAACCCAACAGGACCCGAAAGGCCAGATGCCATTTCACGGTGAGTTTGTGATTCTGTTGTACGAGCACCAATGGCAGACCAACTTATTAGGTCTTGAATATACTGTGGTGAAATTGGGTCAAGTGCTTCAGTTGCTAGTGGTAAGCCAAGTTCAGCAAGATCAATAAGCAGCTTACGACCGATGCGTAGGCCTTTGTTTATATCGAAAGTGCCATCAAGGTTCGGATCGTTAATCAGTCCTTTCCAACCTACAGTGGTACGAGGCTTTTCAAAATAGGCACGCATGATAATGTAAAGAGTGTCGTCAAGTTTTTCTGCTAGCGCTTTTAGGCGAGTAGCATACTCTAATGCAGCTTGAGGGTCATGGATAGAGCATGGTCCAATTACAATAGCTAAACGATGGTCTTTACCATCCATAATGTTTTTAATGATGTCGCGGGATTCCGCTACATGGCTGCTAACACTTTCGCTTACTGGCAGCTCTTTTTTTAATTGGCTCGGTGTTACCAAAGAGGTGAACGAGGCAATATTTAAGTCTTCTAGACGTTTGTTACTCATTGCGGGGGTTCCTGCTTTTTTTACTTTTGGTTATAGCGGCTAACAATATCGCGTTTTCTGTTTTGAATGAACCGCTAGCCCATGATTTTTTAGAAGAAAAGGTATTTTACTCCAAATGATAGAAGGGCAGTGGCGAGAATTGGTTGCAAAACATGATTTGGCACGTGAGTGGCAACACGCGTACCTATATAAATAGTCGGTATAGAGCCGATTAAAAGTGCCACAAGAAGTGTGTAATCAACATTGCCTAAAAATATATGTCCAATACCAGCCACTAGGGTTAAGGGTACGGCGTGAGCGAGGTCTGTTCCGACGATATTTTTTGCTCTCATCAGTGGAAATAGAATCATCATGATTGCTGTGCCTAATGCCCCAGCGCCAACTGATGTTAAGGTCACCAGTACCCCTAAAATTAAGCCACAAAAAAAGATTATTTTTGTGCTTTTACTCTCAGGAATATTGAAGTTTAGGGTGGCAGTAAGTTTGGATCTAAATAAAATCACTGTGGCAGTAAGAACTAGCATTATTCCCAAGGTGCCAGTGAGAATTTCTTGATAATGATCTGGTTTATCGTATTGCGATAACATCCATACGGTCGCAAAAGATGCTGGGATGCTTCCCGCCGCCATAGCAAAGACTATTTTCCAATTCACATTTCCGTGTTTGGCGTGCATGACTACGCCGGTGCTTTTTGCGATGCCCGCATACATAAGATCTGTACCAATGGCAATATGAGGGGGGAAACCAAACATAAGTAATAGCGGTGTCATTAGAGAGCCGCCGCCTACGCCAGTTATGCCCACTGCTAAACCCACTGCTGCACCAGCAGCAATATACCAAAGAAAATCCATTAGAAAGCCACATTGAAGTTATTTAAGCTGGCAACACTAGAGGTTTTTTACTATTCTATAAAGTAATATTTTATTATGTTTTTAACTCTTTTTCGAATAAGGCAGACGATGAAGTTACAGCAGCTTAGGTATATATGGGAAGTGGCACGTCATGACCTAAATGTTTCGGCCACGGCGCAAAGTTTATATACGTCGCAACCAGGCGTGAGTAAACAGATTCGGCTCTTGGAAGATGAGTTAGGTGTGGAAGTGTTTGCGCGTAGTGGAAAGCATTTAACTCACGTAACTCCTGCTGGAGAAAAAATTATTGCTTTAGCGGGTGATGTTCTAAGTCAGACGCAAAATATTAAACGAGTTGCTAAAGAGTTTAGCGATGAGCGTAAAGGCTCATTAGATATTGCAACCACTCATACTCAGGCTCGTTATGCTTTGCCTAAAGTGATAAATCAATTCATTGAAGGCTACCCTGATGTAAGTTTGCATATGCATCAAGGGACGCCAATGCAAATAGCTGAGATGGCAAATGATGGTGTGGTGGACTTTGCTATAGCGACAGAAGCTCTGGAATTGTTTGGCAACCTAGTAATGCTGCCTTGTTACACATGGAATCGATCCGTCGTTGTACCTAAAGACCACCCGTTGGCAAAAGAGGGTAAGTTAACTTTGCAGGCATTAGCCGAATATCCGATTGTCACCTATGTGTTTGGTTTTACTGGTCGCTCGCAGCTTGATGAAGCCTTTCAGGAGGCGGAACTGCAACCAAATGTTGTATTTACTGCCGCGGATTCAGATGTTATTAAAACTTATGTTCGCCTTGGGCTTGGAGTTGGTATTGTTGCGTCTATGGCACATGATGAAATGCAGGATGCCGATTTAGTTGCTTTGGATGCATCGCACCTTTTTGCAGACAGTTGTACTAAAATTGGTATTCGCAGTAATACTTTTATTCGTGGTTATATGTATAAGTTTATCGAATCCTTTGCGCCTCATTTGACGAAAGAGGTTGTGATGGCGGCAATGGAAGCTGGCAATAGACAAGATGTAGAAGCTTTGTTTAAGGATGTTGAATTACCAAGGCATTAAGTTCTATCACATCCGAGATATAAGGAAACCACGCCATATGCTGTTATGGCGTGATTTTTTTACTTTTGCGATTAATAACGAAGTCACTATTTTTGAAGCTTTAAGGCCATTTCTGCAATTCGTTTACCCTGTGCCTCACACAACGCTTTTTCACCATCTGTTAAGTTGTTTTCAGACGTGCTATTAGCTAGGTGGCTTGCACCGTATGGTGTTCCGCCTGCTTGCGTGCTAATGAGTTCTTTGTTCTTGTAAGGTAGGCCAAGCCAAATCATGCCATGGTGTATTAATGGTGTCATCATGCTATGAATGCATTGCTCTTGGCCGCCATGCATTGTGCTTGCGCTAGTAAATGCGCAAGCGGGTTTGTCAATCAGCTGCCCTGTAAGCCAGAGTGTCGATGTTTGATCGATGAAGTGCTTTAGTGGGGCGGCCATGCTGCCAAAGTAGGATGGTGAGCCTAAAGCAAGTCCAGAGCAATCCGCTAATTCTTCTAATGTGCAATAAGGTGCGCCATCATCAGGTATAGCTGGAGTAGCAACTTTCGTAGTATCAGAGACTTCTGGTACCTGACGGATTTTTGCTTCCATTCCGTTAATTTTGTTAATGCCTCGGGCAATGTGTTTTGCCATTTCTGCGATAGAGCCATGACGACTATAAAACAAAATTAATACGTAAGGTTGTTGAGACATTCACTGCTTCCTATTTTTTTATGCTTAGTTAAATAAAGCTAAGACATCTTCAGGTGGGCGACCAATTTTGGCCTTGTTTCCGTGAACCACGATAGGACGCTCAATTAGACTTGGGTTTTCGTGCATGGCTTTTAGTCGCTCAGCATCGGTTGATTCTTTGTTTAAACCAAGCTCTTTATAAATGGCTTCTTTTGTTCGCATAAGTTCTAGAGGAGTTATGTCGAGCTGTTTAAGTAATGTTTCTAGCTCATCAATGCTAGGGGTATCTTGTAAGTACAAGCGAATATCAGCTTTGATGTTATTGTCTTCTAGAAGTTGCAGTGTTTGGCGAGATTTAGAACAACGAGGGTTGTGGAAAATGGTGGTCATGTTTTTGCTCCTATTTGTTCTTGGAGATCACTGTAGAGATAAAGCCTGACGGAAGTGATTGATCCGTCAGGCGTGAAGATATTATTTTTTGCTTAAAATAAAGTCGATCGCGTCAGCAATGGCGATGTCTTGGTTTTCATCGGCCTTACGATATCTATATTCTAGTGTGCCTTTATCTAAGCCTTTATCACCAACAACTAAGCGGTGTGGAATGCCGAGCAGTTCGCAATCCGCAAATTTCACGCCAGGGCGTTCTTTACGGTCATCCAATAATACATCCAGTCCTTTTGCTTTTAATTCAGTGTACAAGCGGTCACATTCTGTTCTGACAGCTTCAGACTTGTCGTAGTTCATAGCAACGATGGCAATATCGAATGGGGCGATGCTTTCAGGCCACAAAATGCCTTTTTCATCAAAGTTTTGTTCGATTGCTGCGGCAACAATACGAGAAACCCCAATGCCGTAACATCCCATGTGCATGACTTGTGCTTTGCCATTTTCATCTAACACGGTTGCTTTAAGCGCTTCGGCATATTGCTGTCCAAGTTGGAATATGTGACCCACTTCAATACCACGTTTAATGATGATTGTTCCTTGTCCGTCAGGAGATGGATCGCCTTCAACTACATTGCGAATGTCAGCGGTTTCGAAAGCGGCGCAATCACGTTCCCAGTTTAGGCCGGTAAAGTGGTAGTCATCTTTGTTTGCGCCTGCGCAGAAATCAGACATTACGGCCGCAGAACGGTCAACAATAACTCGAACACCTTTTTCCGCTAAGCCTTTTGGTCCGATGGAGCCAGGAGCGCAGCCAATTTTTGCAACAATGTCGGCTTCATCGGCAAACTCAAATGGTGTGACGATTCCGGAAAGTTTTTCCACTTTTATTTCATTGATATTATGGTCGCCACGTAAAACCAATGCGGCAATACTAGGCTGTTCGTTTTCATCTACGGCTTTAATCAGCATGGTTTTAACCGTGCTAGTGACATCTAGCTTTAGGAAATCGGCGACTTTTTGAATTGTTTTGCAGTCTGGTGTGAATACTTCTTCAATATTTTGTGTTGGAGTATCCGCTTTTTCTTTTAAGCAAATCGCTTCTGCTAGCTCAATGTTTGCTGCAAAGTCAGAAGAGTCACTGAAGGCAATGTCGTCTTCACCAGAATCAGCTAGTACATGGAATTCATGGGAGTATGCGCCGCCAATACTGCCGGTATCAGCGCGTACCGGACGATAATCAAGACCAATGCGGTCAAATACGTTGCAGTAAGCTTGGTGCATAATGTCATAGGTCTCTTGCAAGGATTCTGCGCCAACATGGAAAGAATAGGCGTCTTTCATGCAGAATTCTCGTGAGCGCATTACGCCAAATCGAGGGCGAACTTCATCACGGAATTTGGTTTGAATTTGGAAGAAATTCATTGGTAATTGTTTGTAGCTGGTTAGCTCGTTGCGTGCAAGGTCTGTGATGACTTCCTCATGCGTTGGACCAAGGCAGTAGTCGCGACCGTGTCGATCTTGCATACGAAGTAGTTCTGGGCCGTACTTTTGCCAGCGGCCTGTTTCTTGCCACAGCTCAGCTGGTTGGACACCTGGCATGATGACTTCTAAAGAGCCTGCTTTTTCCATTTCATCGCGCACAATGTTTTCGATTTTTCGAAAAACTCTTAGACCTGTCGGTAGCCAGGTGTATAAGCCTTTTGAAATTTGACGAATCATGCCGGCACGAACCATTAGCTGGTGGCTGGTAACAACCGCATCAGTTGGTGCATCACGTAGGGTAGAAAATAAATAGTTGCTTGCGCGCATAATAGTATTGGTACTTTGAGTTAGATGATTAACGTTAAACGGTAATAAAACAGATCGGACTAATTAAGTTTAACCTTTAAAGCGAGGCTCTAATAATCCTTTTGTTTCTGTTTCAAGAGTAAAAATTCCTCCCGCTTGAGGGAATTCTTTAAGTTCTTCGTCTGTTTGTGCGCCACGACACGTACTCACAAACAGAGTTTTCATATCGGGGCCACCGAAAGCCACCATAGTAGGGTAGGTAGCTGGTACGAGATATTCTTCTAAAATTTTACCTTCAGGGCTAATTTTAACAACACGTTGCCCTTGGTAAAGTGCTGACCAGTAATTTCCTTCGCTATCAACGGCGGCGCCATCTGGGCGCCCGTTACCGTGAGGGAATTCAATGAATACGCGTTTATTGCTCGCTGTGCCTGTATTTAGGTCGTAATCAAACTTGTAAACAACATGGTTTGGTGTATCTGAGTAGTACATAATGGTGTTGTCTGGTGAAAATGCGAGTCCATTTGATGTCCAGGCGGCTTGATCGATGAGTTTTTCTTGGCCTCTTTCAAATTGGTGTAGTGCCCCTTTGAAGGCATCTTTTGGCGAGTACATTGTGCCTGCGAGGAAGCGACCTTGTGCGTCGCAACGACCATCATTAAAACGCGTCGTATTTTGATCGTAATTAGCAAGCCAGTAGGGTTTTAATTCGGCATTGAAATGATCAAAAGTATAAACGCCAGACCGAAATGCAGCGATGAAACCGCCGTTTTCAGCGAGAGAAAAACAGCCAATTTCTTCGTTAAATTCTCGACTTGCTAGTTTTTTTGATTTTGTGTCATATGCGTATAGTATGAATGAATCTATATCAACAAAGTAAAGCGTCTGAGTTTGCTCGTCCCAACGTGGGCATTCAGCCAATTTTGCTTGTACATCTATAGCACATTGCATATCAGTCATGCGGGCTCCAAGTCTTTGAGAGTTTTAAAAATAGGGTGCTATAGTGCTTATGAAAGCCTTTTTTGTAAATAGGAAGATGTAAAGATGTTTGAGTTAAATTCTGTGTTAGAACGTGATTCTGTCCTTGTTGGGCACTTTCCATTATGCCAGCTGCGTCTTATTAATGATGCCCAGTTTCCTTGGTTTATATTGGTTCCTCAGCGAAACGATATCACGGAAATTTACCAACTAGTTGAGGAGGATCGTCAGCAATTAATGGCTGAAAGTTGTTTGTTATCTGAAACTTTACATGACGCTTTTTCCGCAACAAAGCTAAATGTTGCCGCTTTAGGCAATCAGGTGCCGCAACTGCATATCCATCATATTGTTCGATACGAAACGGATCGGTGCTGGCCGGCCCCTATTTGGGGGAAATTAGAGAGTATTCCCTATGAAAGAGAAAAGTTGGCTGAGATTTTGCAAAAGGTTCAATCATTACTAAACGATGATTTAACTTTATCTAGCGATGCGGCTGAACTTTACTATTGAGAATTGGCCTTAAATTCGTATTCTATATTGAATAAATGATAGCCAACTTGGAAGCATTTTTATGAGCATTAGCAAAAGGAAAAAGGCCATACAGAAAGTTGTTAAGTTGTTAAATTTAGCAACCTCCACTAATTCAAGTGAGTCTGTTGTGGCTTTGCGTCATGCTGAATCACTAATTAGGCAATACCAGATCGCCCAAAGAGAGCTTCCTATTTTGCAGTTGTGTGATCGCTCTATGCTTTATCGTGTTAGTTGGGGTGGTGCTGCTCCTAGGTATGTTAAAGAGTCAGTTGAAAAAACTACTAATGAAAGTTCTGTTTATCAGCGCCGTTTTAGTGAAAAAAGAGTCGACCCTGAACGCGCTTATGAGTCTGCACGTACCATTTTGGATGATATGGACTTTAGTCATTTCCAAAAAATGGATTCATCATCTAGTGGTTGTAATGTTCCTGAAAATCATGCCGACTCCTTTTCTTCAGATGTGGAGGAGTTTGATTTAACGGATCATGCTGAAGTAAATGATGAAGAACTGGCTTCGGGTGCTGATGCGGTGAGTAGTGCTGTTGGGGAAGATGAGGTCGCAGTGGAAGATATAGTTGATGGTGATGATGTGCTTGAAACTGTTGTTCAGGAAGATGTTTTAGATAGCTCGGCGACTTATACCTCAAATGATAATGTTATTGATGCCGCTAATGCATTTCGCCCTTGTAAACAGGAGTTTTCGGAGACATTAAAAACTCAGTATGCGACCAGTGATCCTAATGTTCCATTTTCAGAGGATGATTACTGGACAAATGTGTATGAAAAATTAGTAGATTTTGATGAGGTCAAAATTCAGGCAGAGATAGATGCACTTAGTAAGCAGTTATTACTGGCTAAAGAGAATTTACAAGCACAAAAGTTAAAGCGTTATGAACATGAGCAGAATGAAATTCAAGAGCGTGCGGAGCGAGCTCGAATTGAACAAAGTTTTGAAGAGGCTATAGAAAGAGCTTTTCAGGCAAGAGCTAAGTCATACGAGGCCTGGGAAGAAAACTGTACAAAAGTAAGAATGTCTCGGCTGAGAGATGAGCAAGAGGCGGTTCAGGGTTATGATGCTGTTTTTGATGCTTTGGAGAAAAATAAAGAGTCTTATCAGCAGCATCTACAAAGAAAAGAGGATTATCGGGCGGCAAAAATTATGCATGAATTGCGTCGCCAACTTGTTCTTGCTGTTTCAGTAGGGGAGGATGCTACGTCTTCCTATGAAAGAGTTATTGATATTATGGAGACAAATGGTCTTTCTCTAAAAGATTTAGAGTTCTCTGATATTAAAAACAAAAGTCTCTTTATTCGCCTGTTAGAAAGAGAGTCAGCTTTGATTTCTGATGTACATGAGAGAGAAGCTCATACGGAAGAAATGTTGGATAAATTTTTAACCTCCAGTTTGACTAAGAAAGAATCTCGAGCTTCAGAAAATCCTATACAGCACATCCAAAGATTGTTGGTGGCAGCTAGTGAGGGTGGTCAGTTTGAAACGCAGAAAAATCTCGAACAAGTCATTCATCTAATGGATGCTAATGGTATTGGGGTGAGAGATATTGGTTACGGATTTATTAAAAAGTATTCCGTGTTCATTCGGTTAATAAACTGGGAGGCTGAGCGCATTACGTCTTTACCAGAGCGCGAAAAATTTACGACACAAATTCTTGAAGAATATATTCAGCATTCAGTGCAAAAACCAAAATCTGAAAGAGAACATAAGGCTAATCGTTGAAATTGCTATCGTAGAATACATTAATCCTTTCTGTTAATGTCCTCCATTCATTTGATTGATGGGGGGTATATTTCTTTAAAAAGCACCTTAAAGCTTTCTTTGCTGGCTTGCATCTTTTACCATTTCGCCTTCGATTCAATCGTGATACTCAGCAGGAGAGAAGCATGAGCATTATTAAAGAAGATGATCTGATTGATAGCGTTGCAGACGCATTGCAGTTTATCTCTTATTACCACCCTCTGGATTTCGTTAATGCGGTTCATGAAGCCTACGAACGAGAAGAAAGTAAAGCCGCCAAAGACGCAATGGCTCAGATACTTATTAACTCTCGTATGTGTGCAGAAGGTAAACGTCCGATTTGTCAGGATACGGGTATTGTTACCGTGTTTGTTAAAATTGGTATGAATGTTCAATGGGAAAGCACCAAGAGCGTTACAGAGATGATCAATGAAGGAGTGCGTCGAGCATACCTTCATCCTGACAATGTCTTGCGTGCTTCTATCCTAGCTGATCCTGCTGGAGCTCGTAAAAACACTAAAGACAACACGCCTGCCGTTATTCATATGGAAATTGTTCCAGGTGATACGGTTGAAGTGCATGTTGCTGCGAAAGGCGGTGGCTCCGAGAATAAATCCAAAATGGCTATGCTTAATCCTTCCGATGATATCGTTGAATGGATTAAGAAAACGGTGCCAACAATGGGGGCAGGCTGGTGTCCACCAGGGATGCTTGGCATAGGTATCGGTGGAACGGCAGAAAAAGCCATGGTTATGGCGAAAGAGTCTTTGATGGAACCGATTGACATTCATGAGCTAAAGGCTCGTGGTCCTCAGAACCGTGTTGAAGAGCTTCGCTTAGAAATTTTTGATGCCGTTAACAATCTTGGTATTGGTGCACAAGGTTTGGGTGGCTTAACAACCGTGCTTGATGTGAAGATCATGGATTACCCAACTCATGCTGCGTCATTGCCTGTTGCTATGATCCCAAATTGTGCGGCTACTCGTCATGCTCATTTTGTTCTTGATGGTTCTGGTCCCGCTGATCTAGTGCCGCCTTCTTTGGATGATTGGCCAGAAATTACATGGGAAGTTGGTGAAAGTGTTCGTCGTGTTGATCTCAATACCATTACTCCTGAGCAGGTTAAAGAGTGGAAACCTGGTGAAACTATTTTGCTGAATGGCAAGATGTTAACTGGTCGTGATGCGGCACATAAGAAAATGGTAGAAATGATGGCCAATGGTGAAGAGTTGCCGGTTGACCTTAAGGGTCGTTTCATCTATTACGTCGGGCCAGTAGATCCAGTAAGAGATGAGGCGGTAGGTCCTGCAGGACCAACTACAGCGACTCGTATGGATAAGTTTACTCGAACAATTCTAGATAAAACAGGCTTGCTTGGTATGATTGGTAAGTCCGAGCGCGGACCTGTAGCTATCGAGGCTATCAAAGAATTTGGCGCGGTTTACTTAATGGCTGTGGGCGGTGCTGCTTACTTGGTTTCAAAAGCGATTAAGAAAGCAGATGTGGTTGCCTTTCCTGAATTAGGAATGGAGGCTATCTATGAGTTTGATGTAGTAGATATGCCAGTAACCGTTGCGGTAGATACAGCTGGCAGTTCAGTACATATTACTGGGCCAGCAGAGTGGAAAGCTAAAATTGAAGCGCAAACTCTTGAGATTAAGTAGTTACCTTTAATTTTTGGACGCTTAAAAAACCACTGCATTTTAAAGTGTAGTGGTTTTTTTGCATAAAGTAGTTGCATGCTAAAAAATAGTCTGTAATATACACGACCTCAGCCACACACCTTGTGTGGTTATGCTCTTTAAAATAGATAATCAGATAATTTGTGTGGGCGCTCGCTGGAGGCTTCAGAAGATCCTTTTAGGATCAAAAAAATTGAAGTCTTGCGAAACGTCTAACACGTCAATTCGCTTTATGTTGGCTTGTTGTTCTTCGGGACAGTGAGTCGATTAAGTTATTGTTAGTGTAATAGATTTTGAGTAAGCAAACTTTTTAACTGAAGAGTTTGATCATGGCTCAGATTGAACGCTGGCGGCAGGCTTAACACATGCAAGTCGAGCGGTAACATTTCTAGCTTGCTAGAAGATGACGAGCG
>NZ_CP025572.1:2461424-2462231 GCF_018336975.1 Marinomonas sp. CT5 | reverse complement strand
AAGTACGTCGTAGTCCGGATTGGAGTCTGCAACTCGACTCCATGAAGTCGGAATCGCTAGTAATCGTGAATCAGAATGTCACGGTGAATACGTTCCCGGGCCTTGTACACACCGCCCGTCACACCATGGGAGTTGATTGCTCCAGAAGTAGCTAGCTTAACCTTCGGGATGGCGGTTACCACGGAGTGGTCAATGACTGGGGTGAAGTCGTAACAAGGTAGCCCTAGGGGAACCTGGGGCTGGATCACCTCCTTAAACGATAGAAACCTCTGGTGAGCGTTCACACAAATTATCTGATGTATCTCTTTAAAAAGAGAGCTTGAAAAGCCGCTTCTAAGCGGCTTTTTTGTTTTTAACGTTTTAATGTTGGTGATACTGCTGATATTAAAAAGTTTTAAATAAAGGAAATAATTGTGTTGACCTTGTTATAGTTATCTCTATAATACGCCTCCACGATTTGAGAGAAGCTTACTTTGTTAAGTTTTTCTAAGTTTAAAGCTTCGTTTTTAAACTTGCTCTTTAACAATTCAAATTTTGAAATAGACGATAATCAAGCGTCAAACCGGTGGAAAGCATCTTTAACCTAGATGACTTTCTAAATCGTAAATCCAGAGGGGTACAAAAGCCCTTTGGTATGTGATCTGAGTGTTGTTTTAATACTGACTCTTCTTAGAGTTAGGGATTAGAAAACTATTTTGGGTTATATGGTCAAGTGACCAAGCGTGCACGGTGGATGCCTTGGCAGTCAGAGGCGATGAAGGACGTGGTAATCTGCGAAAAGGTTCGGGGAGTGGATAAACACACTTT
>NZ_CP025572.1:2397161-2461324 GCF_018336975.1 Marinomonas sp. CT5 | reverse complement strand
GAGTGAAAGCTCAAGATCATCAAAATGACAAAGACACATAGAATTACGATGAAAATAACATCGGTTTGATACTTGGTTATCCCTATTTCAAAATGAATTGTTAAAGATCCAAGCACGTATTCGCGTGTTTTGGTGAGACGACAACGTCCAACCAGAACAAAACGCAAAACGAATTGCTTGACGATCATAGAGGCGTTGAACCACCTGATCCCATCCCGAACTCAGAAGTGAAAAGCGCCATCGCCAATGGTAGTGTGGGAGATCCCATGTGAGAGTAGGTCGTCGTCAAGCTTTATATTTAGAAGTCCTGATAAGAAATCAGGCAATTGAAAATTTGGTTTTATTAGACGATTGCTAATAAAACAAACCAGTTTTCTTGATGATCATAGAGGCGTTGAACCACCTGATCCCATCCCGAACTCAGAAGTGAAAAGCGCCATCGCCAATGGTAGTGTGGGAGATCCCATGTGAGAGTAGGTCGTTATCAAGATTTAATTAGAGAAACCCTATCCTGATTATCAGGGTAGGGTTTTTTCGTTATGGGGAATCAGTAGGCTCTCTATGAATGGCAAGTCAGTAGAGTAGAATGTTACCTTTGATTGAGGTAAGAAAACTCTCAAAGGCAAATATTTAGAGGTGTTTGCTGTTTTAAGAATTTTCATCTTCAGAAAAATTTGCTGTGACTCGTCCCCGTTATTTATTTGACTAGTATTTGTATCAATATATGCATATTCATTCATTTTAGACACTTTGTGATTGTAGTAGCTTGAAAAAACTGAAATGAGTTTATTGGCATCAAAAGGTGTGTTGGAATCTAATTTGGCTTATTTATAAAAGAAGGACTGGGTTTGCGAATACTAGTGATTGAGGATGATCTTTCATTAGCGGATGGCCTTGTAACGGCTTTGAAGCGAGAAGATTATACGGTCGATTTGCTTCATGATGGCATATATGCTTTAGATGCATTAGCAAATGAAGTCTTTGATTTAGTTATTTTGGACTTGGGGTTGCCAAGACTGGACGGTTTGTCTGTTCTTAAGCAATTAAGAGCCAATGAAAACTCTGTTCCAGTTCTTATTCTTACCGCAAGAGATGCACTGGAAGACAGAGTGGCTGGTTTGGATTTAGGAGCCGATGACTATTTGGCTAAACCTTTTGAGGTAACTGAGTTAAAAGCCCGCGTACGTGCTTTGTTACGCCGCCGTTATGGACGAGCCATTAGCGAAATTCATTACAAAGGGGTTACTTTGTTTCCGGCAAGTCATAAAGTAACTTATCAAGATAAAGACGTAACGTTAACACGTCGAGAATACTCTTTATTACATGAACTTGTTAGTCAGCCAGGGCATGTTTTCACTCGTGATGTGCTTCAGCAATTGATGTATGGCTGGGGTGACGATGTGGAGAGTAATGCGCTTGAAGTTCATATTCATCATTTACGTAAAAAATTATTTCCTGAGATAATTCGCACCATACGAGGCATTGGCTATGTGGTTGATCAAGAAATGGATTAACAAAAATCTATTTAGCTCAATTCGCCGAAGAACCCTATTTTTTGTCATGTGTCTCTTTGTTATGACAAGTATTTTTATCATGGTTATTGGTTTGTTGTTTGCCAACCATGAAGTTGAAGAACTATTTGATGCTCGCCTAGCTCAGCAGGCACGTCTTCTGCTTACACTCTCAGAAAGCATCGAAAAGCTAGGTGCGAATGAAGATATTATTTTGCCATTACTGATAGACCAGAGTGATACAAATGCGTCTGTTGGTCATAAATATGAAAGTAAAATTTTTTATCAAATTTGGAGTGACGATAAATTAAAAATTACGTCTGATTCAATGACGTTTTCGAGTTTAAAGACTGATGAATCAGGTTATGGTGATGCTAAGTCAGGACAATACGAGTGGCGTACTTTTACACTAAATAAAACCAGTGGAAATATTAAGGTTATCGTGGCTGAAAGGGCTGATATAAGAGGAGAAATTTCAGATCAAATCGTTTTTCAAACTCTTTTTCCTGAGATACTCGCTTGGCCTATTTTGGCCGCTCTTGTATGGGGGGCTGTGGGCTTTGGCTTGGCGCCACTTCAGCAGCTTACACAAAGAATTAAGAAAATTGCACCAACTAAGTTAGAGCCGATTGAAATGTCTAATGTGCCTAAAGAATTGGCTCCTTTAAAAACGGCATTGAACGGGCTTTTGTTAGAAATTGATGTACTGATGGAAAGAGAAAAGCGTTGGATAGCCGATGCAGCACATGAATTGAGAACACCTCTAAGTATTCTTAGAGTGCATGCAGAAAATGCCACGTTAGCAGAAAATGATACAGAAAGAACAGAGTCCCTTAATCAGTTAACCGCAGGTGTTGATAGATCGAGCCGAATTGTCTCTCAATTGCTGGCTCTTGCTCGTCTCGAGCATCAAAAGAAAGTCATTAAAGAAATTGTTGATGTAGCGGCAATCAGCCGATCAATGATTGCTGATGTTTTGCCTTTAGCTTGGCATAACAAGGTTGAAATTAGTTTAGATATTGATAATAGTTTGTCTTGGCTCTGCGGTGTGGAATCAAATCATATTGAAGTATTACTACAGAACTTACTGAGTAATGCGATTAAATTTTCACCGGATGGCTCAGTTATAAATGTTATTTGGTCCCAGTCTAAAAACAACGCCGAATTAAAAGTAATAGATGTCGGTAAAGGGATTAGGCAAGAAGAAAAGCATAGGTTAAGTGAGCGCTTTTTTCGTACTGGAGAAGTCGATGGGGCAGGTCTGGGACTGTCCATTGTAAAGAATATTGTTGATAAATACCAAGGTTCGCTTTTCTTTGAAGACTCTTTTCCTAAAGGATTAACTGTTCAGGTTCAACTGCCAATTTTAGTATTACGCTAATATCTAATTGCTCGAATAGGTTTTTCATATTGGGCTGTTAGTGAATGATGATTATATAAATTTTATCAAAGTGCTTATGCTGGGTTTAACAACTTAAGTGGAGGAAAGCATAATGAAGCGGCTTATTGGTGCCTTTTATAAAATAATTGTAGAGAAAAAGACCATCTTAGATGAGCGGGATGTCCAAGACGAATGGCAAGGTTGGGATGCTTGGGTCAATATAGACTTGGAACAAAAAGATTGAATCAAAAATCACTTTAAAAAGTCTTTTGAGTGTCATAAATAATTAGTGAATTCTAATACTATATATAAAATAGTAACTAAGCCTGTTTAATTGAAAGCAGGCTTTTTATTATTCCAAACTTGCAAGTATCTCCAAGGATAATTTAGTAATGGAACCTTTATATAATGTTATCTTTTTAACTTTATTAGCTGGTTTGGCAATGCCTTTGGGGGCTTTGATTGCTAACTTTGAGCGTATTCAGCCAGAATGGTTAGAAGTTGAGTTAATGCATGGTATTACGGCATTTGGTGGTGGTGCTTTGTTATCTGCTATCGCCCTAGTTTTTGTGCCCGAGGGAGTGGAGCATTTTACTGTTAAGTCTGCCGCTTTTTTGTTTCTGTTAGGTGGTATGGCGTTTATGTGGTTGGATATACGACTTTGTAAAAGTAAGGCCTCAATGAGTCAACTGGTTGCCATGTTGGTTGATTTCATTCCCGAGTCTTTGGCTCTTGGCGCTGCGTTTGCTTTAGATGCGAGCAATGGAGTATTGCTTGCAGTTTTAATTACAATGCAAAATTTACCAGAAGGTTTTAATGCATTTCGAGAGCTGAAATCTTCTTCTCATTATCGTTCTATAACTATTATTTGCTTTTTTGCTTTGCTTGCATTGACTGGGCCGATTGCAGGCGTGATTGCGCATTTATGGTTATCCGAATGGCCCGAGTTTGTGTCTGGAATAATGCTATTTGCCTCAGGTGGTATTTTATATGCTGTATTTCAAGATATTGCACCTCAAGTGGTATTAGAAAAACATTGGGCGCCACCAATGGGGGGCAGTAATGGGCTTCACCCTTGGTCTAGTGGGTTATATGCTTGTTCATGGATAAAAATGTATACAAAAACGTTGTTTTTGAAATATAGTGAGCACTTCTATTAAGCGGATAAGGTAATAGCGTTGTGCTTGGTATAGTGAAGGATTTTAGTGTAAGTGCATTTGTTGCAGGTTTTGTAGCCGTGCTTATTGGTTTTGCTAGTTCAGTTGCGATTGTTTTTCAAGCGGCTCAAGCCGCGGGCGCAGATTCAAATACCATTGTTTCTTGGATTATGGCTTTGGGTTTAGGCATGGGAACTACCTGTTTTTTCCTTTCTTTATGGTTTCGTTCACCTGTTATTACGGCTTGGTCGACCCCTGGTGCTGCTTTGTTGGCTACAAGCTTGGGAACGATTAGTTATGCAGAAGCAATCGGCGTCTTTGTTTTCGCAGGTATTTTGACATTACTAACAGGCGTATCGGGGCTATTTGATAAATTAATGCGTTTGGTTCCTTTGCCTCTGGCTTGCGCTATGTTAGCGGGTGTGCTTTTCAAGTTTGGGCTTTCTATTTTTGACTCTATGAAAAGCGACGTCTTTTTAGTTGGTATTATGTTAGTTACTTATTTAGTAAGTAAGCGACTTGTACCTCGTTATGCTGTGTTGTTTGTCTTGGTGTCTGGTGTAGCATTTGTACTTGCAAGGTCTGATGGACAGATGTTATCTAATATCCCTTTTGCGCTTGGTAGCTTTGTATGGAGTTGGCCTGAGTGGAACTTGGGGGCTTTGATTGGAATTGGTATTCCCTTATATATTGTGACCATGACATCCCAAAATATTCCTGGTGTGGCTGTAATGCGCAGTAGTGGTTTTCAGACTCCCGTTTCGCCATTGATTAGTTGGACTGGCTTTACATCTGTAGTATTAGCTCCACTGGGAGGTTTTGCATTTAATCTAGCGGCGATTACGGCGGCAATTTGTTCTGGGGATGAGTGTCATAAAGATCCTAAAAGGCGTTATATCGCAGGATTATCTGCTGGTGTTTTTTATTGGTTGGCGGGTTTAGCTGGTACTTCTGTTGTTGCTTTGTTTTCTATTTTTCCTGCGACAATGATTGCCGCTTTAGCCGGTATTGCTTTATTGGGAACCATTGGTTTGAATTTAAAGAGTGCGATGGAGGAGGATTCTAATAGAGAGGCGGCACTAGTTACTTTTCTGGTTACAGTGTCTGGTGTTTCCTTTGGAGGGATTGCTTCTGCTTTTTGGGGAATCTTATTTGGTGTGATTTGCCTTTTGATTTTTAAAGCCAAGGTGAAATAAGGGATTTTCTCATATGGATATTGTTAGGCGAATCAAAGAGGATATTTTGCATAATCAACTTCCTAAGGGGGTTCCTCTGCGTCAAGTAAGCCTTTCAGTTCGCTATGGCGTCAGTAGAATCCCAATAAGGGACGCTTTGCTTACGTTAAAAGCTGAAGGTTGGTTGGTACCAAATGGCAAAGCTGGTGTCATGATTCCAGTTTTGAATTGGAAGGAGGCTGAAGACCTTTATTTAATGCGTGCTGAGTTAGAGTGTTTATTATTAGATAAAGCGTTTGATTTTATTAATGAGTATCATCTTCTTGAAGCGAGAGGATATTTGTCAGAATTAAACCGAAAGGATGTGAGCCTTGTTCGTTGCGGAGAGTTGAATTGGTATTTTCATATGGCTTTATATCAAGCTGCAGATAGACCGACATTGCAAACTATAGTGAGAAAGTTAAATACACAAGCTGCTCGCTATCTTGGTTTTCAATACGGGCCTTTAGGGTATAGAAAGTCTAGCCAGGATGAGCACGAAGAAATATTACAGTTAATTATTGAAAAAGATAGAACGGCTGCACTCAATTGTTTGAGGCAGCACATAAAAACGGCGGGAGTTTTATTGACAAACTATTTGAAAAGTTAGCTTGTTATAAAAAGAAATTTATAGGTCGATTTCTTTGGGTTGTGGTAAATAGACCATTAAGCTTGCGCCACCAAGTGTTTGAGAGCGCTCTTTTTTAATAAAGCCTATCCTATCGCCAACAGAGTGGGCGGTGGCTGATAATTCGGCAAAATACAGCCCTAAGCCTGTATTATTATCTAAAAATTCTTCTTCATCTTCCTCGTCTTCATTATTTTTTTGTTTGAAGCCTTTGCCATCATCTTCGATAGTGATGATGAGAAAGTTGTCTTCATTTTTGGCTTCGATCAAAATTTTAGTTTTTGCAAATCTTAGAGCATTGTAGACAGCTGTGCTGACTACCGCAGTCATTAATCGTTCGTCGAAAGTTCCTGTTAATGATGATTCACAGGAATATTCCAATTCTAAATTTTTCGCATTGGCTGAGGGTTGTAGGGCAAATACTTGGTCATCAAGGAATTCATCAAGTAAAAATGTATCTGCGTGTAAGTCGTAACCATCCGAAGCAAGTCGATACAGATAAAGGTATTCAACCCATTCGTCATTAAGCTTTTTGAGCGACTCTTCAATCGGTATGATTTTCTTTTGATTCGAGTCATTTTTACTCATCGAATCTTTAAGACCTTGCAAGTGATACAGCATAGTACCTACTTGGTTTTTACTTTCATGGATTGCACTGGCTAAAATCGTGCTAATGTTGATTTTTTTCATCCGTTAATTCCCAAAAGACTTTTCATAAGTCGAATATTGCTGTTTAGTCGGAGGCGTTGCGAGGTTAGACTCAACTTCACTAAGCCAAACTTCAAATATTTGTTTTGCCGTAGACAGATCATTTTCGGAGAGGAAAATATCTATCTCATAGCTGTAAGATTTAGCTTTATTATCAGGGTTATCAAAGAAAAATTCGTGTACTTTTTTTAAAGTACTGTCGAAATTATCTCTTTGACGAGGGTTAAGGGGCCCACTATCAGATATTCTAGCAAGAGCTTCTAAGTGTTTTAAATACACGTCAGCTGTGTTGTAACAAGAATATTTCGCGAGGAACACCGATCTACGGAATGACATTTCGGCCGTAATATAATCGTTTATCGACAAACTAATATTACCAAGTTCCATTTGTCTTAAAATATTCTTAGGGGATTTACCGATGGCTTCTATGAGCGTTGATTGTGCTTCTTCTATCTTGTTCTGTATAACTTGAATCTTTGCTAGCCAATCATAAGCGCTTACAAAGAAACGGTTATCAAGCATAAGTTGTCGAAAGTTTTGCTCTGCTTTTTCCATATCATTCATGTAAAAATAACACCTTGCTTTACCAAATAATGCCCAAGGCATCTTTCGGTTTTTTAAGGTTTTATTAAATAGAGAAAATGCTTTTTTGTATTCTTTTAGTTCTAGAAGGCTTTCACCTATAATTCTTTCACATTTGCCTGTTAATGCGGGGTGCTGCTTTATTACTTGCTTAGCTGCCTGAATAGCTTCTTTATAATTACTCGCGTCTAATGCGACGTTAACTTTATAGAGTTTGTCTTTTGTTTCCAATAATTTATTAAGACGTCTTTGTAGAACAGCTTGAGAAAAAGGTTTAGTAATATAACCATCAGGTTGGTATTCAATGGCTCCCATTACCATTTCGATTGAAGTTTCTGCCGTAACCATTAAATAAGTTGCAGTATTAGGAATGAGTTTCGAATGGCGAATTTCTTCTAGTAGTTGCTGGCCATCTTTACCATTACCCAGATTGTAATCAGACAAAATAACATCAAAAGATGTGTTTCTCAGAAGCTCTATAGCGGTTTCTGCTTTCATTGCAATATCAATAGAGGTGAACCCAAAGTCAGTCAGCATTTTTCTCTGCATGATTCTTGCTTCAGCCATGTCCTCAATAAGCAACGCTTTTTTCTTTGAGAAATCTTGTTTTGTCATAAGGAACTACATTCCGTTTAAGCAATTATAGGAAAGATTTATTTGGATCAATCACAAGATCTTCTGAAAAAATTTCATCCTCTTCAGAGGTTTGTTGGGGAATAGAATAGGATTCACTTGCCCAAGCTCCTAAATCAATGAGTTTACAGCGAGGACTGCAAAAAGGTCGGTCTATATTGTCTTTGGACCAAGGCGTTTTTTTTTGGCAGGTAGGGCAAGCGACTAAGGGCGCTGTATTACTTTCTAACATGATAACGACTCTAAAATTTTTTGGTGCAATTTGATAACTTTATCATTCAATTCGGCAAGGTTGCCAGTGTTTTCCAAGCAGAAGTCCGCTCTATTGAGGCGATCATTGTTGCTTAATTGAGAGTTGATAATTTTTATCACATTATCGCGAGTTGTTGAGTCGCGCTTCATAACACGTTCTAGTTGTATTTCTCTTGAAACATCAATAGCAATAATAAAATTACAAAGAAAATCTTGTTGAGTCTCGAACAATAGCGGATGAACTAGTAAAGCATATGGGGTATTTATGGAATCTAATTGTGACCGTATTTCTTCTCGGATAGCTGGGTGTGTTTTTGACTCTAACCACGCTTTTTCTTCTGGTTGGTCGAAAATAATGTTACGTAATGCTCTACGGTTTAAATTGCCATCATCTAATAAAATAGCATCGCCAAAATGTTGATGTATTTCTCTAAGGCAAGGCGTGCCTAGTTCAACTATTTGTCGAGCCACATCGTCAGCATCAACGCTTAAAATGCCAAGAGCATTGAAGCATTTTGCAATTGTGCTCTTACCGGATCCAATCCCACCAGTAAGGCCAACTATAGGAGTTTTTGTTAAGGTCATGGGTGAAAATAAAATACCAATAGGGCGGAAAATATTAAAAATGGACCAAATGACAAGTGTTTAGGTCCATTTTTACGTAAGCATATAGTGTATAGGATTCCGCTCAAACTTGCACCGAGTAGCAGGTAAGCTAAGTTTGAAATCCCTAGCCAAGCGCCAAGAGCTGCAAGTAGTTTTGCATCACCTAACCCAATACCCTCTTGATGTTTTAATAGATAGTAAATAAATCGTACGCCATAAATAATGGTGTAGCCAAAGAGCATACCTAAGACACTATTTTCTATAGATCCGGCCATAATATTAAGTATAAGAGCGCAGCCTAAAACAACGATATTGCAGCCGTCGGGAATCAATTGTTGCTCAAAATCAATGACAGCTGACACCATTAAAGCGCTAGCAAGAATTGTTAATAAGCTAAGCTGATAGATATCACCCGCCTTGGTAAAAAGAAGTAAGCAGAAAATTAGGTGCAGTAATTCTATTATTGGATATCTGTAGGATATTTTATGATGGCAATAACGACAGTTTCCTTTTAATGCTATAAAGCTGATTAAAGGAATAAGGTCCATAATTGTCAAAGTATGGAAGCAGTGGAAACATTGTGATCGTGATGTTGTAATGGGTAATGGTTTTGTTTTATAGAATGGTTTAGATAACAATTGATGTGCTTCTTTTTCCCATAAGTAAAAAGCCTTAATAGGCCATCTGGCGGTATAACTTGCGATAAAACTGCCGATACTTAATGTGATTAAAATATAAATTAAATACTCTGATATTAAAAATGTCATTTAAGGTACTTCAAGTAACGGAAGATAAATGGAAACTAGCGCAGAGGCGACAACACTACCAGCAATGAAAAGGCACAATGCTGGAATGAGTTTTTCAAGGAAGGAAATGTGTTTATGCCATTGTTTTTGATGTTCCGTGGCAGCTAATAGCAGAGCCCTTTCAATATTTCCTCCTTGTTCAGCTGAGTGCATAGCAATTGCTGATGCTTTAGGAAACCAATGAGATGGAAAACTTGATGAGTAATGTTGACCAAGCCGAAGGCAGTAATAAGCTTGATAGATCTCCTGTTTTATTGGTTGGTATTGGAAATAATCTGGCATGCGTAAAAGCGCTTGTTGTAAACTTAATCCAGTTTGTCGACTTGTACTAAGTAGGGTGAAAAGTTTTGTTAGCCGGAAACTGCGACTAAGTTTTTCTAGCCAATAACATGCTTGTCCAAGATAAAGGCTTCGGATGCTTGCGAGCTGCAAAAGACTGCATAATAAATAGATGGCAATGTCTTTGGTTAAAGTAAAGAGAAAGCTTTCTTTGCCTTGCTGTTGTAGGGCATGATTAACAATCAGAATAATTAAAGCAATTTGAATAACGCAGAAGGGATAAACAATCGCTTTCAACAATCGTTGAGACCAATCTAATAGCGCTTTTAGTTGGTCAATAGAAACGGATAAGCTTTTTTCACAATCTTCTCTAGTACCTTTTGAATTAATGAGTTGGCAGTAGGGTGCAGCGGAGGAGGTTGTTAATTTCTCCAAGGCTTCATTAAGATCAATTCCTTTATTTAACTCTCCCAATAATGCTTTGCAAACGTTAGATATTATTGAGTTTGTAGACGACATCGCTAGGTGGGATATCGCTTCGCTTAATTGCAAACCTGAGTTAAGGGCATTGTGTAATTCAGTATAGAATGTACGCAACGATTTGTAGTCTAGTTTTTTGGGTCTCCATTCACGAATTCTTAATTCCCATTCTCCATGACTGATATAGTCAAATAAGACCTGCTTTTCTGAATCGCCATAAGAATAATCTACTTTGCCATTTAGGTGTTTAACTTCATACCATGTCATGTTTCACCTCATTGCTATGATGAGTGAAAGCTTTCCATAAAGAGGGGGAAATTAAAGTATCGTAATCCTTTGGAAGAGACTCTCTCCATTCTGGGCGTAACCCATTAAAAATAGGTTGTTGAGAAGAGCTCTTGTATTGCATAGACTGATGGATAATGAGTTTTATAGAACTTACTAAAGAAAAGAAGTCGACTTGCCATCCGTGGCAACGGTGAATAGCATCTAAGGCTGAATTGGTATGTAGTGTAGCTAATACAAGATGACCTGTCAGAGCCGCATTTACAGCTAAATTAGCTGTAATGGCATCACGAACCTCCCCAATCATAATGATATCTGGGTCTTGTCTCATAAATGATTTCAATAGATTGGCAGAATCTAATCCGATTACAGGGTTAGGTTCACATTGAAATAAGTTTGGAATCTCATACTCCACAGGGTCCTCAATGGTGAAAATGCTTTTTTTACCCGTATTGAGAACATCAAGACAAGAATACAGAGTGGTGCTTTTTCCTGCACCAGTTGCGCCACAAACTAAAATTAAACCACTTTTATAGCTTAATGCTGATCTTAACTCTTTAAGAAGAGAGTCTTGTATTCCAATGTCGTTAAGCGCTAGGCGACTTTTCTCTGGCAGCAATCTTAAAGCGGCTTTTTCACCCTTCACAGTAGAAATAATACTGACACGAATAAAGGTACTGCGGCTTTTTTCTTCAAATAAAAATTGTCCTTCTTGAGTTCTCCTCGTTTCTGATAGGTCAAGATTCGCACGCATTTTAATGCGATTCATTATACTGTCACCCTCTGGCAGGTCAGTGACCTTTTTTAGAGATCCATAGCTTCTTTGATAAACGCATATTGTTGGCTTCGAGTGTTCGATGTGAATGTCTGTCGAATGACTATTGAGGGCGTTTGATAAAATTTCTTCTAATGTCATTCCTCATCTCCCGATTGACTCTCGCAATTTATAGGGAGAATTTTTGTTTCTAAATCTGAAACACATTTCCAATTATTATTGGAATCTCGGGTATACCTCAAGTATTGATCTTCAGTAATTCCCGTATTGTCGTTAAGGGTTAGTAGAAAGTCTCCATCACGTTTATTCTGGTTCTCTACGGTAAGGGATTTTGCTATTGAATCAGGCTTTAAGGTTTGTTTGATTAGGTTGAATTCATTTTGATTTGGGAAACTGCCGTGAAGCATGATGAACTCTTCAATCAAAGATTGATGCTGGGTCGCTAGGTTTTGAGCTTCGATTAGTTTTGCTTTTGCTATTTGACGAGTAAATGTTGGAGCCGAAAGGCTAGCTAAAATGGAAATTATGGCAATAACTACCATCAATTCTAGTAGGGTAAAGCCATGAAGGGCTATACGGGAAAGTCGCATTCTTCACTCCTTGAAGATGTTTTTTAGTACATGGCATCCTGCCAATTCTTACTGGGATTTTTTGTTATGAATTAAACCGTATTATCAAGAATTTCTCCGGTTGGCTTCTCCTCCTCATCATAGTGTGTTGTTTTTTTCTCTTTATTGTTAATTAAAATATCATCTTCATCAATGAATTCTTCGAACTCGAGCAGAAGTCCATCACGTTTACTTGCCTGAGTCTCTTTATGCTCTTTATTATTCCGTTGTGCAAGCGCTTGACCTTCTTCGGATATAGTAACAACAAAGTCGCTTGATGCTTTAGCGTTACGAGCATTCAACGCAGCCATATTTGTATCTTCATCAGAGCGTAAATCATATGTGGTATAACCAGGCGTAACAGTGGTATTTGCTGTATGGTTAGCAATTGCAATGGAGTGAGGAAGACTACCGGACATATGGGCCACCAACTTTTGTCTGACGATTAATATTAATTGGCAATTTTCGATATGTCCAATTTTTAACCAGCTTACTAACTTAGAGAAAGAGGGGAGGGGGAATGCTTTTTCTCTAAGTTAGTAAAAAAGTTTAAAAGGTAACGGCCAACTAGCTTGGGTGTTAACTTGCTTTAACATTACCTGCTTGTATGGCTGTTATGGCAATAGTATAAACTATGTCATCGACTAAAGCGCCACGAGATAAGTCATTGACTGGTTTGCGGATACCTTGAAGCATAGGCCCAATACTTACCACATCGGCACTTCTTTGAACCGCTTTATAAGTAGTATTGCCAGTGTTTAAGTCTGGAAAAATAAACACAGTAGCTTTACCGGCCACTTTACTATTTGGTGCTTTTTGCTTAGCAACTTTTTCCATAATGGCAGCATCATATTGGAGCGGACCATCTATTAATAGATCTGGGCGAAGATTTTGTGCAATAGTTGTGGCTTCCCTTACTTTATCAACATCGTTACCGCTCCCAGATCCACCAGTACTGTAGCTGATCATGGCAACTTTTGGCGTAATGCCAAATGCTGCAGCTGAATCAGCACTTTGAATGGCTATTTCTGCAAGTTGCTCGGCGGTTGGGTCTGGATTAATAGCGCAATCGCCATAAACTAATACTTGATCCGGTAAGCACATAAAGAAAATGGATGAAACCAGGTTAGAGTTAGGCGATGTTTTAATTAATTGCAATGCTGGACGAATAGTATTTGCCGTCGTATGAACAGCACCAGATACTAGACCATCAACATCCCCAACTTGAAGCATCATGGTGCCTAAGACTACATTGTCTTCGAGCTGTTCACGAGCAACGATATCGGTTAGTCCGCGGCTTTTTCTTAACTCAACCATTGGTGCCACATAACGTTCTCTAATACTGCTAGGATCTAGTATTTCAATGCCGTGACTTAATTCAATACCATTGTTTTGGGCGATTCGAAGAATTTCCGTTTCTTTACCTAGAAGAGTACAACGAGCTATTCCACGCTCAGCACAGATAGACGCAGCTTGAATGGTGCGAATCTCTTCTCCCTCTGGGAGAATAATACGCTTGTTCAGAGATCGAGCGAGCTCGATTAGACGAAAACGGAAAGCGGGTGGGGAAAGTTTTCTTTCTTCTTGGTTTAACGCAAATGAGTTAATCCAATCATGATCGATGCAACGAGCTATATGCTCTTTAACCATTAATACTCGCTCTTTATCATCAAGCGGTATTTCTTGGTTGAAGGACTGCATGTTGATTACCGTTTCCCAGCTATTGGACTCAACGGAAAGAACCGGTAAGCCTTTTGCCATCGCTTTGCCGCAAAGTTCCATTAGCGCTTCACTTGGTTGGTATCCACCGGTAACGACTAATGCTGCAATTTTAATATCATTTAGCGCCGCAATGGCGGTAGCCATAATGATGTCGGTACGATCGCCTGGGGTAAAGACCAGTACGCCCGGGCGCAATGCTTCTAACATGTTTTCAACGCCACGGGCACAAAGAGTGTAGGACTGCACTCGACGAGACTCAATTTCACCTGCATTGATAATGCGAGCGCCTAAAAAGTCAGCCACATCTTTTACTCGTGGATATGTCAATTCGTCAGCTTTAGGAATTTGGCCAAGCAAGCTAAAGTTTCGCTTGAAGATACCTCTTTGTGCAAACAAATCACCGTATGATTTAACACCAAGTGATCCAGGTGTCGTTTTATTTAAAATACAACCGATCACATCATTGGCTTTGATGCCACCATAAGAACCGGCAGCAATTTCCACATGGTGCTCAAGTTCGTTAACACGCATGTTGTTTGGTGCTGTCACCAGCACCAACCCCGCATCTAGCGTTCTTGCAATGGCTTTATTTAGTCGCGTGGCATAGGGATGGCCTGCTATTTGAGCCAGACCTTCAACAATCACAGTTGAATCTGGTTCTACACTGGCTTGAAAACGGCCAACAATTTCTTCCATGAGTTCATCGATGTTGTCGTTATACAAATAGCGTTCCGCTTCATGAAGGGGAATCGGCTCAGCTGGAGTTAGCGTCGAGCCTTGAGCAACCATAGCCGTTGATTTGTCCGGTCCTTTGTCACCTGGTTGAGGCTGTGCAATTGGCTTGAAGAAGCTGGCTTTTAAGCCTTGCTGTTCAAGTGCGCGGACAAGACCTACAGAGACAGATGTTAGGCCTACGCCTGGTCCCGTCGGTACGGTCATGAGTACATTTATTGACATATCTAATGAATCCTAAATTAGCCCATTATGGTTAGCGTTGTTATGATTACTGTTGAATTAAGCTGATAGTATCAAGTGCGATCATCAGCTCTTCATTAGTTGGTATAATCCAAACTTTGGTGTTGCTCTCTTCAGAGTTTATAGTCGAGGTTTCACCTCGAGGAGCATTTTCATTTAATATTGAGTCTATATGTATATTGAAGGCTTTTAAATTTTTGCATATTACTTGGCGTAAATAGCTTGAGTTTTCACCGATGCCGCCCGTAAAAACTAAGTGATCTATACTATCCAAAGTAGTTGCGACACTTACTAGGTTCTTAGCGGCTCTTATTGCAAACATATCTAAAGCTAATTTCGCTCTTTCGTCTCCAGATGCCATGGCTTCTTCGAGTGTTCGGCAATCATTTGATAATTCTGATACACCTAAAAGGCCGCTTTTCTTATTAAGTACATCGAGTGCTTCATCAGCAGTCAAATTTTTAGCTTTCATAATAAAGGTTAACAGGCTTGGATCTAGGCTACCTGAACGAGTACCCATCATAAGTCCTTCTAGAGGAGTGATCCCCATGCTTGTATCCGTTGACTTACCTTTATTAATGGCACAAGTGCTGGCACCATTGCCAAGGTGGGCAACAAGAACGCCTTCTTGTTCACTGCCTTTCCAAATCTGTGCTAAGCGCTGACTAATATATCGATAACTTGTGCCATGGAAGCCATACTTACGAAAATGATGTTCACGATAAAAATCCATCGGAATAGGGTATAAAAACTGCTCTTCTGATAGGCTTTGGTGAAATGACGTATCGAATACGGCTGCTTGTTGCAGATTTGGAAATAGCATCAAAGATATATTTATACCTTTTAAGTGCGCAGGGCTATGAAGTGGCGCTAAACTTGCGCATTCTTGGATGCCGTTAATAACGTCTTGATTGATTAGCGCAGATTTATTAAAAGTTTCACCTCCATGAACGATTCGATGTCCTACTCCTACTAAGAGGTCATTTATGGTTGGGTGAAGGTCGAGCCATGCCTTAATTTCTTTCACTGCAGATTCATGACTACCTAAAACAAGTGGTTTTTGAAACTTTTCACCTTGGTACTTGAAAGTAATCGTGCTGTTATTTGAACCAAGCTGATCTGCAATGCCTTCCATTAAGGTTTCCTGTCCAGCATTTGCAAGAATTGCAAACTTTAAAGAAGAGCTGCCGCAGTTAATGACTAAAATACTATCTTTCATAGTTATTCCTGAGATACACGTAAAGACAAATCTATCGCTTGGATATGTTTGGTTAAAGCACCAATAGAAACAAAATCGACACCTGTCTCAGCTACTTTTAATAGGCGTTCTTTATCCATGTTGCCTGAAGCTTCAAATTTCACTTGGCCTTTGAACTTAGATACCGCAGCAGACATATCTTCATAGGAAAAATTGTCAAGCATAATGATGTCGACACCCGCCGCAACAGCCATGGAAACTTCTTCTAAATTTTCTGTTTCGACTTCAATGGGTTTATCCGGAGCAATTTCTTTCGCCATATTGACGGCATTAGCGATCGACCCTGCTGCCATGATATGGTTTTCTTTGATCAAAAATGCATCGTATAAGCCCATTCTATGATTTTTACCACCACCGACTGTAACGGCGTATTTTTGAGCTTGGCGCATACCTGGTAAAGTTTTGCGGGTGTCTAAAATGGTAAGTTGGGTATTTGAGACAGTTTCACTGTATTGGCGCGATACTGTTGCTGTGTAAGATAGGGTCTGCAAGAAATTTAGAGCGGCTCGTTCGCCTGTTAATATTGTTCTTGCATGACCTTTAATTGTCAAAAAAGGCTTGTTTATTTCTAACATATCGCCTTCTTCGTTATGCCATGACAGAGTGGTTCTATTTCCTAATTGAGAGAATATTTCTTCTACCCAGGCTTTACCACATAGAACGGCAGCCTCGCGGCTAATAATTGTCGCAGTAATTTCTTGATCATTAGGAATAAGCTGAGCGGTTATGTCACCAGATCCTATATCTTCTTCTAATGCAAACGCTACTTGCGATTGTATATGCTCTACTAATAGAGCGTTCAAGAGAGTCATGTACTATCCTAATCTGATACGTAAATAAAAAGGCATTGTAGCGTTATATTTGTATTGCGTCAGCGTTGTTTTATCGATATTCATTGATTTCGTGAGTCTTTCTATGGCAAAAATAAGAGGCTGTAAGCTTACTTATATTTTTATCATTAAGAATAATTCTTGTTCGTAATTTTGATTTATATCAGGTTTAATGTGATAAAACGTAAGAAGCTAAGATACGTTGTTTGTGCCTAATGTAGCTGTTCTAAGTTAATGTGCATTTCATGTATTTATGAAAGGTATAGTTTCTGTGAATTTTAGCTTGTGACATGGTGTTTGTCAGTTTTTTGCTTAGAATATGACATTTTAAAAGCTTCAAAAGCCCTTCAAATATCTCATTCTTGATCTAGATGGCTAGGCGATTTCTTGTTTAGGTGTTAATCTTACGCCCCAATTGCCCATTTATAAGGTGGTTTAAACCATATAAATCGTAAGGAAATATCAATACATAAAGGGCGCAAACGTTATATAAAGTCCATGTTCTGTGTACATGTAAGAAAACATTTTTGATTTTTTATATGCATTCAGTAAAGCTGGTTGCATATAGAAATTTGATGTTGGGTTTGATGAACCAAACCCAAAATGGAAGCGAGCCGACTAGGTACCCTAGTGGTCGATGCAATGGAAATAAAAATAAAATAAAAAGAGTTTCCATAGAAACGGATACAAACGACGCTTTAATCGCAAAACTAAAATAGGGTGTCGTTTTATCCTAGGTCGGCTGGAATTCATTATGGCTATTCATGTGAATTCCGATGGTTCGTTTAAGTAGCCTCCAAGACTTAAATACAAATAATGTCCTTGGTAGGTTAAGTATCTGTTCTAATAGCGGGAGTTATTAACACGATGACTGAGCAGCATATTCTCGAAGACATTGATCCAATTGAAACAAAAGAGTGGGTCGATGCGCTTGAGTCTGTCCTTCGCGAAGAAGGTTCTGATCGCGCGCAATACATTTTAAATCGTTTGACGAGTGAAGCTTCTAAAGCTGGCGCGTCAATGCCGTCGTCTATAACGACACCTTATCGAAATACAATTGCTCCTGAAAATGAGAAACCATTGCCAGGTGACGTCTTTATGGAGCGTCGTATACGTTCCATTATTCGTTGGAACGCATTGGCGATGGTAATGAAGGCTAACCGTAGTGATTCAACACTTGGTGGTCATATTACAAGTTTCTCCTCTGCAGCAACTTTGTATGATATCGGTTTTAACCACTTTTTCCGTGGTAATGATGGCAAACAGCAAGCAGATATGGTTTTTTTCCAAGGCCATATTTCTCCAGGTATATATGCGCGTTCATATATTGAAGGGCGTTTAACAGATGAGCAGCTTGATAACTTCCGCCGTGAAGTAGATGGTAAAGGCATATCTTCCTATCCACATCCTTGGTTAATGCCTGATTATTGGCAGTTCCCTACGGTATCTATGGGATTGGGGCCTTTACAGGCTATCTACCAAGCGCATGTTATGAAATACCAGCATAGCCGTGGCCTAATTGATCAAGGTGATCGCAAGGTATGGGCTTTCTTAGGTGATGGTGAATGTGATGAGCCAGAATCCCTAGGTGCAATCGCTCTTGCTGGGCGTGAAAAACTGGATAACCTAATTTTTGTTATTAACTGTAACTTACAGCGCCTTGATGGTCCTGTGCGTGGTAACAGTAAAATCGTTCAAGAGCTCGAAGGTGTCTTCCGCGGCGCTGGTTGGAATGTCATTAAATGCTTATGGGGCCGCCATTGGGATCCTTTGTTCGAAAAAGATGACAAAGGTCTGCTTGTTAAACGCATGAATGAAGTGTGTGATGGCGAGCTGCAAAACTACAAAGCAAATGGTGGAGCCTACACTCGTGAACATTTCTTTGGAAAATATCCAGAGTTGTTAGAAATGGTTAAAGACATGACCGACGATGAGATTATGAATCTTAATCGTGGCGGACATGATCCATATAAAGTTTACGCAGCGTATTCCGAAGCAACTTCTCACAAAGGTCAACCAACGGTTATCTTGGCGCAAACCGTTAAAGGCTATGGCATGTTTAAAGCGGCCGAAGCTCAAAACACGGCGCATCAAACCAAGAAGTTGGATGAAGAATCTCTAGCTCAGTTCCGTGATAAATTTGGCATCCCGATTAGTGATGAAGAGCTAAAAGACCTGCCTTATTACAAGCCAGCTGAAGACAGTCCTGAAATGCAATATATGCGTGCACGTCGTAAAGAATTGCATGGTGCATTCCCAATTCGTAACCATGACTGCGAAGCACTTGAGGTCCCTTCTTTAGAGTCCTTTAAATCACAAATTGCAGGGACAAATGGCCGCGAAATATCTACGACAATGGCTTTCGTGCGTGCTTTGAATGTCATGGTTAAAGATAAGCAAATCGGCAAGCGTGTTGTTCCAATTGTTGCTGATGAAGCTCGTACGTTTGGTATGGAAGGTATGTTCCGCCAGCTGGGGATTTATTCTTCAGAAGGTCAGCGCTATACGCCTCACGATCATACTCAGATTATGTATTATAAAGAATCTGATGATGGCCAAATCCTTCAGGAAGGTATTAATGAGCCAGGTGCATTCTCAGCGTGGTTAGCATTGGCGACATCTTATGCGAATAGTGCTTTGCCAATGATCCCTGTATACATCTATTACTCAATGTTTGGTTTCCAGCGTATTGGTGACTTGGCTTGGGCGGCAGGTGATTCACAAGCTCGTGGTTTCTTGATTGGTGCTACAGCAGGTCGTACAACACTAAATGGCGAAGGCCTACAGCACGAAGATGGTCACTCTCATATTCAAGCTGGCCTTATTCCAAACTGTGTATCTTATGATCCGACTTACTCGTACGAAGTTGCTGTTATTATGCAAGATGGCTTGCGTCGTATGTATAAGGAGAAGGAAAGTGTTTTCTATTATCTAACGGTAATGAATGAAAACTATACACACGAAGATATGCCTGAAGGTGTTGAAGACGGCATTATTAAAGGTATGTACAAGCTTAAATCGCATGCGAAGAAAGCGAATAAGAAACAAGTTCAATTGCTTGGTTCTGGTGTGATTCTTCGTGAAGTAGAAGCGGCAGCTGAAATTCTCTTTAATGACTTTGGTGTTAATTCTGATGTTTGGAGTGTGACTTCTTTCAATGAGCTTCGTCGTGAAGGTCTTGATGTAAGTCGTTGGAATATGCTTCACCCAGAGTCAGAAGCTCGCGTATCCTATGTAGAGTCATGCTTGAATGGCAATGGTCCTGTTGTGGCATCTACTGATCATATTAAATTGTTCGCAGATCAAATTCGTCCATTCGTAAATGGTACATATAACGTGCTTGGTACGGATGGTTTTGGTCGTAGTGATACTCGTGCTCAATTGCGTCACTTCTTTGAAGTTAACCGCTATTGGGTTGTGGTTTCAGCCTTGAATGCACTGGCAAAAGACGGTGTGATTGATGCATCTGTAGTTAGTGAGGCAATTGCTAAATTTGGCTTGGACCCTGAAAAGCCAAATCCAGTAACTTGCTAATTACCTGACAATCTGGGTATCTAGCTTAAGTTTAAAGGCTTAAGCTAGATAAGATTTTAAGTTTGATGCGTCTATATGACAAAGGAGATTTCTGTGAGTACTGAAATCATTCGAGTGCCGGATATTGGCGGTGCGGATAACGTCGATGTAATCGAGGTTAGCGTACAAGTTGGTGACATTATCGAAGTCGACCAAACTATTATTGTATTAGAAACTGATAAAGCGTCTATGGACGTGCCTTCTCCATTAGCAGGTAAAATCACCTCTATTAAAGTGAAAGAAAGTGATACGGTTTCTGAAGGTGATGACATTCTTGAGCTTGAAATCGAAGAAGGTGGTAAAGACACCTCTGAAGAGCCAAAGAAAGAAGCGCCAGTAAAAGAAGAAGCACCAGCAGCTGAAGCAAAACCAGCTAAAGAGGCGTCTTCTGAACAAACTGTATCTGTACCAGACATTGGTGGCGCAACAGGTGTAGATATCATTGAGGTTTGTGTTGCTGAAGGTGATGATGTTCAAGAAGGTGATTCCATCATCGTTCTTGAGACAGATAAAGCCTCCATGGATATCCCGGCACCAGCCAGTGGTAAGGTAACGAAAGTCATTATTAAAGAGGGAGATACAGTTTCCGAAGGTGATGATATTCTTGTTCTTACAACGGGGTCGTCTTCTTCAACTTCTGTTGAGCCTGAAGCTAAACAGCAAACGTCTAAATCAGAAGATGTGGCGCCTCAACCTTCTTCTGGTGGCGTTGAGAAGGTGAATGTGCCTGATATTGGTGGTGCAGAAGGTGTAGAAGTTATTGAAGTTGCTGTTACAGCTGGTGACAAGGTTAAAGAAGGTGATTCTATCATCGTTCTTGAAACCGATAAGGCTTCTATGGAAATTCCTTCACCTAAGGATGGTACAGTTAAATCTGTTTCTATCAATGTTGGTGACAAGGTTTCTGAGGGTGATTTCGTTCTTGAGCTTGAAGTGGAGGGTGGTTCTACATCTGAAGCTCCTGCTGCTGAAAAAGCGTCTCCAGCCCCTGCGGCCGAGGCTCCTAAGGCTAGTGCTTCAAAAGCGGCATCAGCACCTGAGATGGATCAATCTGCTGCGTTGTCTGAACCTTCGAAGAAAGTTCATGCTGGCCCTGCAGTGCGGATGCTTGCTCGTGAACTAGGTGTTGACCTTGCTTTTGTTCGTCCTACAGGTCCTCGTGGCCGTATTATGAAAGAAGACCTACAAGCATACGTTAAAACTGCTGTGCAAAAGGCGACGTCTGCTCCTGTTGGTGCAGTGGCGAACTCTGCTTTACCTACGGTGCCAGATCAAGATTTTAGCAAGTTCGGCGAAGTCGAAGTTGTTAAGATGAGCAAAATTCAGCGCCTAACTGCTCAGAACATGGTCCGTAACGCACTTGTAATACCTCATGTTACTCAGTTTGATAAGGCAGATATTACGGATCTTGAAGCGTTTCGTAAGGGCTTGAAAGGGGAGATGGAGAAGCAAGGTGTTAAGTTGACACCACTTCCATTCCTTATTAAAGCTGTTGCTCAAGCTATGGTTGCAAATCCAAGTTTCAATGTGTCTCTAATGGCTGATGGTGAAAACTACGTTCAGAAGCATTATGTACATATTGGTATTGCGGTGGATTCACCGGCTGGCTTGGTTGTTCCTGTTTTGCGTGATGCTGATAAGAAGTCAGTGGTTCAGATTGCAAAAGAAGCGGGCGATCTAATTAAGAAAGCGCTTGATAAGCAGCTCAAACCAGCAGATATGCAAGGTGGTTGTTTTACTATTTCAAGTTTAGGTGCTATCGGCGGTACAGGCTTTACGCCTATTGTTAATGCTCCTGAAGTGGGAATACTTGGTGTCTCTAAAGCAGATGTCGAACCGCGTTGGAATGGTAAAGACTTTGAGCCTCGTACAATGTTGCCATTGTGCTTGTCTTATGATCACAGAGCGGTAAATGGCGGTGATGCTGGTCGCTTCATGACCTATCTTAATGCTTTGTTAAGTGATGTGCGCCGCTTGTCTCTATAATGACTTGCTGTAAGTAAATAAAAAAGCCGCTTTAAGCGGCTTTTTTTTGTTCTTAGATTAAGTGATTAGGTGGTCGTTTCTAGGCTTTGGACGGCATGAAATAATGCAGATTTTCGTGAGTCACAAAAAGCATTGTGTGGTAACCGGTTTAAAATACCAAGTTTTTCAAGCTGCTCTGTAGTTTGTCCGTTGGGGCTGAAAATATAGACAGCGCACTCTGCTTCTATGGCGTCTTTTATTGCGTTCTCTAATGCAAGTCCAATAGTTAGGTCCATCATGGGGACAGCGCTTAAATCAAGAACTACAGCTTTATAGTTATGAATGCGATTATGATGTTTAGCAATTGCCTTACTTGCACCGAATATCATAGGGCCAGACAAATAGAAAAGGAGAACATTGCCATCCGCTTGATCCAATAATGTCTTTTCTTCATCAGAAAGGAAAATGTCATCATCGGCATCACTAATGGCTTTCACATTTCCTGATTGTAGTCGACTGAGTTTTTCAATTGTAATTATATTGGCTATAAAAACGCCGATGCCGACCGCAACCATAAGATCAACAAAGATGGTTAGAGTCATTACGCCATACATTATGATGGTTGGGGATAAGGCGACTTTATGTGCGCGTTTTAAGAAACTCCAGTCGAGAATATTGATTCCTACATATAAGGCGATGCCTGCAAGTACAGCCATTGGAATTGGTTGGATTAGCTCAGATGCCGCCAGTATAACTAATAATAAAATGAGAGCCCTTGAGATACCTGCAAATGGCGATTTACCACCTGATTGAATATTGACAACGGTCCCCATGGTTGCTCCAGCTCCAGGTAACCCACCGAGTAGTCCTGATATAAGATTGGCGCTACCTTGGCCAATAAGCTCACGATTTGAATCATGTTCCTTGCGCGTTAGGCTATCTGCTATGACTGCTGTAAGGAGGGTGTCTATGCAGCCTAGTGTCCCAAGCACTAAACCGTCGATGAACATTTCGATAATCACTGTGCTTTCAAAGTGAGGCCAGTGGATAGAAGGCAATCCAGACGGGATAACACCGATGCGACGGATGTCCGAATCATCGAATAAAATGACTGAAATAAGTGTAATTGCAATTAAGGCTACAAGTTGAGCCGGAATATACCTCCGCCATTTTTTTGGTAAATAAAATAATACCCCTAGCGTAAGGAGGCCCAGAAATAACTCAGAAAATTTCAGATTAATGATAAGGCTTGGTAGCGCGCTGAGGGTTCCCATGACACCACCTGGTGGTGATGGATGGCCAAGGAAGGGGGCTATTTGTAAGATCACCAGTATGACGCCAATTCCAGACATAAAGCCAGAAATAACGCTGTATGGCATTAGGGTAATGTATTTTCCTAATTTTAAGTAGCCAAGGGTTATTTGAAATATTCCAGCTATCATGACAACCGTGAAAGCCATGGCAACACCTCCTTCGGGGTTGCTGGCCAGCATGCTGGTTAAAACAGCTGTCATAATTACTGTCATTGGTCCTGTTGGTTCAGATATTAGGCTAGTTGATCCACCGAATAGTGCAGCAAAAAAACCAACGAGTATTGCTCCCCAAAGTCCTGCTTCTGCTCCTGCGCCTGATGCAACACCAAAAGCCAGTGCTAGGGGAAGTGATACAATGGCGGTGGTTGCTCCACCAAATAAATCGCCAGCAAGCGTCCAATCTTTAAAGCGAGAGAAATCAATGATCATTATTTAATACCTGTCCGTTAATTATGTTCAATTCCATCCGTTGAAAAAATCCATAATGCTCTTTTTGCAAAAGAGCCCGCATAAATGCGGGCTCTTTGTTTTGTTTAGATAAACACCGCAGTATTTAGTCTACGTTAGCTTCCGATGTTGATTCAGGCTCTTGTTGTCTAGCAAGCCTTGGATCATTTTTTACTCGGCCAGAAGAGGTGCGTCGACGTGAAGTCGCCGCTTTTCGTTTTTCTTCCTGTTCCAAGCGAAGCTTTTCTTGTTGAGCTAAGATGGCGGCCGGTAATTCTACAGGTGCTTTAACTTCTGTAGCAGTGTCTTTGGCTGCAGGTTTGCCGCGCCCACGGCGAGGTGTGCGGACTTTTTTGTTAGTGCTCTCAGATGCTTCTTTTTTAACTTCTTCAATCGGTGTTTCTACTTTAGCTTCTTCAGCAGGTGCTTCCGCTTTAGTTTCTTCAGCAGGTGCTTCCGCTTTAGTTTCTTCAGCAGGTGTTTCTACTTTAGCTTCTTCAGCAGGTGCTTCCGCTTTAGCTTCTTCAGCAGGTGCTTCCGCTTTAGCTTCTTCAGCAGGTGCTTCCGCTTTAGCTTCTTCAGCAGGTGCTTCCGCTTTAGTTTCTTCAGCAGGTGCTTCCGCTTTAGTTTCTTCAACAGGTGTTTCTACTTTAGTTTCTTCGGCAGGCGTCTCTACTTTAGCTTCTTCCGCAGGCGTTTCTACTTTAGTTTCTTCCGCCACTGCCGTCTCTTGCTCGATTTTACGCATTTGAGCCTTTACTGACATTTTAGGTTTAACTGGTTTGTTGTCAGCCGCTTTTGGCTCATTTGTGTCTGTGGTATCGGTAGAAGTTGGTTCTTTCTCGGTCTCAGCTATATCGGCTGCTTTATCTTCTTCAGATAGACTGTCATTCTGCTTAATTTCAGTCGTTGATTCTGGCGCTGTTGGAATATCATCAGACTTTGTCTCTTCTGGGCTATTAACAGCAGATTCAGAAGTCTCGGTATTAGCGTTTTCAGATTCAATGTTTTCTTGTTGAATATTATTTTCTTCTTTTTGAGGGCGACGAGAACGACGAGAGCGACGAGAGCGGCGTTGAGGCTCATCATTGCTATCTTTGTTTTCAGCTTCTTTATTTTGAGAGGCTTCAATCAAAGCGGCATCTTCTTGTTCTTGAAGTTTAGTGGCTTCTAATGCTTCATCTTTCAGTTTGCCATTACGACGACGATTTTCATTTCGATCACGCTTGCGTTCTTTAACTTCAGGTATTTCTTTCTGAGTCTGGCGAGGTACTGTTTTCGTAGCGGCTTCATTTTTCTCTGTATGAGAGTCCTGCTTGTTGCCACGGTTATTATTACGGCGGCTGTTTCCTTTTGTGTTTGACTCTGCTTGTTCACGACGTGATTGACGTGTTGAGCGATTATTTTCGCTTGGTTTGCTGTCACTTTTATCCGTATTTTGATGCTTAACGTTACGCTTATTACGATTTACACGAGTATTCTTGGGTTTATTTGTGGTGTTGTCTCGCTCATTTTTTTGAGAGTTATGTGTATTGCTGGTTGATGATTTTGCTTTTGTACTGTTTTGGGTTTCGCCAAATAGCGCTGTCATGATGCGTTTTAGCAGGCTAGGTTTGCTCGTAACCGTCTTGCTTGATTTAGCTGCAGGTGCTGCCGTATGTTCAGGCGCTGGTGATTTAGGAGCAATACTCGTAACGGCTGCTTGTGGGCGAACGTTTTCACTGGCTTGGCGTGGCTCGTATGGAGGCTGTTCTGGTGTTTCTACCAAGTTATAGCTGTTTTCATTCTGTGTCACGACAGTACTGTCATCGCGAATCCGCTCAACTTCAAAGTGTGGTGTCTCCATGTGCGGGTTTGGCACCAGAATGATATGGACGCTATTGCGCTTTTCAATTTTTGCTATGTTGGTACGTTTTTCGTTCAGCAAGAAAGTCGCTACAGAAACTGGTAATACAGCGCGAATTTGAGCTGTACGTTCTTTTGAACATTCCTCTTCAATAAGGCGAAGTACCGAAAGAGCAAGGGATTCTACATCACGAATAAAACCTTGCCCATTACAACGAGGACAAACGATGCCACTGGTTTCGCCAAGGGAAGGGCGTAAACGCTGACGTGACATTTCCAGTAGACCAAAGCGAGAAATTCGGCCTAATTGGACGCGAGCACGATCCGCTTCTAGAGCGTTTTTCATGCGATTTTCAACTTCTTTCTGGTTGCGTACGGGTGTCATATCGATGAAGTCGATAACGACCAAACCGCCTATGTCACGAAGACGAAGTTGGCGAGCGATTTCATCAGCTGCTTCTAAGTTTGTTTGTAATGCGGTTTCTTCAATATCTCCGCCTTTGGTCGCACGAGCAGAGTTAATATCGATAGAGACTAATGCTTCTGTCGGGTCGATAACAATAGAACCGCCAGAAGGTAGACGAACTTCGCGCTGGAAAGCGGTTTCGATCTGAGTTTCGATCTGGAAACGGTTAAAAAGGGGTGTTGAGTCGGTATACATTTTAATGCGTGACTTAAAGTGCGGCATAACTTGCATAACGAAGTTGATAGCGTCTTGGTAAGCGCTTTTTTCATCAATCAATACTTCGCCAATATCTTCACGTAGGTAGTCACGGATGGCGCGGATAACGATGTTGCTTTCTTGATAGATTAAGAAAGGAGCGGGTTTTTCAGAAGCCGCTTTAGTAATGGATGACCACAAAGTATCTAGATAGTCTAAATCCCATTGCAACTCTTCTGTAGAGCGACCAACACCAGCAGTACGTACAATAAGGCCGCCGTTCTCTGGTGTGTTAAGCCCAGACATGGCTTCTTTTAGGTGAGAGCGATCGTCTCCGTCAATGCGGCGAGAAATACCGCCAGCGCGAGGGTTATTTGGCATGAGAACTAAATAACGACCAGCCAAGCTCACAAATGTCGTTAGCGCTGCCCCTTTGTTTCCACGTTCTTCTTTGTCAACTTGCACAATCACTTCTTGACCTTCGGTTAACACGTCTTTGATGTTAATTCGGCCTTCATGATTGGATTTTTTGGAGAAGTAGGTCTTTGAAATTTCTTTTAGAGGGAGGAAACCGTGGCGATCAGCACCGAAGTCAACAAAGGCGGCTTCAAGACTCGGCTCAATGCGAGTAATTCGGCCTTTGTATATGTTTGACTTCTTTTGTTCGCGTGAACCGGATTCAATATCTAGATCATATAGACGTTGTCCGTCTACTAGGGCGACGCGCAACTCTTCTTGTTGAGTTGCATTGATAAGCATTCTAATCATTATATGTGTGAACTCTGTTAGCTGATACGGAAGAGTCACAACAGTGATAGGGTAACCATTAATAAATCTGACTCAGAATTAGAGTAAGTCATTTAGTGTTGTCTGGCGAGATAGAGTACGCGTTTCGTTTACTTTGTGCTAAACGCTTTTGTGCGGTCACTGCCTTGATTAATACCAAATTGTCTCTTTAACCGGTCTCGTTTCTTTGCTTTTACGAAACAACGCGAACGCGTAGTCTAGCAATTTAATGAGAGTTCCTTCCACTGAAGCGGATTTTTCCGAATCATGCGGTTTAATATTTAAGATTAACTGTTACAGAGGTAAGATAGGGGCCAAAGTGTCGCTTCGGCAATTGTCATTCAATTCTTGCATCTTATCTTCGAGGTGTTTTGTTGCCTCTTACCCTTTGCGAATGTGAATATAACAGTAAAAACTAAGTGCTTCAATTATAAAGGAAACCAATCTTTGGTTATGTCGGATTCAGAACAAAATTTAACAGCGCGTCCAGCGGTTCGTTACGTCACAATTGACGACAATAACACGGGCCAACGAATCGATAATTTTTTGGTTACCTATTTAAAAGGGGTTCCGAAAGGCAAAATTTACAACTTACTTAGGAAAGGTGAAATTCGTGTCAATAAGAAACGAATCAAACCGGACTACCGACTTCAAAATGAAGATGTTGTGCGAATTGCCCCAATAGTCATTGCACCAGAATCAGATAAGCCTGTGTTATCAGATCGCCTCAAAAGTGAGATAGAGTCGCGTATTGTCTATGAAGATAAAGGTTTGATTGTGGTGAATAAACCGTCAGGCTTAGCGGTGCATGGTGGTAGCGGTTTAAGCTTTGGTTTGGTGGAAGTGATTCGTCAAATGCGTCCACAAGAAAAATTCATTGAGCTTGTTCACCGACTTGATCGCGATACATCTGGCCTTATTATGATTGCTAAGAAGCGAGCGGTCTTAAAAGAGCTACATACTGCACTACGCGAAAAGGAAGGGGTGCAAAAAACCTACCTTGCTCTGGTTTATGGGAGTTGGCCGAAAAGAAAGCTACAAGTAAACGCACCTTTATTAAAAAATGAACTTAAATCTGGCGAGCGTGTTGTGAAAGTGCATACGGATGGTAAAGAGAGCTTAACTCGCTTTAAATTAGTGCAACAGTTTGAAGGCTATAGCTTAGTTGAATGTGAACCGGTGACTGGACGAACGCACCAAATTCGCGTTCATACTCAATATGCAGGTTACCCAATTGTAGGAGATGACAAGTATTCGCCATCTGAGTCATTAAAAGAGACTAAAGCACTTGGTTTTAAACGCTTATGTTTGCATGCGACTCGGTTGGACATAATGCTTAACGGTGAACGAATGCTTTTTGAAGCCCCTCTTGATAAAGAGTGGCAAAGCTTGATGAATGAAAAGCTAACTGGCGTCTTTGCTTAGTAATAGTGGTTTCTATAAATAGTGACGTTAAAAAGACTTGCGATAGGCAGGTCTTTTTTATGTTGGAGGCAATAAACCTACCTTATATGATGTGTGTCATCCTTCATTTCTTTTAAGTGTTCTAAGCTACAAGGCAAGTCCTCTAATTAGTTGTGAGGATGCTTTTTTGAAATGAAAGGATGTTTTATGAAAGGCGCTGATATTCGCATTGTTCCGGGACTGATTTCTATTTTTATCGCGCTAATGCTTTGGTTCGTTATACCAGTACCTTATGGGGTAACCGCAAATGCATGGCATTTACTGGCGCTGTTTGTTGGTACTGTAGTCGCAATTATTGGTAAGGCAATGCCAATTGGTGCACTGGCGATACTGGCTATTACACTTGTTGCCGTGACGGGCGTAACAAATGACACTCCTTCTGGTGCGATCAAAGATGCATTAAGCGGTTTTTCAAATTCGCTAATTTGGTTGATAGGTATTGCCATAGTCATTTCTCGTGGTTTGGCAAAAACCGGGCTTGGTAATCGTATTGGATATTACTTTATTTCTTTGTTTGGCAAAAAGACCGTTGGCATTGGCTATGCTTTGGCTATTTCAGAGTTGGTGATAGCGCCAGTAACGCCAAGTAATACTGCCCGAGGCGGCGGCATTATTCACCCTATAATGAAGTCTATAGCGGCTAGCTTCGGTTCGTCACCAGAGCAGGGTACTTCTCGAAAAATTGGTCACTATCTTGCTTTGGTTAATTATCATATTAACCCCATCACTTCGGCTATGTTCATTACCGCAACGGCGCCTAATCCTTTAATTGTCAAATTAATTTCCGATGCCACTGGCGCTAATATCAGTATTACTTGGGGTACATGGGCTTTGGCCGCGCTTTTACCAGGTTTAGTGTGTATTGCGCTTGTGCCTTTGGTTGTATATGCCATTTACCCTCCTGAAATAAAAAGTACGCCAGATGCAAGCCAATACGCCAAATCTAAACTGATTGAAATGGGGCCTATGTCTTATGGTGAGAAAGTCATGGTAGCTGTTTTTACCCTTTTGCTGGTTCTGTGGGCTGGTGTTCCTGCTATGCTGTTTGGTGCTGAGTACGTAGTCAATACAACCGCTGTTGCATTTTTAGGTTTGTCTGTTTTATTGGTCACAGGTGTGTTGAGTTGGGATGACGTGCTTAAGGAGAAATCGGCTTGGGACACCGTGGTGTGGTTCTCTGCTTTGGTGATGATGGCGACTTTTTTAAACAAACTAGGACTTGTGCAATGGTTTTCAATGGTGGTAGAAACCAATATTGCGCATTTGGGGTTCGGTTGGGTTGTATCTGTCGTTATCTTGGTAGGCATTTATTTTTATGTGCATTATTTCTTTGCCAGTACCACCGCGCATATAACAGCCATGTTTGCCGCTTTTTATGCTGCAGGATTAGCATTAGGAGCACCGCCTTTGTATCTTGGCTTGTTATTGGCTGGCGCGTCTTCTTTGATGATGTCATTGACTCACTATGCTACTGGTACCTCGCCAATTATATTTGGGTCCGGTTATGTTTCAATGGAAGATTGGTGGATCATGGGCTTTATTATGAGTGTTGTTAATCTGGCCGTATGGGGAATTATCGGTGGATTATGGTGGAAGGTATTGGGGTATTGGTAAAGGAAAGCGATAAAACAGCTACCTACACGTTAGAGTAGATAGCTGTTTGTATTCTGGTAACATTACTTAATGACAAGCTTAATGCTAAATTTTGAATCGATTTGTTAGTGATTTTAGTTGATTGCTTAATGCTCTTAAGTTACTGACGGCACTAACGGTTTCCATAGAGCCCTCTGCGGTTTTATCTGCTAATTGTCTAACATTTTCAACACTGCGATTAATTTCTTCCGATACTTGAGATTGCTCTTCCGCCGCCGTCGCAATTTGATTATTCATATCTTCAACATAACCAACCTGTTCGCTTATGTTTGCGAAAATGGATGATATCTCTTTTGCTTGTTCAGCATTTTTAGTCGATAAGTCTCGACTGTTGAGCATTTTTTCAAGGGATTCTTGGGCGCCGTTTTGTAATTCAACAATTAAATCTTCTATTTCTTTGGCAGAACTTTGGGTTCTACTCGCAAGTCCACGCACTTCATCCGCTACTACGGCAAAACCACGTCCTGCTTCACCCGCTCGCGCGGCCTCAATTGCTGCATTGAGGGCTAGTAAGTTAGTTTGCTCTGCAACGGCTTTAATGACTTCCAGTACGTTACCGACATTATCTGTACGAGCTTTTAGCTGTTCCATGGCTTTGCTGGTTTCGTTTAAGTCGTTGGCGAGAGATTCGATAGATGTTGCTGAATCAGTTACTTTCTGATTACCTTGGTTGACTATATTGTCTGTTTTTGTTGTGGCTTCCGCAGCGGTTTCTGCATTACGTGCGACTTCAGAAACGGTGGATGACATTTCGTTGATAGCCGTCGCAACTTGATCAGTCTCGTCTTTTTGGGACTGCATCATGGTCTGGCCTTGTTTTGATATGGCTTCTAATTGCTCACTTGTCGAGCTTAGGTTTAGAACACCAGTAATAACTTCAGAGATAAGTGTATTTAGAGTGCGGCTCATATTGCCAATTCTATTATAGAGTTGGCCTAGCTCATCTTGACGGTCAGTTTTCAATGTCTGAGTCAAATCGCCATCGGAAATTTTTTCAACGATTGTCATAACCGTATTCATTGGTTTTACTATCAGATGTCGAATGAGCAAAGCAAAGAAAATACCAATCAAAATGGCAAGGATAGTCACTGTAATCAGAACATTAGAGACTCGTTTACCATCCATTTGGCTTTTTTGCTCTTGCAGGGCGGTAATGGAATCAATTTTTGTGTTCATGCTTAACGCCAAAGTCATCAGGTTTTCTTGTGCTTTTACTAGCTCAGCATTAATAGCAGGATTTCTTTTTCCAAGTTCTTCATACTCTTTTAATAAGATAAGAATCCTTTGTTTGTAGTTTTTTGGGTCATTTGAAAGCTTAAGGCTTTTTGTTTCGTCAATAACCTCCTGAAATCGTGTTGTCACGAGCTCTGTTGGTATCTTTTCTTTTTTGGTAACGTAATTATTGATCTCAGTTGTGAGTGCATACCATTTATTAGAAACGTCCAAAGCGGTATTCATGTCTTCAATATCATTTTGCTTTCGGAGTTGTTGAATGGTCTGATCATATAGATTGAATATACTTAGAAGTAACTTATTGGCATCATCGTCAATGGCTTTCCAATTAGCTAAGGCTCCTGTAAGAATGGTAAGTGCTTTTTTATACTCTAAGAGATCTTGTTCAGTTTGCTTTACTAATTTTTTAACATCTGCACCGCTATATAAATCCTGTCCTTCCTTTAAGAAATTATCGAGTACGCTTAAGCGGCGAATTAATTCCGCTTTGTCTTTTGCAGAACCTGATGCAACAAATTGTTCTCTAGCTCTTTGAATTTCAACAACTGAGTCGTCTAGATCATTAGAAAGGTGAACTTTATCGGCTCTGCTTAAAAGTGTATTTACTCCTGAAATACCCACTACGCCTACAATAAGGGCAAGTAATAAGACAGAACCAAAGCCCAATCCAAGTTTTGTTCCTATCATTCTGTTTTCGAGAAATTTTTTCATGAGAATGCTTCCTTAGCTATTCTATACGGAGAGAAAAGTGGGATTAAACTGCGAAGCTTAGTGCGTTCAATCTGACCATTTTGTGTGGGTATCATATAAGTTATATTTACAAGCACGAAATAGCTAAATTGTGTAGAAATCAAGACTTTTAATGGGAATAGATTTTATAGCAGGCGTTTTTTGATGGTCATAAGGTATCGTCCTTAGTTTTTAAATATATATTCATATGGCTTTGGTTAATAAGCCACATATTAGGACGACATTGTTGGTTGATTCTCACTTTTGAGTAAAGATCTACCTATATGAATGACATCTGATAATTGTTCTAAATGAATTTCTTGGCGAGCATAAGTATGGATATTTTTTTGGGGACGAATCAGATTGGAAAATAAGGTGTATTCTTTTGTCTATAGGTTGATGTCTCGCCCAAAAAATACGTCAGCGATTTTAGGGCGAGACAAATTTTTAGCTATTAAATTTTAGGAACCCCTGTGATGTAGCCAACGGCCGCACCGTAACGGTCCTTGTAGTTAGCGCGAATATATGGATCTAGCGTATCTTTTACTTTCGCATGAAGTTTATTATCCCAATCGCCAGCATGCTGGATATTACTCATAATGTAAGTCCAGCCATTAATTTCATCTACTGCGTGTAACCCCGTAGATTCCGCGCCAGCAGGGCATGACATAATGCGTGATAGCTCGCCGCTGTCGACATTATAAGCCCAGAGAAAGTTGTTTACATGGTTTCCACTGTCTTCACCAATGAACAGGGTGCGCAGTTTTTCAGAAAATTTGATGTTGTCAGGGTTGGCAATACGATCGGCATGAGCTGTATTACCAAGTGCATCAGGTGTAATTAAGTCTTCACCAATTAAATTAGCAGGCGCATGCATGTGAACAGATACCCACTCACTATCAATTGCTTCTCCGTTATGATCTTTCTGGCCGCCTGCTAATTTGTGCTCGTATACGGCACCTGCTTTAGGCCCTTCTACATGAATATCCGTACTACCATTTGTCATGGTTTTGTAGATATAAGACATGGCAGAGTAGGCTTTTTTGTCTTTAATATTGACTGTGGTCCCTTCCATTTTAGTAAAGCCCAAAGAACCTCCGACTAAAGCGGCATAGCGATGAGTTTCTAAAAATGCGGCCTCTTTTTCCATACCAGGTATTAGTTTTACCCAATTAAATTTTCCACTATATCCAATTTTTGTGAAGCTCGGATCTTTCGGGTCTTCAGTATGTATTTCCATAATGTCAGTCGATTTAATGCCTGCATCTACTAAGCGTTTAATTTCATCGCTATTTGCTCGGCCCAGTTTGATCCAAGAGATATTGCCTGCTCCAGGTCCTTTGTTAGAGGTTTGATGCCACTTGGCCACATAAAGAGTGCCAGAAGAAAGGTCTCGAGCTTTGTCCGCGATGAACATAAATAAACCACTGTTTGTCGCGTCGTCCCCCATGATCACAGTGCGCTCATCAGGCATCACTTGAACAAGCTCGTGAGATAACCGTCCCATGCAATAATGTTTCTTGATAGACCCTGTTCCGTCTTTGTTTACCGTTACTTCAGGTAAATGACCATAATTATATGGGGTGCCTTTGTTTTCATCACCGAATAAATTTTTGCAGTATGCTTTAAACTGCTTGTCATCTATTTTAGATGAATCTGGCTCGTATTCTTCACTGGAAAGGTGAGTTCCCCATGGAGATAAACTGGCACCACAGGTAATCCATAGACCGCCAACCCCTGAAGTATCAACGTTATGGTATTTAACCAGCTTCAGTTCACCCGTTTCAGGGTTTTGGTCGAGTGTCAAAATAGCAATAGGAGAAGGTAGCTTGCCGTACATGTTGTCGCCAGCACCATCACGGGAAGTGTATTCAAATTGCACTACGGCAAAAACGTGATTGCCATAAACACCAGCCACTTTTGCGTCTTTCACTGTTAGTAAGCTAGAGCCATCTGGGCAGTCGGAGAAAAATTGGCGATTCCCAGCAGTAGGGTCAAGAATTGGCTTGTTATTAATGTCGTAATAGCCACCAGCAATAACAGTGTTGCCATTACCATCGGGAAGTTTGTCACCTGTCATAAAGAATGGTTGATAATCCAGTTTCACCATTCGGCTTGTACCATCTTCAAATTTTAATTGCATTGCTGAATTAATAAGATTGGTTGACATAGCGGCTGGATTACTTAGTGATGGAGCCGCCATAGGAACAAAGCTAACAGAAGAAAGAGGAGTCTCAGTCATTCCTGCAAAAGCAGCAGAGCTAAACATCCCGCCTGCAAGCGGCAGTAATGGTGCACCAGCCATAAAACCGAGCATACGGCGGCGATTTGAGTCGACAGAGTGGGTCATGATTATTTCCTTGATTCCTACAGGTTGCAACCTGATCTATGTGTAAACAGACAATGAGAGAGCCTTTGATCATGGCCCTTGGAAAGGATTAAACCAGTATTTGATTAAGTTTGTGTGACAGGTTCGTTTTATCGACCTATAAATATAAATCACTTATTTATGGGGAATTTGTAGTAATTACCCAAGAAGGGTGGTCTGCTTTATTTTTTCAAGAGCCACTTTAAGTTCAGATAAGCTAACTGAGCCGAGCGCAATTCGTAAAGCATGAGGTGTGCTTCCTGATGTACTAAAAGGCTCGGCTGTCGATACGGAAATATGTTGCTGATTTAATGCTGCCACTACTTTATCTGCTCTCATTTCTTCGGGCAAAGGTAGCCATAAAAAGTAGGAAGATGGGTGACTGATATAAGAAAATTCTTTTAGTATGCTCTTGGCAATGGCTTGTCTTTGTTTTGCATCACGGCGTTTTTCATTTTCGAGTTCTTCAACCGTACCATCCAGAATCCAATTGCAAACTAAAGCCGTGATGAGTGAAGGGGTATTCCAAGTTGTCACACGAATACTTCGCTCTATTTTTGATACATATTTTTCAGGAGCAATAATAAAGCCCATACGCAACCCCGTCGCGACGTTTTTCGAGAAACCAGAAACGTACATTGTGTTTTCAGGGGACAATGCGGCCATGGGAGGAGGGGGATTGTCTGCCAAATAAGCATAGGCAGCGTCTTCTATGATCAGTAGATTATAGTGCTTGGCAATAGAGGCAAGTTGCTCCCTCCATTTTTTATTCATTACCCAACCCATGGGGTTGTGCAGTGTGGGCATTGAGTAAACGGCTCGTACTTTTCTTGTTTTGCAAATCTCAATTAAAGCATCTAAGTTCGGACCATTTTTTGTTACTGGAATGGCAACTAACTCAATGTGATAGGCTTCTGCCAACACTTTTAAACCAGAATAGGTGATTGCATCAACGGCCACGACATCACCAGGAGTGAATTGTGACATTAGAATACAAGATAAGCCGTGTTGTGCTCCGCTAACAATCAATACTTGCTCTGCATTTACAATAAGCCCACGTGATAAAAGATAATTTGCAATGATGGCTCTTTCATGGGGCCTTCCTGCATGTGGTTGATAGCGTAGCAATGCCTCTAAATCGCCTGTTAAAGCCAGTTGGCGAAGTGCTTTTCTGAATATCTCTGTTTGTTTGGGTAGTGTCGGATAATTGAAGTTAAGGTCTAACGTATTATTCTGAACAAGAGATTGATCAACTCCATGACCAAAAGGCACTGCGCTGTCTCTTACGAAAGTACCACGTCCCGTTTCGCCAATTACTAAACCCATTTTTTCAAGTTCAGTGTAGATACGAGAAGCAGTGACAAGAGCTAATCTTTCTCGCTTCGCTAGCTCTCTGTGGGTGGGTAGTCGTACACCTGGCTGAAGTTTCCCTGAGCGAATATCCGCTGCAATACGGTCAACTAGAACTTTGTATCGAGCTTTCGGCATTCTATTGTATCCATGACAATAATTTAATCGTCATGAGCATATGGCGTAGTATGGTTTTTTTCAACATAACAAAAGAGTGTATTTGATGATGAAGATATCCATCTTAACTTTCGATGGCTTTAATGAGTTGGACTCATTTATCGCGCTTGGTATTTTGAACAGAGTAAAAAATAAAGGCTGGAAGGTATCTATTGCCTGTCCAACTAAACAAATTAAGTCGATGAATGGTGTTGTGATTGAGAGGCAGGCTTCGTTTGAAAGTTTATCCACTGCCGATGCTGTCATCATAGGGAGTGGGATAAAAACAAGAGAAGTGGCCGCTGACGCATCTATTATGGCGCAAATACAACTTGACCCAAGTCGTCAGGTCATTGGGGCCCAATGTTCTGGCGCTTTAGTGTTAGCTAAGCTGGGATTATTGGACGATGTTCCTGCTTGTACCGATATAACAACCTTACCATGGGTAAAAGAGGCTGGCGTTGAAGTGCTAAATCAAGCTTTTTTTGCCAAGGGAAATATAGCTACTGCTGGTGGCTGCTTGGCTTCACATTATCTTGCTGCTTGGGTTATTGCTAAGTTAGACAGTATTAAAGAAGCACAAGATGCCATTGACTATGTTGCTCCTGTCGGAGAAAAAGAAGAATATGTATGTCATGTTATGCAACATATTTCCCCGTATTTATAGGTTTTCGTAATGACTGTGTCAGTTTATAGAGCCTAACAGTGCACAGATAAGGTTAAAATGTGCATCTGTGCTTTGGGTGTTGTTCTTATCTTTGGGGCTCAATAGAATCAAGTAACGCTTTTATTCGTCTTGTAATCTTTTTTGAAAGCACATAAAAGATTACAAGCCAGTCTTTACATTTACATAGAACAAAAAGAAGGTTCGCATGAAGAAAGTTTTCTTGAAAAGACTGCAGTCTCTTACTGCGATTCTTGTGTTAAATACGGTGCCCTTTAGTTTTGCCCAAACTGACACCAGTGTTAGTCGTTATGATGTGGAAGTAATACAAGCTAACGTTCTTACGGATGATAGAAAAAATATTTCTAAGAACACAGATTCACAAAAAGATTCTTTGAAGCAATTATATTTTGATAACTCGCTAGCTTATATTCAAAAGCACACAGAGCAAACGGCTAGCTATCAGCATCAAGTGGCTTTGGCGCTGGTGGAAGAGGCCTACCAAGATGATTATGATACTTTATTGGATCAGTATGAGCGCGAATTAGAAAACGCAGTGGCCAGTAACGATCAAGGTGGAATAGAGAATGCAAAAAGCAAGATTGAAAGCCAGTTGCAGGATTTAAAAACGATGCGACTTAAAAAAATTGCTGAGTTTAACCAGCAGTTTGGTATGTCATCATCATTTAGCCATACCTAAACAAATAACGAGCCTTCATGCCTTCGAATCAAGACAGCATCAATTTTGTTATTATACGTCGGCAATTTGATTTTCGTGGTATAGAAATGGGAAGGTGGGTTACGCCAGAGGAAAGAGACCGAGCAGCGGTTAATTTCCAACAGGCATTAGAGGATTTAATGTCTGTATTGCATGGTCCGGAGTTACTGATTTCACTTAGAGGTACTCTTGGTCTTCAATATGGAAAAGGTGGGCGACCTGGCGTTGCTGCTCACTATGTTCCTGCGACAAGGCAGTTGTCTTTAGCTAAAAATGCTGGTGCTGGTAGTCTTGCTCATGAATGGTTCCATGCATTTGATCATTATATGGGTGAAAAGATGTTCCAACATGTCTCTTCTTCCCGGTTTGCTTCTGAATGTTGGTTGAATAGTGCTGAAATAAAATTATCTCGTAACCAATCTCCCCATCCATTGAGCTTGTTGTTAATCGAATGTTTCAAATCCATTATGCTAAATGAGCGAGGAGATGAGCCAAGCGATATGTTTCAAGTTTCTCGTTTGACTGATCAAAAACTTAAAGTCGTCTATTACTCCAAACCAGAAGAGATGGCTGCAAGAGCCTTTGAAGCTTTCGTTGAAGACACAAAGCCTACTAGTACTTTTTTAGTAAAAGGAAGCCGCTTTTCTGATGAAGCCAAATTGGGTCTTTACCCTCAAGGCGAACAACGACTCAGGATCAAACAAGCTTTCCATAATTATTTTAGTTTGCTGGGTTACTACTTAACCTGACAGTATTTTTTTGCTTTCCTATCTTTTGAAAAATGTATTTCAAGTATTCGTTTTTAAAGAAATTTTCGTGCTGGAAAGAAAATATTATCAAGGATTTATAAGTTAAACTTGATAAGCTTGGTGCTGCCAAATAGGTTTTAGTATATACAAAAGGTCTGGTTATTGATTTTAAAATCAATAACATTAAGGCCAGAGCGATTGTTGATGAATAGCTGGCCTACCAGCTTTTAGGTAAACCATGTAACTGTGCATGGTGGTCCATTTCCTTCGACTTCTGATAGTCGTACCACGTCTGTCGGTAGTGCTGCTATTACTCGTTTTCTAAGGCCAGTATGTTATCAAGCTGAAAGGGGTGGGTATTTCACTCCCTTCTTTTCTTGGAAAGAATAAATGTGCTTTAAAACCTTCCTTTTGTAAGTAATTATTTATTTGCAAATACAGTTACGACCTTTGCTCTTAGCCTGATACATTAAGTTATCAGCACGTTTTAATAGCTCACCTTGGTTGTCATTGGGTGTGCTCTGAGCTATGCCGGCACTAAATGTAACTGCTCCATGTATTAAAGGCGTTTTGCTAAATATATCTGCAGCTTGACGAATTATTTGATAGGAATCATCAGCCGATAGAGGAAGCAGAAGAACGAACTCTTCCCCGCCAAGTCTAATAGCGAAACCTTTATTATCTATCGCGATATCCTTTAATAACGATGAAAAAGTTCGCAAGATATCATCTCCATAATTGTGCCCCCATTGGTCATTTTGTTTTTTAAAATGATCTAAATCCAATAAGGCTAAGCTGAAAATTCGGTCTTGTGTTTTCCATAATGAATATTGCTTATCTAATATTCTGCGATTATATAGTTCAGTAAGAGAATCTCTTTCTGATAAGTCGCGTAATTTCTTGGATAGTTGCTCTGCTTTATTTCTTTCTAGTTTGAATCTGGTGGATAAGCTTTCCATCATGGCGATCAAAAAAAGACCAATAATGATGAAGGTAATTGTTAGATCAATTTGTTTCTGTGTTTCTGTGGCATATTGAAAAATAATATCGGGGTATTTCTTTTCAATTAGAATTAATGGGATAGGAATGATGATGCAAAAAAATTGCCCGATACGACGATAGATTCCAAGGTCTTTGAATGAAACAGAGATGTAAATAAGTAAGCCAAGATCAACAAAATAGGTAGGGCCATTTGATCCTGCATTGCCTATCCAGTTTGCGGGTATTGATACCAACAAAATAATAGCGATGAATGCAATTCTCATCTTTTTGAATTGGTTTCGCCAGCGAGATAGATACCAAATGACAAAAATTAAAAGAGCTAAAACAAGCTGAAAGTAGATGCTGTATATGCCAGCTAGTTCGAGATAGTAGTTCGCTATAGCGGCGTAGATATACAACATCATACCCACAAGTAATATTGCGTGATGTGTGTACTCAAATGGATTGTCTTTATTCCCAAGTAACCATTCTAATACTTTCTTCAAATAGTATTTGTACATTTTATTTGCTCACAACATAGTGTTTTTATTGTAAATAAAACATAAGTGGCGTTCGATAGAAGAATTGAAACGAAAGGTGTCTGTACGTGACTTTTGTATTAAAACGGTTACATGAGGGTCAAATGGTTTGTTATTTGAATTATTTGGAAAGTGTCTCTGTGTTTATTGGGCTAAATTTTAAAATCAATAAACCGAAGAAAGCGATAGCAGCACCTAGCCAAATGGTCATTGTTAGTGGATAGCCGAACGATAATGCTGTTCCTGCTGTAAAGCTACCAAACATAATACCTAAAGTTATCATTGAGGCATGCAGTGTGTTGATAAATGCACGACCACCTTGAGGTAATTCCATTAATCGACTGACCATAGCAGGGTTTAGGCTTACGCCACATAATCCGAGTAGCAATGTGCAGGTTATTGCTAGCCAATGATAATCATTGAAAAAGGCAAACATACACAGATTGATAATTAGAAAACTAATACCTATCACGAGCGTTTTTCTTGTATTTTTAGCTGCCATTTTAGCAACCAAATTGTTTCCGATGAGCATAATTCCACCGTATACAAAGAGAATTAATGTGATGCTGTTTTGAGATATTCTAGATGTTTCATTGAGAATAGGGACGATATAGCTAAAAGGAGCGTATACGGCACCAATGATACAAAAACTGGTGCAAAACACCCACCAAAGACGAGCATCAAAGACAGCACCTAATTCTTTTTTAAGAGGTTGTGGTGGTTCAGGAGGAAGATTGGGTAGGGTCAAGTATGTCAATAAAGCACTGATACTTGCCAGACCAACAACAAGGAAAAAACTGGTTTGCCAGTTGCTGTATTCAGACACGACTTTAGCCAGCGGCAAGCCTATGATGGTGCCAAGCATAATGCCTGCTAGTACCGTTGATATAGCTTTCAGTTTGCTATCTGAATTGACAAGTCGAGCTGCTAAACCAATAGAAACGCCAAAAAACGCACCTGAAACCATGCCTGTTATAGATCGAGCGATAACTAGTTGGCTAAAAGTATTCGAAAGGCCGCCAAGTAACTCGCCTAAAATAAAAATGATATAGAGCATCATCAAGGTATTTTTAACGGCTAATCTAGAAACTAATATGGCCAATATAGGGCCGCCAATGGCCATACTAGCAGCAAAAATAGAGACTAAATATCCTGCCTGAGCTATGCTGATTGTCAACGTTGCCGCTAGCTGTTCTATCATCCCTAATACTTGTAGTTCGCAACTGATCATAATGAAAATGCCAAAACTCAGCATATAAACACTAATGGGTAGTGGTGTTCGCATATCTCTCTCCAACATTGTTTTAAGTTGTGAGATTATCTTTAATGATTTAAGTTTAATAAATATAATTAAATCATTTTAGTAATGAATAAAATCATGGAATACGATCTTAATGCTGTAAGGCAGTTTATTAAAGTAGCTGAAAATCTGAGTTTTACTGTTGCAGCTCAACAATTAGATGTGACTCAATCTGGTATCTCTAGAGCAGTAAATCGATTGGAATCCCAGCTAGGTCTTCGCCTATTGCACCGTAATACGCGTAATTTAAAGTTGACGGCAGATGGCGAGTTATTTTTAGAGCGTGTACAGCCGTTGGTTTGTGGCCTTGAGGAGGCGCATCAAGAGTTGCTGGAATATGGGCTTGAACCTATAGGTCGCTTAAAAGTTAGTGCTCCATCAGCTTTTGGTCGGGCTGTTGTTATGCCTATTGTTGCTAAATTATTGGATGAGTACCCGCAGCTGACCATAGAGTTGGTGTTAACTGATCGAATAGTTGATCTGGTAGGAGAAGGGTTTGATGCTGTCATTCGTAGCGGAAATATTCAGGATAGTAGAGTGATTGCGCGGCCCCTTAAAGCTGCTGGCTGGGTGACAGTTGCATCACCAAAATACCTTAATACTTATGGCTTTCCAAAGACGTTAGAGGAATTGCCTGCACATAATTGTATGCAAGTTAGAAATCCAGTTACTGGTCAATTATTTCCTTGGACATTTCGGAATAATGAGAGGGATACAGACTTTCCCATTAGAGGAAGCTTAGTTGTTGATCATGGAGACCCTTTAATAGAAGCTGCGTTATTAAGTATTGGTATGGCGCAATTGATGACCTTTTTTGTAGAAGGTTATTTGAAGGACGGGTTGTTGACGCCAGTTTTAAATGAATATGCTCGATCATCGACGCCTTTGACACTTCTCTATCCATCCGCTCGACATCGATCAGCCAAGTTAATGATGTTTCGTGATGCGTTGCTTGAGCACTGGGGTGGGCAAGAATAAATAAAATTGAATCTATATAATAAATATGATCATAGATTTGCGACATTTATCTTTGGTCTTGAGTTTCCCTTAGTTGCTTTATACGCAGCTAAAAAAGGCGAATCATTGCTGATTCGCCTTTTTTGGTTCTAGTACTTTTTTAGAAGCTCCGAAGATTAGCTTTCGTAGCTGTCTATTGGCGGGCATTCACAGAATAGGTTGCGGTCGCCGTAGACGTTGTCGATACGGCCAACAGGTGGCCAGTATTTACGAGCCTTGATCCAATTAAGTGGATAAGCCGCTTCTTTGCGAGAATAAGCGTGATTCCACTCCATGTCTAGGAGGCTGTCTGCGGTATGTGGAGCATTGACTAGCGGGTTGTCTTCTAGTGGCCATTCACCAGCTTGCACCTTGCTGATTTCTCCGCGAATCTGAATCATGGCATCACAGAAGCGGTCTAGTTCTTCTAAATTTTCAGATTCCGTCGGTTCGATCATTAACGTGCCCGCAACAGGGAAGGACATGGTTGGTGCGTGGAAACCGAAGTCCATCAAGCGTTTAGCGATGTCTTCTTCACTGATGCCTGATTCTGCTTTTAATGGTCGAATGTCGATAATACATTCGTGTGCCACAGTGCCGTTTTTGCCTGTATAAAGAACAGGGTAATGCTCGCCTAGTCGCTTAGCGATGTAGTTAGCATTCAAAATCGCATTGAAAGTTGCATCTCGTAAGCCTTTGTCGCCCATCATTTTGATGTACATCCAAGTGATTACAAGAATGCTCGCACTGCCATAGGGCGCTGCGGATACCGCGCCATGTTGTTCAAGCATTCCCATAACTGGTGCAACAGCATGGCCAGGTAGGAAAGGAGCAAGGTGAGATTTAACACCGATTGGACCCATGCCTGGGCCGCCACCGCCATGTGGAATACAGAATGTTTTGTGTAGGTTAAGGTGAGAAACATCGCCACCAAAGGTGCCTGGAGGTGCAACGCCCACAAGGGCATTTAAGTTGGCACCATCAATGTAGACCTGACCGCCGAATTTATGAACGATGTCACACACTTCACGAATGTGTTCTTCGAATACACCGTGAGTAGACGGATAAGTCGCCATGATGCAGCTAAGTTGTGTAGCATGTTTTTCTGCCTTTTCCGCAAGATCAACCAAATCGATATTGCCGTTTTCGTCGCACTTAACAATAACAACTTTCATGCCTGCTAATGCGGCAGAGGCTGGGTTTGTGCCATGAGCAGAGCTTGGAATCAAACAGACATCACGGTCATGATCACCACGAGATTTATGATATTTGTCGATAGCAATAAGGCCCGCATATTCACCTTGTGCGCCAGAGTTTGGCTGTAAAGAAACCGTGTCGTAACCAGTTGCTTTTGAGAGCATTTCGATAAGCTCTTGCAGCAAGGCTTGATAACCAGTTACTTGATTACTTGGAGTGAATGGGTGAATACGGCCAAATTCAGCCCAAGTAACAGGAATCATTTCTGATGCAGCATTTAGCTTCATGGTGCAAGAACCAAGAGGGATCATGCTCTGGTTTAAGGCAATATCTTTCACTTCTAGCTGGTGTAAGTAACGCATCAATTCTGTTTCACTGTGATGGCTGTTAAATACGGGATGAGTAAGTATGTCATCTTGGCGCAGCATGGAAGTATCAAAACCAAATGAGGTTTCGGTGTTAGCAATATCTTTTAGTGACAGCTCGGCGCCAAAGCATTCGGCCAAATCCATAAGGTCATTCGGCGTAGTGGTCTCGTTCAACGAAATAGATACTTGGCTATCAGACACTTTGTAGAAGTTCATTAACTTCGCAGCGCCTTTTGTCATGATGTCGTCTGTTTGTTCGCCAGTGTTAATGATAAGGGTATCGAAGTAATTAACATTAGTAGAAAAACCTTGCTCTTGAATGGCCTTAGCAAAGCAATTCGTTAATGCGGCAATACGAGTAGCAATCTTTTTAAGACCAGCCGGACCATGATACACAGCATAAAAACCAGCCATCATAGCCAGTAGTGCCTGAGCAGTACAAATGTTCGAAGTCGCTTTTTCGCGACGAATGTGCTGTTCGCGAGTTTGCATTGCCATGCGGAGTGCTGGCTTGCCATGGCTATCTTTTGAAACACCTATAACACGGCCTGGCATGGAGCGTTTAAAAGCGTCTTTGGTCGCCAAGAAAGCGGCGTGAGGTCCACCAAAGCCCATTGGGACGCCAAAGCGTTGTGCTGAGCCGAAAACAATGTCAGCTCCCATTTCACCTGGTGATTTTAATAAAACAAGAGAAAGCAAATCCACTGCAACACTTACTAAAGCACCTTGCTCATGTGCCAGCGCAATGGCTTGAGTTAAATCAATAACTGTGCCGTCAATACCAGGGTATTGGAAAATGGCACCAAATACATCATATTGAGAGAAGTTGTTGATATCATCAACTACAACTTGGATTTCCAATAGTTCGGCACGCGTTTTAATGACATCTATTGTTTGTGGTAAGCAATGGTTAGCAACAAATAGTGTATCGCTTTTTTTGCGATTCGAACGCTTCATCAAAGTCATCGCTTCGGCTGCGGATGTCGCTTCGTCTAGCAGCGAGGCGTTAGATATTTCCATACCTGTTAGGTCGATGATGACTTGCTGGAAGTTTAATAGAGCTTCCAAGCGACCTTGAGATATTTCCGGTTGATAGGGGGTGTACGCTGTATACCAGCCAGGATTTTCCAGTAGGTTGCGTAAAATAGGTGATGGTACATGAGTATCGTGATACCCCATACCAATAAACGATCGTGCTACTTTGTTTTGGGTGGCAATCGCTTTTAGCTCTACAAGTGCATCACTTTCGCTAACTGGATTGGCTGAAAGGTCTAGATTTGCTTGACGAATGGCTTCTGGAACCGTTTTTTCGATGAGTTCTGGTAGGCTGTCTATGCCAATTGCCGCCAACATTTTGGCTTGTTCTGATTCATCAGGGCCAATGTGGCGAGCAATAAATTCATCATTGTTTAGCAAATCGTGAATGCACGAGGTCATGTTTCAATCACCTATAAAGATAAAGATCTGAGGGGTAGGCTCTCATCATAATGAAGTAGGAGAGCCTAGAGTTGGAACTATGTAGCGCTGGAATTATGCGATCGCGGCCGCGTAGCCCGCAGAATCAAGTAATTTATCAAGATCAGCTTCGTTGCTTAGCTTGATTTTGGCAATCCAAGCACCTTCATAAGGCGTTTCATTAATAAGTTCTGGAGAGTCATTTAGCGTGTCATTGACTTCAACTACTGTGCCATTTACTGGTGCATAAATATCGGAAGCAGCTTTTACGGACTCGACAAGAGAAAATTGTTCAGTTGCTGTCACTTCAGAGTCTATCTCTGGTAGTTCAACATAAACAACATCGCCGAGTAGGTCTTGTGCATGATCGGTAATACCAACAGTAACAGTGCCATCACCATTATCTAGAACCCATTCATGTGAGTCAGCGTATTTTAGATTTTCTGGTATAGTGCTCATTTTATTTATGCCTCTTTAAAAAATACCCAAGGAGATTGCTCCTTGGGTATGTGATTTTAGCGGTAAAGTGGGAAGCGTTTACAAAGCTCTTTTACTTCTGCAAGTACACGAGCTTCTACTTCAGGGTTGCCTTCAGGCATTTCAACTAAACCGTCAAGTACGTCACTGATAAGATGACCTACTTTTTGGAACTCTTCAATACCAAAACCACGGGATGTTGCTGCTGGTGTACCCAAACGAATACCAGAAGTTACCATTGGTTTTTCAGTGTCGAATGGAATGCCGTTTTTATTACAAGTTATGCCGGCACGCTCAAGAGCTGCATCTGCGGCATTACCTTTCAATCCTTTAGGACGTAGGTCAACCAACATTAAGTGTGTATCAGTACCACCTGTAACAATGTCACAACCACGCTCAACCATCACTTCTGCAAGTGCTTTGGCGTTAGCAACTACTTGTTTAATATAGTCGGCAAATTCAGGCTTTAGCGCTTCTCCGAAAGCAACCGCTTTACCTGCAATGACATGCATCAATGGACCACCTTGGTAGCCTGGGAATACGGCAGAGTTGATTTTCTTACCAAGATCTACATCGTTGGAAAGGATCATGCCGCCACGAGGACCACGAAGTGTTTTATGTGTTGTTGTTGTAACAACATGAGCGTGTGGTAGTGGTGAAGGATGAGCGCCCGTTGCAACAAGGCCAGCAATGTGAGCCATATCAACAAACAGGTAAGCGCCAACTTTATCAGCAATTTCACGGAAACGTTTGAAATCAATTTGACGAGGAATCGCTGAACCACCTGCGATAATCATTTTTGGCTTGCACTCTAAGGCTTGTGCTTCAATGGCATCGTAATCAATTAGTAGTGTTTCAGGGTTTACTTCGTATTGTACTGCGTTAAACCACTTACCCGACTGAGCCGGTGCAGCGCCATGAGTCAAGTGACCACCAGAAGACAATGACATACCCATAATAGTGTCGCCAGGTTGAAGTAATGCCAACATTACCGCGCCGTTTGCTTGCGCACCTGAGTGAGGTTGTACGTTTGCAAACTCACAATTGAATAGCTTCTTAGCACGATCAATAGCAAGTTGTTCAGTTACGTCAACTGCTTCACAGCCACCGTAATAACGGCGGTGAGGGTAGCCTTCTGCGTATTTATTAGTTAGCACGGAGCCCTGAGCTTCCAAAACGGCTTTTGAAGTGATGTTTTCAGAAGCGATTAATTCAATGCCAGTTTCTTGGCGCTCTTGTTCTTCAACGATTGTTGCAAAAAGCTCTTGATCTCGTTCAGCTAGGTTTTGGCTGAAAAAGGCTTCGGTGTTAGCCATTGGAAATTCCTCTTATATAAACATGTATGCCTAAAGACATTAAGTCTTTGCGTATAATAACACTAAGGCAGTCTAGGGTGATGAAAAAAGATCATCTTTCTAAGAGCGTCAGTCATTGTTCGTTTTACGTCATGTCTGCTTATAATAATCAAAAAGTTTCCAATTGGAAACAGCAAAGCAAGAGTAATCTGAAAGATTCATTGCTGAAAAAGCTGACCGATTAGTTAGTTTTATCTAGATAATTACGGTGTTTTGTAGCAAATATTGATGAATATCTCTGCTAAATGCTTGTCAAATCCTGCTGCTTTTAGATACTCTGTTTCCGATTGGAAACAATGTTCTCATTATTTTAATAAGGTTTTCGTTATGAAACGTACTGCTTTACGTGATCTACATGTTGCTTCTGGCGCTAGAATGGTTGAATTTGCTGGCTATGAAATGCCTGTTCAGTATCCGCTGGGAGTAATGAAAGAACATTTGTGGACACGTGAAAGTGTCGGTTTGTTTGATGTTTCTCATATGGGGCAGGTTTTATTGCGCGGTGAGCATGTCAAAACTGCACTTGAAACCATCTTACCTGTTGACGTATTAGGGTTGGAAGAGGGAATGCAACGCTATGGAATGTTTACTACCGAACAAGGCGGCATTACAGATGACTTGATGTTTGCTAACTGGGGAAATGAAATCTTTATGGTAGTGAATGCCGGCTGCAAGGATCAAGATTTTGATTATTTAAAGTCTTCTCTTGTCGGTTGCGATGTTGAAGTCATTGAGGATAGGTCGTTGTTGGCTATTCAAGGTCCAAAAGCACGTGATGTTTTTGCTCGAATGGTACCGGACGTTTTGGCAATGACTTTCATGCAAAGCCAAAAATTTGAATGGCAAGGTGTTGAACTTTGGGTTAGTTGTTCTGGTTATACAGGGGAAGATGGTTACGAGGTTTCTGTACCAAATCACAATGCTGAAGCTTTTGTTAATGCTTTGTTAGCTTACGATGAAGTTGAATGGATTGGCCTTGGTGCGCGTGATTCATTACGCTTAGAGGCTGGGTTGTGTTTATATGGTCATGATATCGATACCGGTACAACGCCTGTTGAAGCCTCTTTAAATTGGGCTATTCAGAAAGTTCGTCGGTTAGGCGGTGAACGTGAAGCTGGCTTTAAAGGTGCAGAAAAGATATTGCCTCAGTTTGTAGAAAAGCCTGCAAGAAAACGTGTTGGCTTTTTAGTTGATGGACGTGCACCCGTTCGTGAAAGTGTGGAAATAGTTAATAGCACTGGAGATGTTAAAGGTGTTGTGACTAGTGGTGGTTTTTCGCCAACACTTTCTCAGCCTATTGTGATGGCTTATGTCTCTTCGCAGAGCTTAGATGTTGAGGAGTCACTTTTTGCTCTCGTTAGAGGTAAAAGTATTCCGTTAACACGAACAGCAATGCCTTTTGTTCCTTCTCGTTATTTCAGAGGGTAATTGGCTGCCATTCTGCCTTTTATGGTAAAGCAGCTTTAAGCAAACCATTGGGTGCGTTACGTGAAGATTTGTTCTTTGCGTAGCGCATTTTTGCTTCTTATGGGATAATTTCCATTTTTTGGAGTCAACAGTTGGTCAATGCAGAGCAGCTTATAGAGGCTTTTAATGATTGTTTTTTCTCAAGTTATAGCACTTGCTTGCTTGGTGATGCTGAAGAACCTCTTTATCTACCCAAATCTCCTGATGGCTTAGCCACTATTTATTTTCGTTTCGATTACCCATCGAGTGCGCTGCATGAAGTGAGCCACTGGTGTATTGCTGGTGAGCAAAGAAGGTTGCTAGAAGATTATGGTTACTGGTATGAATCTGATACACGCAATCTTCAAACGCAAAAGCAATTTGAGCAAGTTGAAGTAAAGCCACAAGCAGTGGAGTGTATTTTTCATTGGGTTGCAGGGCTGCCGTTTCGAGTTAGTGTCGATAATTTATCAATGCCTGATTATGATGCTGCTCACTTTGAACAAGCCGTTATGTCTCAAGTTGAGGTGTATATTTCAACTGGATTTCCTAAAAGGGCGGAGATCTTTTCTAAGTATTTATTAGCCAAGCGCCTTCCTGGCATAGAATTCAATGAGTTTTTAAAGCAGAAGTATGAAGATTATTGCAGATGAAAATATGCCAAATGCGGAAGCTTTGTTCTCGCATCTCGGCGTCGTAGAGTTGGTTAATGGTCGAACTTTAACTAATGCGCAAGTAAGAGATGCCGATGTGCTTTTAGTACGTTCGGTGACAAAGGTTAATCAGGCTCTTCTTGAAGGAAGTTCGGTCCGTTTTGTCGGTAGTGCGACGATTGGTGTCGACCATATTGATTTGGAGTATTTAACTAAAACAAATATTGCCTTCAGTAGTGCCCCTGGTTGTAATGCTGAAGCAGTCGCTGATTATGTTTTTAGTGCTTTAAGTCATCTTCATATGACGAAGGGGCTAAATTGGCTTGATAAAAAAATTGGCGTCATAGGTTATGGTAATGTAGGGAAAACTGTTTATGCCCGTTTTGCCAGTTTAGGGTGTCAGGTTTGTGTTTATGACCCTTTTAGAGAAAGGGAAGACCGTTCGGCTAATTTTGTAACACTGAATGATATTCTTTCATGTGAAGTAATCTCTTTACACGCTCCCTTAACGAGTGAAGGCGTTTATCCAACTCAAGGAATGATTGGGGCTAAAGAGTTAGCGCAATTGTCTGCTGGTACGACGATTATTTCGGCTGGTCGAGGAGGAGTCATTGATGAAAAAGCGCTATTTGAACGTTCTCGGCAACTAAATGGAGATCTTCATCTAATATTGGATGTGTGGGATGGTGAGCCGGCCATTAATCAAAAACTGGTTTCTATTGCTGATATTGCGACGCCTCATATTGCAGGGTACAGCAAACAAGGTCGTGAAAAAGGTACATGGATGGTGTATCAGTCTTTGTGCGATTATTTGTCATTAGGGGACTCTAGTATGAGTCATAAAAGTGGCATTAGTGATGGCTGGATTAAATCAATAAAAATTAATAGTAATGGACAACAAGAAGAAGTTTTGGCTCGAAGCATCCAGTCTATTTATGATGTTGCGAGAGATGATGTGCGTTTACGCTTCAAGTATCGAGAGAATAAAGAAAGTAACGTTTTTGACTGGCTGCGTAAAAACTATGTAGAAAGAGACGAATATAATACTTGTTTAGTTGATGTTAAAAATGAGGCCGCGAGTGCGCTTTTAGTCGCGGTTGGTTTTTTGGTAAATAAAGACTAGGGTAAATGCATGGCTGGAGTAATGCAGATAGATCTCGGGGATCTTGATGTTCCAATAGGTACAAAGGTTCAGTTGGAGTTCATATCTCCTCCTGGGCGTTACATGGTTAAAGTGCTTGGTAATATTCCAGGAAGCTCACTAATTTTATCGACTCCTAAGATAAATGGTAAAAATATCCTTGTAAGAGACAGTCAGCTTGTCAATATTCGTTTGATGTTAAGTACTCATGTCTGTGCTTTTTCAAGCAAGGTGGCAAAAAGCTATTTGGAGCCAGCTGCACATCTTCATATAGCGTATCCAAGTTATGTCGAAACTTCTGAAGTAAGACAAACCGTTCGTGTTGAAACGCGTTTGATATCGAATATAGAGCCAGGCTCAGGCCAAGCACCTATTGCGGATTCAGCCTCTGGCATAGTTGTTGATTTAAGTATGGGGGGGGCAAAGGTTATTTCTAAGGAGGATTTTGGTTCGATAAATCAAACAATGCGTTTAGTCTGTAATGTAACCATTGGTCCTTATAACCATATACTTAAATTAGACAGTGAAATCAGGACGCAAGAAATACAGATGCTTGAGCAAGTTCAAGCTAGTTTGGTTGATAATGATTTTTTGAGTAAAATGGGGGTAGAGTATTTCTACGTCTTTGGGGTGCGCTTCTTAGATATAGCGAAAGAAGTTGGAATTCCTCTTATGGCCTTTATTTTAGAGGCTCAAAGAAATAAAACGAAATAATGTCAGAAACAGCCCCTAAATATTTAGGGGCTGTTTTTTTATAATGAGGAATGAATGGCCTTGGTTTACTAAGAAAGATGTTTCAATAAAGCTTCAACGCTTTCTTTAGCATCACCAAATAGCATGCGAGTATTCTCTTTGAAGAATAATGGGTTTTCGACCCCCGCATAACCTTTGCTCATACCACGCTTCAGTACAATAGTTTGTTTGCCATGCCATGGCTCTAATACCGGCATTCCTGCAATAGGGCTGTCTGGTTCTTCATTGGCAGCTGGGTTAACAATATCGTTAGCACCAATGACAATTGATACATCAATGCTTTTGAAATCGTCATTTATTTCATCCATTTCATAGACAATGTCATATGGAACTTTTGCCTCTGCTAGGAGTACATTCATATGTCCAGGCATACGGCCAGCAACTGGGTGGATACCGAAACGAACATTGACCCCTTTGTCTCGAAGTTTTTTTGTAATTTCATAGACTGTGTGCTGAGCTTGAGCAACGGCCATGCCATAACCTGGTAAGATCATGACTTCTTTTGCATCCGCTAAAGCTTGAGCTGCTTCTTCTACCTGAATCTCAATAATGCTTCCTTGAATTTCGGCAGATGAATCTAATGTCACTTTAGTTGTCTTGTTACCGCCGATTCCTCCTAAAATAACATTAAGGAATTTACGGTTCATGGCACGACACATAATATAGCTTAGAATTGCACCGCTACTACCTACCAAGGCACCAATGACAATCAGTAGATCGTTGCCTAGCATAAAGCCCATAGCCGCTGCGGCCCAACCTGAATAGCTGTTAAGCATAGAAACTACGACAGGCATATCTGCACCGCCAATCGCTACAACTAAGTGAGCACCAAAAAGTAAAGCAAGAACAGTGATAATAACTAAATAATGCAGGCCTTTTTCAGCACCTATTTGAGCAAATTGCACAATTAAATACACTTCAACCATACATATGAGTAAGTTGATTAAGTGACGTGCAGGTAGTCTAAGAGGTTTGCCAGATACTTTGCCACTTAGTTTCAAATAGGCCACTAATGAACCGGTAAAGGTTACCGCGCCAATGAATATTCCTAACGCCGTTTCGACATCATGAATACGTTGTGCGACAAGAGAATTATACGCGCCATGTCCAAAAGCATTAGCGAAGCCCACCAATACCGCTGCTAAGCCGACAAGGCTATGTAATACGGCAACAAGCTCTGGCATCTGTGTCATGTCAACGCGTTTTGCAAGAACCCAGCCAATAAGGCTACCAGGTAGTATACCCAGTAATAAAAGTTGATAGTTATCGGTAACTGCACCTGTAATGGTGACGGCGATGGCAAGAGCCATTCCGAGCATTCCGTAGATGTTGCCGCGTCTAGCGCTTTCTTGATGGCTTAATCCACCTAAGGCCATGATAAACAAAGCACTAGCTCCTATATAGGAGGCTGTCATAACTCCAAGATCCATTGTATCTCTCCTATTTACGGAACATTTTTAGCATGCGATGAGTGACAGCGAAGCCGCCCACAATATTGATACTGGTAATAAATATCGCCAGAGCGGCGAGAATGGAAACGGTTGGACTTTGGCTAGATACCTGCGTTATTGCTCCTATGACAATAATGCTACTAATAGCATTTGTAACACTCATTAATGGTGTATGAAGAGAGTGGCTAACACCCCAAACTACCATGTATCCAACAAAACAAGATAAGACAAAAACGGTTAAATGGCCCATGAATTCGGCTGGAGCAACCGAGCCTAATCCGAGCAATATCATGCCTGTAATAAAAACAGGAATTAGAAAGCCAAATGTACTGGATTTTTTCTCTTTCACAGTGGCGTGTGTTTTTTCTGTCGGTAGCGGTTCGCTAACATCGGTTTTGGGTGCAGCAGAAAGGCGTGGTGCTGGTGGTGGCCAGGTAATGCTTCCGTCTTTGACAACAGTGGCGCCACGAATCACTTCGTCTTTCATGTTTAGGAAAATTTCACCATTTTTCTCTGGGCATAACTCAGTTAATAAGTGCAAAATATTAGTGGCAAATAATTGGCTGGATTGGGCGGCCATACGGCTTGGTAAGTTGGTGTAACCAATTATAGAAACGCCATGAACATTAACCACCTTGTTTGCTTCAGTTAAACGACTGTTTCCACCTGTTTCGGCGGCAAGATCGACAATCACACTACCTGCTTTCATGGAACGCACCATTTCTTCCGTGATAAGTTCTGGAGCTGTCTTGCCCGGAATTAATGCCGTCGTAATAATGATATCGACTTCTTTTGCTTGTTCTGCAAACAGTGTCATTTCAGCGGCGATGAACTCAGCACTCATGGTTTTGGCATAACCACCTTCGCCATTACCATCTTCATCAGAAAAGTCCAATAGCAAAAATTCAGCATTCATGCTCTCTACTTGTTCTTTTACTTCGGGTCGCGTATCGAACGCACGAACAATGGCTCCCATACTTTTAGCTGCACCGATAGCGGCTAAGCCTGCGACACCCGCTCCAATAACCAGTACTTTCGCTGGTGGCACTTTTCCCGCCGCCGTGATTTGACCTGTAAAAAAACGTCCAAAATGCTGAGCTGCTTCGACTACTGCCCGATAGCCAGCAATGTTCGCCATTGAGCTAAGCACATCCATTTTTTGAGCTCGTGAAATGCGCGGAACAGCATCAAGTGCGATCACATTGGTACCACGTTCAGACAATTGTTGAAGTTTGGTTGCATTTTGAGCTGGGTGTATGAGGCTAATTAGGGTTTGGTTATTTCCCAACAGTTCAATGCCATAAAAACCAAGTTCTGGGTGTTCTACTGGGGGACGAACTTTCACTAAAATATCAGCTTCATGCCATAGTTGCTTGGTGTCCAGAGTAACTTCTACACCAGCCTCTTTGTAGGCTTCATCTGAATATGATGCAGCAGCACCAGCACCGCTCTCTATCATGATATCAAACCCTAGTTGCTTCACTCTTGAAGCAACAGAGGGGGTTATAGCGACTCTTAATTCGCCTTCTTCTATCTCTTTTGGTATTCCGATCTTCATATTAATGCCGTTATTGTTATTAGATTTTTATTTGTGCATTTTTTGAGGGAAAGCAAAAAATGCTACCTTTGTTTTTTGTGGTGCTGCTTTTTGGAAGCGCTGGTAATTAAAAACCAGCTGTGTGTTGTTATATTGCATGCAAGCGTCAACAGCTGTTGCTTTAACGACGTTTTGATCTGTGGTTAGGGTGACTTAATTGGGCTTATAAATAGAGTGATCGTTGTCTTATTTGATTTGTGGTGAAAGTAGGGTGTCTGACATTACAAAATGTCGTAATAAGATAAGTTAGAGGTTGTCAGATATGCGATCCTGCGCCATCCAACGTCAAAAATCGCTTAAGAGAATATGCCTAAATTTCGATGTTTTTACGATTGTAAATGAGCGACAGTCTTAATCTAGAAATCATAATTTATTGGTTTTTAACTTAAGTGCTAATGTATGATTCGTATCAATAGATACTAAAAATAAAAGTAACACTCCCGCCTAGATATGAGTTACTCAATAGATATGGCGGTGGTAGGAGGAATTACAATAATGACTACGCCGAGATTCGTGACTTGGGAGCCTTCCATCGCTCAAACAATCATTGATGAGTTTAAGTCAAAACCAGGGGCATTGTTGCCACTTTTGCATGCTATCCAAGATCGTTTTTCATATGTCCCTGAAGAGGCGGTGGGGATGATTGCAGGCGCATTGAAATTGAGTCGTGCAGAAGTGCATGGCGTTATCAGTTTTTATCATCATTTTCGTACCAAACAACCCGGACGTCACGTAGTTGAAATTTGCCGAGCAGAGGCTTGTCAGTCTGTAGGGGCACGTGCATTGGAAACTTATGCGAAAAGTGTGCTGGGTGTTCAATATCATCAAACAACAGCGGATAATAATATTACTTTAGAGCCTGTTTACTGTCTTGGAAATTGCAGTTGCGGGCCATCTATTCGTGTTGGAAATGATGTTTATGCCCAAGTCGATTCACAGCGCTTTGACGAATTGGTGGATAGTCTTAAAACTGAGCGAGTGGAGATTATTTAATGACTTATCGTATTTATGTGCCTTCTGATACGACCGCTAAAGCATTAGGGGCGGATCGTGTCGCTCGTTTAGTTGAAATATATGCAAAAGAAAAGGGCGTTGATGTTGAAATCCATCGTAATGGTACTCGTGCTTTGTATTGGATTGAGCCTCTCCTGGAGGTCGCAACTGAAAGAGGCCGCTATGGATTTGGTCCAGTAAAAGAGGGGGATGTTGAATCCTTGTTCGCTGCTGAGTTCTGGAAGGGGGATGTCAGCCATCCTTTAGCTTTAGGTTTAGTTGAAGAAATTCCTTACTTAAAACGACAAGAGCGCTTTACCTTTTCTCGTCTCGGTATTACTGACCCATTGTCCTTAGAAGATTATAAAGCACATAACGGTTTTAACGGCTTAAAAAATGCGATTAAGCTATCATCTCAGAGTATTGTTGATGCCGTAAAAGAATCAGGTTTGCGTGGGCGTGGTGGCGCCGCTTTCCCCACCGGAATAAAGTGGCAAACAGTACTGGATGCGGAATCACCAAAGAATCAAAAATATATCGTATGTAATGCGGATGAAGGTGATTCAGGTACATTTGCAGACCGCTTGGTCATGGAATGCGACCCATTTATGTTAATTGAAGGCATGATTATAGCGGGTCTTGCTGTTGGCGCCTCGCAAGGTTATATCTACTGCCGATCTGAATACCCTCTTTCAATTGAAAACCTGAATAAAGCCATTAATACCGCTTACGAGAATAACTTATTGGGAGCGGATATTTTAGCTAGTGGCAAGCATTTCGACCTAGAAGTTCGCATGGGAGCAGGTGCATATATATGTGGAGAGGAAACGTCTTTATTAGAAAGTCTTGAAGGCAAACGCGGTCTTGTTCGTGCTAAGCCGCCATTACCTGCGATTGTCGGTTTATTTGGTCAGCCAACAGTTGTGAATAATGTTCTCTCTCTAGCCGCTATCCCATTTATTATGGATAAAGGCGCTAAAGCGTATGCTGATGTGGGCGTTGGTCGTTCGCGGGGGACGTTACCTTTCCAAGTAGCTGGTAACGTGAAATTTGGTGGTTTGGTGGAATTGGCGTTTGGTCCAACACTTAATGAGTTAATGTTCGATTTTGGCGGTGGAACGCGAAGTGGTCGTCCCTTACGCGCTGTGCAAGTCGGTGGTCCTTTGGGGGCATATTTACACGAAAGTCAGTGGGATACGCCGCTGGGCTATGAAGAGTTTAGTCAAAAAGAAGCGGTTCTCGGTCACGGTGGTGTTGTCATGTTCGATGATACTGTAGATATGAGTGAGCAAGCTCGATTCTCAATGGAGTTTTGTGTTGCAGAATCATGTGGCAAATGTACACCATGTCGTATTGGCTCCACTCGTGGTGTTGAAGTTATCGACCGAATTCGTTCCGGTGAAAACGTGGATCGCAATCTGACGTTATTAGCCGACCTTTGTGAAACTATGGTTGATGGCTCATTGTGTGCGATGGGGGGTATGACTCCATTTCCAGTACAAAGTGCGATGAAATTCTTTAAAGAAGACTTTGTGAAGAATGCTGCTTCAACGAACAATGTAGAGGAGGTCTAATATGTTGCAATATTTTGATCCTAATAAAGACTATGGGACGCCTGCCTCGCTTAGTGAGCAGTTAGTTACTTTAGAAATTGATGGTGTTGAAGTCACTGTGCCAGAGGGCACTTCTGTAATGCGTGCTGCTGCTCTGTTCGACATTAATATTCCAAAGTTATGCGCAACGGATAATCTTGAAGCATTTGGCTCTTGTCGATTGTGTGCTGTTCAAATTGAGGGGCGTCGGGGAATGCCTGCGTCTTGTACAACACCTGCTGAACAGGGAATGAAAGTTTCCACTCAAAATGACAAGCTAGCCAAACTGCGTCGTAACATTATGGAGCTTTATATTTCCGATCACCCGCTGGATTGCTTAACCTGTCCAGCTAATGGGGATTGTGAATTACAGGATATGGCTGGTGCTGTTGGACTTAGAGAGGTTCGCTATGGTTTTGATGGCGAAAACCACTTAGATGCGCCTAAAGATACTTCAAACCCCTATTTTACCTTTGATGCGAGTAAGTGCATCGTATGTTCTCGCTGTGTTCGCGCCTGTGAAGAGGTTCAAGGTACATTTGCTTTGACTATTGATGGTAGAGGTTTTGATTCAAAAGTGTCGGCAGGTCAAAACGAGAACTTCCTTGATTCTGAATGTGTTTCCTGTGGTGCGTGTGTACAAGCTTGCCCTACAGCGACGTTATCAGAAAATTCGATTATTGAATTAGGTCAACCTGAGCATAGTGTTGTCACCACATGTGCTTATTGTGGCGTTGGCTGTTCATTTCGTGCGGAAATGAAAGGCGACCAATTGGTTCGTATGGTTCCAGATAAAGGTGGCGATGCAAACCATGGCCATTCTTGTGTGAAAGGGCGTTTTGCTTTTGGTTATGCGACACACAAAGATCGCATTAAAACACCTATGATTCGAGATTCAATCGATCAGCCATGGAAAGAAGTGAGTTGGGAGGAGGCCATGAATTTCGCTGCAGGGCGTTTAAAAGAGATTCAATCTGAGCACGGTCGTGAAAGTATTGGCGGAATCACATCTTCTCGTTGCACTAACGAAGAAACCTATTTAGTACAAAAACTTATCCGCGCTGCATTCGGAAATAACAATACCGATACTTGCGCTCGCGTTTGTCACAGTCCAACAGGTTATGGCTTGAAGCAAACTCTAGGGGAATCTGCTGGTACGCAAACATTTGACTCTGTTCTGAAATCTGATTGTGTTCTGGTAATTGGTGCTAATCCAACGGATGCTCACCCAGTATTTGGTTCTTTAATGCGTCGACGTCTTCGTGAAGGTGCGAGTTTGATTGTTGCTGACCCTAGAAGAATAGATTTGCTCAAAACACCACATTTGGGTGATGCTGTGCATTTGCCATTACGCCCGGGAACAAATGTGGCTATGGTCAATGCTTTAGCCCATGTTGTTATTACGGATGGTTTGGAAGATAAAGATTTTATTGCTAAGCGTTGTGAATCGGATGCTTATAGCAAGTGGCGTGCTTTTATCTCTGATCCTCGTCATGCACCGGAAGCGGTAGAAGAGGTAACTGGAGTCAAAGCAGAGCAAGTGCGTGAATCTGCTCGTATGTTTGCTAAGGCGCCTAATGCTGCTATTTATTATGGCTTAGGGGTGACTGAACATAGTCAAGGCTCAACAATGGTTATGGGCATTGCTAATTTAGCATTGGCTACAGGCAACATAGGCCGTGACGGTGTTGGTGTTAACCCATTACGTGGGCAGAATAACGTGCAAGGCTCTTGTGATATGGGATCATTTCCACATGAGTTACCTGGTTATCAGCATGTTTCTGATCCCATTGCACGCGGTCGTTTTGAGGCTGTATGGGGGGTTAAGTTAGATGATGAGCCAGGGTTGCGAATTCCAAATATGTTTGACGCGGCTATAGCCGGACAATTCCGGGCCTTATACGTTCAAGGGGAAGACATTGCTCAGTCTGATCCTAACACTCAACATGTTGAGGCGGCATTAAAGGCTTTGGACTGCCTAATTGTTCAAGATATTTTCCTCAACGAAACGGCAAAATTTGCTCATGTACTTTTACCTGGTTCAACTTTCTTGGAAAAAAATGGCACTTTTACAAACGCAGAGCGCCGTATTAACCGTGTTCGTAAAGTCATGCCCCCTATTGCGGGTAAAGAAGACTGGCAAGTGACGGTAGAGCTTGCTAATGCTTTAGGATACCCAATGAATTACAGTCATCCATCTGAGATCATGGATGAAATTGCAATGCTGACACCAAGTTTTTCAGGAGTTAGCTATGACAAGTTGGATGAGCATGGAAGTTTGCAGTGGCCTTGTAACGCTGAATTTCCTGTTGGATCACCTATTATGCATGTTGATAGTTTTCCGACTGTTGAGGGTAAGGGGCATTTTGCTATTACAGAGTTTGTTCCAACGACGGAGAGAGCTAATCGTCGATTCCCATTATTATTGACAACAGGTCGAATTCTTAGTCAGTACAATGTGGGGGCTCAAACGCGTCGTACCGATAATCAAGCATGGCATGATGAAGACTTTTTAGAGCTTCACCCACATGACGCTGAAGAGCGTGGGGTGAATGATGGTGATTGGCTTGGAATCAGTAGTCGCGCGGGGCACACTGTTCTTCGAGCTCGTATCAGTGATCGAATGCAGCCGGGTGTGGTTTATACAACGTTCCATCATCCAGGAAGTGGGGCTAACGTGATCACAACGAATAATTCCGACTGGGCAACAAATTGTCCGGAATATAAGGTGACAGCGGTACAGGTAGAAAAAGTTTCTCAACCATCTGAGTGGCAGAAGAATTTTGAGGCGAATCACCATCGCCAACAAAGATTCCTCTCAGAAGCAACGTTAGTGGCCACTAAATAACGGGTAGAGAATGGGGTTATCTTGATTGGCATATGGAGTGTGATGGTGAGATTTAAATCTTCATCACTCTAATTTGCTGGATTGGATATGGTTAGATGTGAATTGTTGCTGTGAGAATAAAATATGCATCAAAGTGAGCAAGAGCGTGTGATAGAAATGATTAACCAGATTGCTGTTAATAACATAAGCGCTGGAGACAATACTGAGGTTGCAGAAGTTATTGCGGGACATGTAACAAAGTTTTGGCCAAGACGTATGAAAGCGATGTTGAATGATTACATCACTGAGGGGGGAGAGCAACTTCACCCAGCCGCTTTGTTGGCGGGAAAAAAGCTTTTCAGTACTGATAATTAAGCTTTAAAAAATCACTGATAAAAAAACGCCAGCTTATGCTGGCGTTTTTTTGGGGGGTATTTGGTGAGCAAATTTTAAAGCGCTTGAAGGGCCTTGATTCGATCGCCAATAGGTGGGTGACTAGAAAAAAGTTCGCCCAGTGTTGGTTTCTTGCCGCGACGAATACCGAAAGCAAGCATAGAGTCTGGCATATGACTTTCTTCGTGTTCTTGTTGTAGTCGAGCTAATGCGGCGATCATCGCTCCTTTTCCTGCGAGTTTAGCTCCAGCTTCATCAGCACGAAACTCCCGGAATCGAGAGAACCACATAACAATCATAGAAGCTAAAATACCAAAAACGATCTCAAACACGAACGTTGCAATATAGTAACCCCAGCCAACTGAGCCTTCGTTGTCATCCCTTCTCAAGAATTGATCAACAGCGTAAGCTGCTATGCGGGCGAAAAACATAACAAAAGTGTTTACCACGCCTTGAATAAGGGAGAGAGTGATCATGTCTCCATTAGCAACGTGCCCAATTTCATGGCCAAGAACGGCTTTAATCTCATCAGGAGAGAATCGATCAAGCATACCGCTTGATACCGCAACAAGGGCATCATTTTTATTCCAGCCTGTGGCAAAAGCGTTGGCCTCATGAGCTGGAAAAATTGCCACTTCAGGCATTTTTATACCTGCGTTGTGCGAAAGCTCCTTAACGGTATCTAATAACCATACTTCTTTATGGTTACGTGGTTGCTCTATAACCACTGCACCTGAACCACGCTTTGCCATAAATTTGGATAGAAATAGTGAAATTAAACTGCCGGTAAAACCAAATACCCCACAGAAAATCAGTAAAGACGTGAAGTTCAAACCGTTACTGGTCATATAGCCATTAACGCCTAAAAGACTTAAAACAATCCCTGCAACCACCATGACAGCAAGGTTTGTCAGCAAAAACAGAATAATACGCATTGATATGCTCCTTAAGAAACTGTTAAGGAGCATAGTAGGGCTTTCCTAGATTATTTCAAGAGAGGGGTTAACGCTTTCTCATTCGAGCTAAAAATGCATCAAAGCGCTCCATAGCGGGAGTTAGCTCTTCAACATGTGGGAGAAAAACAAAGCGCACATGGTCTGGTGTTGGCCAGTTAAACCCCGTGCCTTGCACAATAAGTACTTTCTCTTCACGTAGGAACTGTAAAACTAAGTCAATGTCATTTTTAATGTTATAGATATTTGGGTCGAGACGAGGAAATAAGTACAAAGCGCCTTCTGGTTTATGACAATGAACGCCAGGGATAGAATCTAATGCTTCCCATGCGACCTTACGTTGTTCATATAAGCGCCCACCAGGGATAATTAACTCATCAATACTCTGATATCCACCAAGGGCTGTTTGAACCGCGTGCTGGGCTGGTACATTAGCGCATAAGCGCATTGAGCTAAGTATCTCTAACCCTTCTATATAGTCACTAATGCCACTTCTATCACCAGTTATGGTCATCCAACCAGATCGAAAGCCAGCTGTTCGGTAGACTTTAGATAAACCACCAAAAGTAACACAAGGGGCTCGCCCCTCTGTTAAGGTTGCGGTAGGAATGTGCTTGGCTTCGTCATAAAGAATTTTGTCGTAAATTTCGTCTGAAAAAATCAGTAATTTGTGTTCTTCAGCAAGATTAATAATGGCTTCGAGAATATCTTTGCTATAAACAGCCCCTGTTGGGTTATTGGGGTTGATGATGACAATCGCTTTGGTTTTATTGGAAATTTTTGAGCGGATATCATTAATATCTGGTTGCCAGCCTGCGCCTTCATCACAAAGGTAATGTTTTACATAACCACCAGATAATGTCGCTGCAGCGGTCCAAAGAGGGTAATCTGGTGCTGGGATAAGGATTTCATCGCCATCATTTAATAAACCTTGCATGGCCATTACGATGAGCTCACTGACACCATTCCCCATCCAAACGTGATTAACATCTGCGGATTTTATCCCCATAGCTTGGTATTTTTGCATGACAGCTTTACGGGCTGAAAAAAGTCCTTTTGATTCGCAGTATCCCTGAGAGGTTGGTAGATTGCGAATAACGTCAACAAGAATTTCATCAGGAGCTTCAAAACCGAATGGTGCAGGGTTACCAATATTTAATTTCAGAATTCGTTGACCTTCTTCTTCCATTCGAACCGCTTCTTTAAGAACAGGTCCACGTATTTCATAACATATATTGGCGAGCTTATTAGATTTGCGAATTTGCACCACGGTATCCTTTTTAGACTGGGATAAAAAAGTTAACTTTACACCTTACATCAAGGCAATCAAGTTGAAGAATTAAGATGTTAATAAAAAAGTGGTTTGAAGTGATGTGTTGATAGGTAGGAGTAGGGCAGCAATGGTCTTGCTGTTCAGGCAAGACCATTTTGTTGTAATTATTTTATTTAAGTAAAGCAATAATGTTGGGGTCACTGAGCAAACGATTTACTGTTTGGCTAGCTAAACCATTCATGTCATCTTGAACGGCTTCTTGATAAGGCATTGTGCCGTATTCTCTTACTTTCTGTGAACCATAGTTAGCTTTATAGGTCTGGCCTTTCGCCGCTAAGGTTACTTTTAATTCAAAATCTAGTGTAGCAACCGTTTTTAATGTCTCAACTTTTGTAGTGTAACTCATCTTGGTAATGTCGATTTGAAGTTTGGCAGGGGGCATTAGACCTTGATCAGGAGTAAAGCCTAATTGGCGTAAGCCACTTAGTACACTGTCTTTAACACTTTGTGTTACATCATTGGTGGTGAAAATATCCGCGTGTTCATTAATGCCTGTTTTAATTGAACCAACAGAGTTGGTTAGTTTTGTGCTTGTGCTGACCTCGATGACCCTTTCGTTTGTAAGGCTAGCGTTTTTGATATTTGTTTCTGGGGTGATGCTTATATAGTGGGTTGTAGAGCAGCCAGCTAATAAAAGCGTGGTAAGTGATAAGGTCAAAAAAAAGTGTTTATTTAGCATAAAAGCTCCGATCAGATTGATTTTCAAAGCGACTTTTTCTCTAAGTAGCTTAAATTAATGAAAAAAACTATTGATTTTATGATTGGTAACAGTAATATACGCACCCGCTCACACAGCAAGATTATTACGTTGTCCCGTTCGTCTAGAGGCCTAGGACACCGCCCTTTCACGGCGGTAACAGGGGTTCGAACCCCCTACGGGACGCCATCCTTTCATAAGGTTGGTTGTAGAGTCTACTTTTTTTGATGTTGTATGAGAAGTTTTTGCGGGAATAGCTCAGTGGTAGAGCACAACCTTGCCAAGGTTGGGGTCGCGAGTTCGAGCCTCGTTTCCCGCTCCATTTCCTTTTAGAAAAAGGAAAGTAGTTATAGCACTATAAAAGCTAAGGTGTGTCCCGTTCGTCTAGAGGCCTAGGACACCGCCCTTTCACGGCGGTAACAGGGGTTCGAACCCCCTACGGGACGCCACAAATTATTAAATCATGATTGGCTTAAGCTTAAGCTTGATCATGATGAGATCACTCACTGCTTTGTGCGAGTAAAGAGTAGGGTGGTCGAATGCGGGAATAGCTCAGTGGTAGAGCACAACCTTGCCAAGGTTGGGGTCGCGAGTTCGAGCCTCGTTTCCCGCTCCATTTCCTTTTAGAAAAGGAAAATAGTTGTAGCACTATAAAAGCTAAGATGTGTCCCGTTCGTCTAGAGGCCTAGGACACCGCCCTTTCACGGCGGTAACAGGGGTTCGAACCCCCTACGGGACGCCACAAATTATTAAATCATGATTGGCTTAAGCTTGATCATGATGAGATCACTCACTGCTTTATGCGAGTAAAGAGTAGGGTGGTCGAATGCGGGAATAGCTCAGTGGTAGAGCACAACCTTGCCAAGGTTGGGGTCGCGAGTTCGAGCCTCGTTTCCCGCTCCATTTCCTTTTAGCAAAGGAAAATAGTTGTAGTACTATAAAAGCTAAGATGTGTCCCGTTCGTCTAGAGGCCTAGGACACCGCCCTTTCACGGCGGTAACAGGGGTTCGAACCCCCTACGGGACGCCACAAATTATTAAATTATGATTGGCTTAAGCTTGATCATGATGAGATCACTCACTGCTTTATGCGAGTAAAGAGTAGGGTGGTCGAATGCGGGAATAGCTCAGTGGTAGAGCACAACCTTGCCAAGGTTGGGGTCGCGAGTTCGAGCCTCGTTTCCCGCTCCATTTCCTTTTAGAAAAGGAAAATAGTTGTAGCACTATAAAAGCTAAGATGTGTCCCGTTCGTCTAGAGGCCTAGGACACCGCCCTTTCACGGCGGTAACAGGGGTTCGAACCC